>FR887181.1:8719-17897 GCA_000436735.1 Firmicutes bacterium CAG:170
CGCTTCGTGCGCGGCGCTGCTCAACGCGCTCAAGCTTCTGGCTGGGATCGACGACAAGGTCAACCTGATCTCCCCGATGGTCCTCGCGCCGATTCAGCATCTGAAGGTCGAGCACCTTGGCAACTCCAATCCGCGCCTGCACACCGACGAGGTGCTGATCGCGCTGTCCATGAGCGCCGTCACCAACCCAACCGCCGAGCTGGCGATGGAGGCGCTGGCCGGACTGCGCGGCAGCGAGGTGCATTCCTCGGTGATCCTCTCGCCGGTCGATGAAAATGTGTTCAAAAAGCTCGGCGCGAACGTCACCTTCGAGCCGGTCTACCAGACGCATTCCCTTTACCATAAGTGACCCGCCGTCTTTTGCCCTTTGAACAGGAGGCGTACCCATGAGAAAAAGAAAAAAATCTTCCCCGCTGACGCCGCTCGTCCTTCTTTTATGCCTGGCGCTGCTGGGTGGCACAGCCTTTCTTCTGATTCAGGCGCTGCCGCAGAAAAAAGCGCCGGATACCGTTTCCACGCTGGAAACAAATGCCGTATTCGATAATAACAGGGAAAACACCGTAGAGCCGGACCGGGAGGAGGCCTATGAGGGCGATCTGCCCGCGCAGGACACCGTCCCGGAGCCGGAGCCTGCACCGGATCCGGACCCGGAGCCTGTTCCGGAGCAGCCCGATCCGTCGGAGGACGCCGCGGAAAAGCTGGCCTCGGATACGCTGGCGTCAATGACGCTGGAGGAAAAGCTCTGGCAGCTCTTCTTCGTCACGCCGGAGTCCCTGACGGGCTACCCGAAGGTCACAGAGGCCGGTCCCGCCACGGAGGAGGCCATCGGTCTCAAGCCCGTCGGCGGCCTGATCTACTTTGCGCAGAATCTGGAGGACCACGATCAGGTCGTGCAGATGCTGACCGGCGTACAGGGCTTTTCCCGCATCCCGCTCTTCCTCGGCGTGGACGAGGAGGGCGGCACCGTCAGCCGCGTCGGCTCCAACGAGGCTCTGGGCGGCACCAATGTCGGCCGGATGCAGTCCTACGGTGAGGCCGGAGACCCGGCTTCGCTCTACAACGCCATGAATACAGTCGCCAAAATGCTGACCGGTCTTGGCTTCAACCTCGATTTCGCGCCGGTGGCCGACGTCTCCGGCGGCAGGACGGACAACGTGATCGGCAGCCGCTCCTTCGTCACGGACCCGGAGCTTTGCGCGTCCATGGTCTCCGTGGCGCTGAGCGGCCTTCAGGACAATGGGATTGTCTCCTGCCTCAAGCACTTCCCCGGCTACGGCAGCGCCGTGACCGACGATCACTACGGCACATCCACGCTGAGTAAAACGCTCGAGGAGCTGGAGTCCTGCGACTTCCTGCCGTTTGCCTCCGGCATCGAGAGCGGAGCCGCCTTTGTCATGGTCTCGCATCTCAGCGTCCCGGAAGTCACCGGCGACGAAACGCCCGGCGATCTCTCGTCCAAAATTGTTTCCGAGCTTTTGCGGAACAAATTGGGCTTTCAGAACGTCATAATAACAGATGCGCAGAACATGGGCGCCATCACCGATCATTACACCTCCGCAGAGGCCGCCGTGCAGGCGCTGAGCGCGGGCGTGGACATGGTGCTCATGCCCGATGACCTTCAGGCTGCCTATGACGGCGTGCTTGCCGCCGTGCAGAACGGCACGCTGACCGAGGCGCGCATTAACGAGAGCGTCCTGCGGATCCTGACCGTCAAGGCGCACTTTGGAATTCTGACAGAGGTTCCGCCCGCCGCAGAAGGCGGCGGCTGAGCCCGCCCTACACAAAAAGGAGAGAATTTCCCGCCATACACAAAAAGGAGAGAATTTATATGGAACCCAAAAGACTTTGCAGAGCATCGATCGATAAAAAGATCTGCGGCGTCTGCGGCGGTCTCGCCCACTATCTCGGCGTAGACTCCACTGTCGTCCGTCTGATCGTCGTCGTCCTCGCCCTCGCCGGAACGATCGGCATCTGGGCCTATCTGCTCGCAGCGATCATCATGCCGGAATCCTACGAATACTGATGTGATTCAGAGGCCGCTCTCCGTACAGCACACGGAGGGCGGCCTGCGTATGTAAGCGATGCCTGCAAACACCTCCAGCTGCATTCGCAGCCGGAGGCGCTTTTTATTCCGCTGCCATTTTCGCCTTCCGCTCCCGCCTATTCTCTTTTCTGCCGGAAAACTATTTTACAAAAGCCTGTTGACTTTTTGTGTCTACTTGTGTAGAATACAAGTACATTCTACAGAAGTAGACAAAGGAGGTGTCGAATACGGAGGTACCCAAAATTCATGAAGGCGAATATCGCTTCTGCCTGATCCTGTGGAAGCATGAGCCGGTCACTGCGGCGCAGCTTGCAAAGCTGTGTCTGGAGCAGCTGGGCTGGAAGCGCACGACGACCTACACGATCATCAAGCGGCTCGGTGAGCGCGGAATTCTGAAAAATGAAAACGGGCTGGTCACCTCGCTCGTTTCCAAGGACGAGGCGCAGGCCTGCGAGATCGACGAGCTGGTCGAAAAGAAATTCGAAGGGTCTCTGCCTACCTTTATCGCCGCGTTTACCAAGCGGCAGGATCTGTCCGAGCGCGAGCTCGATGAGGTGCAGCAGATGATCGACCGCATCCGAAGAGGAGAAACACAATGAGCGCGATCTTTCTGAAAATCCTGAATATGAGCGCCGCGGCAAGCTGGGTCGCGGCGGCGGTCCTGCTGCTGCGGTGCTGCCTGAAAAGAGCGCCGAAATGGGCGAACGTGCTGCTTTGGGGCTTTGTGGCCGTGCGGCTGCTGCTCCCATTCTCCATTGAAAGCATGCTGAGCCTGCTCCCGCGCACGGAGGTCATCCGCCCGGCAGTCACGAACATGCCTGTCCAGACCGCAGCCGCTCCGGCAATCGGTACCACGGCGGCAGCCGCCTCCGGCGCTGCTGCAAGCCCGCTTTCGATCTGGACGATCCTCGCGTGGGTCTGGCTGGCCGGAGCCGCCGTACTGCTTCTGTACGGCGCGGTCAGCAGCCTCTGCCTGCACCGCAGAGTCCGCGAGGCCGTCCGCCTGCGGGGCAATATTTATCAGTCCGAGCGCATCGACTCACCGTTCGTGCTTGGGACAATCTGCCCGAAGATCTATCTTCCCTACCACATGGACAGCTGCGGCTGGCAGTATGTCATTGCCCATGAGCAGGCCCATCTGCGGCGCGGAGATCACCTGTGGAAGCCGCTCGGCTTTCTGCTGCTGACAATCCACTGGTTCAATCCCCTGATGTGGCTCAGCTATGTGCTGCTGTGCCGGGATATCGAGCTGGCATGTGATGAAAAGGTAATTCAAGATTTGGAGTGCGGACAGCGCGCGGATTATATGCAGGCGCTTGTCTCGTGCAGTGTCAACCGCCGCAGAATTGCGGCCTGTCCGCTTGCCTTCGGCGAGATCGGCGTAAAGGAGCGTGTCAAATCTGTTATGAACTATAAAAAGCCTACCCTTTGGGTCACCCTTCTGGCGGCTGCCCTCTGTGTCGTTCTCGCGGGCTGCTTTCTGACCGACCCGGCGGACTCCAAGACCGAGGAACCGGCCGATGCCGCCGTTTCCAGCACGGAGCCTGCCTCTGACCCGACAGATACCACGCCGGAGCAAATTCTTCCCAATGCGGCGCCCGCCCAGCCCGCAGCTCCAAGCGAGTCGGAGCAAGCGCCGGAGCAGCCCACTGAGAGCGAAGCGACAAAGGATATGCTGGCTGCTGCCGAAGCGGACAAGCAGAAATTGGATGCGGCGATCAGCAAAGCTATCTTAGACTACCATGCGGACATTGCCCAGGATGGCCAAATTCACGTGGAGAGCCATGTCATTCTGCAAAAAGACGGATTCGGCGCTGAGAAGATCACGGTATATTTGCTTGTGCTTCAGGAAGCGTACAGCGTGGACGGAGAGACGCTTACGGAGGAGAGCGGGAGCTATGTTCCGACCGCGATCACGTTCGCGGTCAGCGCCTCGGGCGAATACACGCTGGAGGAATACTGGGAGCCAAGCGACGGCAGCTATTCCGACGACATCCGGGCGAAATTCCCGGCGGACGCAGCAGACGAAGCGCTGAACGATCAGGCGTATATCGACGATCTGAAAGCCGCGTGCGATCAAAAGGCGCTCGAAGCAAGAAGCGCTGCGGCGAATTGATGTGGCGGCAGCCTCCGGCATGAAAGGAGAAACGGTATGCCCGAAAAAACAGAGGTCTGGTATGAAGCATGGCTGGACGAGAAGAACCGGATCGTATCCTTTCATGAGATCCCGGACAGTCAGTATTACAGCACGGACGATCATACCTTCTGGCAGAGAATCCTCCGTATGATCCTGACCGGGTATCGGGTGCAGTAACGCGCAAAATACAAGGAAAGCAGCTCACAGGCTCCGGCCTGCGGGCTGCTTTTTGTATCATGATGCTGTGAAAACGATTTTCAGCGGCGGCTTTTTCGGTATCTCGGTTCCACAGACGAAGCCGGCCGTCCTTCGGGCGGCCGGCTTAATATGTTTCAAAATCTACAGCTCCTTCGTCATCAGCTCCTTCGTCATCTGCTCCGGCAGGACTTCTCCGCACAGCTCCGCGTAGGCCGCGCTGCGCTGCAAAAAGCGCCGCGCCTCCGGAAGGGTATCCAGCTGCGTGAGGAACACGAGCAGCTCCTGCCCGGCCCCGAAGGTCTCACGCACGAAGCGCATCGCGTTTTCCAGATGCGCCGCGATCGTCTGTCCGCGCTTTTCCAGCTCCGCTGCGCGGACATTCTTTTCCTCCGTCAGCGCGGACAGCTCCTGCGCGCCATCGAGCCGCGCGTGGACGCAGGCGGAAAAGCGCCGCTCCGCCGCCTCTTCCTCCGCGGATAGAGCGCCGCACTCCTTGCGGATCTGCACGGCGCGTTCCCTTCGGGCAAGGTTCCCGCGCGCTGCGGCCAGCGGCTCCGCCTCCGCTTGCAGCGCGGCAAGGAAGCTTTTCAGACTCTGCGTGAGCGCAGCGTCCGCGCGCCATTGCGCAAGCTCGCGCGTGAGCGTATGCAGCAAAAATTCCACTGCGGCCAGCCGCCCGTCAAACCGAAGCGCACGAAGCGCGGGCGCAGCCTCCGCCGACGCGCCGGAAAGCACCGCTGTCACATCCAGCTGCTCCCGGCAGGCGGAAAACAGGCGAAAAAACGCTCCGAATGAGGCCGCGATCTGCGGATGCTGCAAGAATTCTCCGAACAGGCTTTCTTCGACCGGAAAGTCCAGCCGTTCGTAGCTGCAAAGCGTTTCGGAGAGATCCTCCCAGCCGCGCGCGGTCACAAAACTCCGCCCGTGCGCATGCGGCTCCACGCAGTAAAAATGCTCCGGATTCAGCTCCAGATAGGCAAGAATTGCCGGGTGCAGGCCGCGCGCGTGCGCATAGCTCCGCCAAACGGGATAGCTTTCCTCGATCTCCAGCAGCCGCACACGATCCATCGTGGCCGTGTCAAAAAGCCGCGCGGACTGGTTGTACTGCGGCGGATTTCCGGCGGCGGCGATCACCCAGCCCTCCGGCAGGCGATGCGTGCCGAACTGCTTGCTTTGCAGCAGCTGGAGCATGGCAGGCATCAGCGTCTCCGAGACGCAGTTGATCTCGTCCAGAAAGAGGATCCCGCGATCCGTTCCGGTCTGCTCCATCCGGTCGTAGACAGCCGCGAGGATCTCGCTCATGGTATACTCCGTCGCGGAGCAGGTCTTTCCGCCGTACTGCTTCTCCCGAATGAGCGGCAGTCCGAGCGCGCTCTGGCGCGTGTGGTGCGTCATGGTGTACGCGACCAGTCCGATGTGCAGTTCGTCCGCAAGCTGCGACAAGATTGCCGTCTTGCCGACGCCCGGCGGCCCCATCAGCAGCGCCGGCCGCTGATGCAGCATCGGAATGCGCAGCTGGCCGTCCTCCGTCCGTTCCGTGTAGGCCAGCACCATCCGCCGCAGCTCCTCCTTGGCCTGCCTTATATCCATCCTTCGTCCCTCCCCGGCTTGTCCGCATCCAGCACAAGCGTCTGTGCCCAGCGCGGTATGTTGATATCGTCGTAGCGGTATTGCAGCATGACAAATGCGGACGGATATTCCGGCGCTTCCGCCGGAAAGACGCCGTAGCCGTCCGTAAAATAGAGCAGGCCGCCAAGCTGCGGCAGCTCTCCCTGCGCGATCAGCCGGTCAACGTATGCAAACGCCGGACGGAAGTCCGTTCCTCCGCCGCCATAAAGCGCAAGATGCTCCATATACCACTGAAATTCATCCAGATCTGTCAGCAGCGTGTCCTGCTGCACCTCGCAGTCGCACTGTAGGATATGCAGCCGGAAGCGCTCAAAAAACAGCCGCTCCCGGCATAGGATCGCATGAACTGCGCCAAGAAACCACGCCGTCAGTCCGCGCGAACAGGAGGCCGACGTGTCGAGCACAATGACAAGCTCCCGAAGCTTCCGTTCCTCGGAGTATTCCAGCGGCTCGATCAGCGGCATTCCGTCGTAGTGCTCCATGCCGTAGGCGTACCACGAATATGCAAAATCCGCGTCGCTCACATGGCGGTTCTCCCGCACAACGGAAAACTCCCGCAGCAGCGCGGCAAAGCGCGTCTGATTTTCCGGAATGTCCTGCACGCTCAGGCGCTGATGCGCCGATCCGGAGCCGATCTTTGGCCGCTCTGGCTGCATATACGGCCGGAGCCTTTCGCCCTGCCGCTTCCAGAGCGCCGGAAGCCCTTCGCCCTCGCCGGAGCCAGCGTTTGCCTGCCTTTGGATTGTCGTCTTCTCCCAGAAGGCGTGGCTGTCGCGCTGGAAGGCGGCGGTCAGCTCCTCCGCGCGCACCGGGAAGTCCGGCCCCAGCTGGTCATAGACCGCCGCTGCGGAAAATGCCGTTCCGTTTTTGCAGGCGTAAAACGCCCTTCCGGCGGTGCTCTCCAGCGGAAGACCCAGCAGCCGCAGGCGCAGAAGCTCGGCGCTCATGTCGCACGCCAGCGACCAGCGCGCCGCGTCCCGGTTTCGACGGGGCAGCCACGGATGGCCCAGCATCGCGTGAAGGACGCTGTGCAGCAGCACCTTTTCCGCGTCTCCGGGCGTTTTCACCGCCGCATGCAGCCACGCTTCCGGCGCATAGAAAAATGTTCCGTCCGTTCCCGGCGCACTGCCCTCTCGCCATTCGAGCAGGCCCAGCGGCAGCGCCAGCAGCGGCAGGCGCTGATAAAGCCTGCCGCGCAAGATCTGATAGCAGCGTTCGCCGTCCGCCATGCGCCCACCTCCCGATGCAGAACTGTCAGAGATAGTATAGCACCTTCTCCGGGAATTCCCAAGGAAAAATTACGCCCGCAGCGGCACAGGCTGCGTATTTCCGGCTGTATACGCCCGCGTCGGCCGACCTTATGCTGCCCGGTACGCGCAAACGCCCATGCGCACGCATGGGCGTTTTGCATATTCACAGAAGCGCCGTGAAGCGGATGCCGCCGTCCGCGATCTCGGCGCGGATGCTGCCGCCGTGGGCCTCGGCGGGCGGGGCGGGGGGTCGGGGGGGGGGCCGTGGGCCTCGGCGGTCGCTCTGGCAATGGACAGGCCGATGCCCGTGCCGCCGACGGCGTTGGAATGCGACTCGTCCGCGCGGTAAAACCGGTCGAACAGGCGGGAAATATCGAGCTTTTCTGCGCCGGCGCAGGTGTTGAACACCTGTATCTGTGCCCTTTTTCCTGCCTTGGAGACGCGGAGCGAAATTTTGCCGCCCTCGTCGGAGTATTTGACGGCATTGTCCAGCAGAATGGAGACCATCTGCTGCACGGCCTGCCGTTCGCCGGTCAGGAGGACGCCGTCCTCGATCTCCTGTGAGTACCGCTTCCCCTTCGCGGCAGCCAGCGAAGAAAACGGCTCCGCGATCTCCCAGACGGCGTCGCTCAGAGAGAATTCCGTCTTTTCCGGGAACGGATTTTCCTCGTCCAGACGCGAGAGCGTCACAAGATCCGCGATCAGCCGCGCCAGCCTTGCCGACTGCGCCTGAATGTTCTCCGCCCACTCGTCGCCGGGATACTCCATCGCCAGCACGTCCGCGCTGGTGGAGATCGCGGTCAGCGGCGTTTTCAGCTCATGTCCGGCGTTCGTGATAAACTGCTTCTGAACGCTCAGATTGCGCAGATAGGGCGCGATGGCGCGCCGGGAGAAGAGCAGCACGAGCGCAAACACACCCAACAGGCACCCGCAGGCGATCGCTATGGTGAGCAGCAGGAGCGAACGGACGGCTTGCAGCTCCCGTTCCGAATTGAGGAAGATCACCGTCGTGCCGTCAGCCGTGCTCTGCACGCGGAAGCGGTATCCGGCGTAGTAGCCGGAGGTCTTTCCTCCCGCAAGGACGGTGTCGGAATACGCTGCCGCCGCTTCCTCGGTGATGGACGCAACGGCGGTGCAGTTCACGCCTTCCTGTGTGCCGTCCGCGTCATAGCGCACGGAAAAATAGCGGAACGAATACTGCACCTCGCGGGAAAACTGCCGCCAGCTGTCGGGCAGCAGTGCAGCCGGGAGCTGCGTCCCGTCCGGCGCTTCAGGCGGCTCCGCACCGTCCGGTTTCTCCGGCGGGGTCTCTCCCCCATTTTCGGTATTCAAAAGCATTTGCAGTGCGTCGTCCTGCTGATGGCTGACGCTGCGGTAATTCCAGATGTTGAGCACGAGCAGCAGTATCAGAATGACCGCCGTAAACGCGGCCATGGCGGAGCCGATGAAGCGCCAGCGTACCTTTTTCAGCATGACAGCTCCTCCAACGCATAGCCCGCGCCGCGAATGGTGCGGATCTCCACGTCCGCCTCCAGAAGCTTGAGCTTCTTCCGCAGAAAGCCGATGTACGTCCAGATCACGTCCATCTCCGCCGCCGAGTCCATGCTCCAGAGCTTCTGCATCAGATGCTCCGAAGAAAAGACCTGACGCGGATGGCGCAGGAACAGCTCCATCAGCTGATATTCCTTATTATTGAGCCGAAGGCTCCCGGCGGGCGTTGACAGCGTGTACTGCCCGCAGTCGAGCGTCGTATTGCCGAGCCGCAGGAGCGCGGGTGCGTAGCCGCCGCTGCGCCGGGTCAGCGCCCGGACGCGCGCCAGAAATTCGCTGGCGGCAAAGGGCTTCGGCAGATAGTCGTCCGCCCCGGCGTCCAGTCCGGCCACGCGATCCTCGACCTCTGTTCTGGTCGCTGGCGGCAGG
>FR887181.1:17936-19218 GCA_000436735.1 Firmicutes bacterium CAG:170
GATCGGCGCGGGCATGATCCCGCTGGCCGTGATCGGCTCGGCCATCATCGGCGTGATCCTGCTCCTGTTCGCAAACCGCAAGCTCCATGAAAGCCCGTACCTGCTGGTCGTGAACTGCGCGGACGAGGCTGCGGAAAAGGCGGCGCTCGACATCGTCGGCAAAAACACGAAGCACTGCCTCGTGAAGGCTAAGACCGTCAACGCCTCCGGCATTGAGCTGACGGCGGAGCTGCGCACCAAGGGCGGTGAAGCGGCCTTTGTAAACGAGCTGACGAGGCTTCCCGGCATCGGAAACGCCACGCTGGTCAGCTACAACGGCGAATACATGGGATAAGGAGACAGAAGCATGATCGCATCCGGACATATTACCCGAATCGTTGCCGCCGTGATGGCCATTGCGGTCTGCCTCTGCTTCTGCGCGGCGGCCTTTTCCGAGAGCATCACGGCGGCGGCCGGAGGCTCCGGCGTCACGATGGAATACGAAACCGCCCTTTTCGATACCGGCGAGGTGCTCAGCGTCAACATTCTCATGGACGAAGCCGACTGGGCCGACATGCTGGAAAACGCCCTCTCGGAGGAATACTACTCCTGCACTGCGGAGATCGGTGGAAAGACCTTCTATCAGGTCGGCATCCGCCCGAAGGGCAATACCAGCCTCAGCAACATCGCCAACGATCCCACGACTGACCGCAACAGCTTCAAGCTGGAATTCGACCACTATGTGGAGGGTCAGACCTGCTTCGGGCTGGATAAGCTCGTTCTGAACAACAACTACGCCGACGCGACCAATATGAAGGAAGCCCTGATCTACGACATGTATCAATATCTCGGCGCGGATGCCTCGCTCTACAATTACGCGAAGGTCAGCGTAAACGGCGAATACTGGGGCGTCTATCTGGCCTTGGAGGCCGTGGAGGACAGCTTTCTGCTGCGCAATTACGGCACGGAAAACGGCGCGCTCTATAAGCCGGACAGCATGAACATCGGCGGTGGAAAAGGTTTCGGCGATTTCAATACCGACGATATGGATTTTGGAAACATGACGCCGCCGAATACGCAGGAAAATACCGATCAGACAAATTCTCCCGCCGCCCCAGGCCAGATGCCGGATACCTTTGACCCATCTCAGAGGCCGGATTCGAGCGGTGAAGCCTCAACGGAGTCTTCGGCCGGATACGGGAAAGGGCCTTTCATAAATTTTGATTTCGGCGGCGGCATGGGCGCGCCTCCGGAGCAGCAGCCGTCAGATACCGGCACCGATGCGGATACGGACGCCTCCGAC
>FR887181.1:19254-20222 GCA_000436735.1 Firmicutes bacterium CAG:170
CGGGCCAGCCGCCGGAATGGGCGGACGGTGAAATGCCGGACTTCGGCGAAGGCTTTGGAGGCGGCTTCAGCAGCGCCTCCGGCGGCGCAGATCTGAACTATACGGACGACGATCTCGACAGCTATGAGACGATCTGGGACGGTGAGGTCACGGATACGTCGAAGAAGGATCATAAGCGCGTCGTTGCGGCGCTGAAAAACATTTCCGAGGGCACGGAGCTGGAGGAAAGCATGGACATCGACAATCTGCTCCGGTATATGGCCGTGCATGTCTTTTCCGTCAACGAGGACAGTCTGACCGGCAGCATGGCGCACAACTATTATCTCTATGAGTCTGGCGGCCAGCTCAACCTCATCCCGTGGGACTACAATCTGGCGCTTGGCGGCATGGGCGGCAGCGACGCCGGCAGCGTTGTAAACAGTGCCGTTGACGACGCCTTTTCCGCGACGGACTTTTTTGACACGCTGATGTCGGACGAGACCTATCACGCGCAGTATTACGCCTATCTTCGCCAGCTCGTGGAGGAATATATCACCGGCGGCGCATTCGACGCATTCTATACGCGCGTCCGCAGCCAGATCGACACGCTTGTGGAGACAGACCCGACCGCATTTTACAGCTATGACGAATATCTGACCGCAGTGGACACGCTTTATCAGGTCGTCAAGCTGCGCGGGGAATCGATCCAGGGACAGCTGGACGGGACGATCCCCTCCACGGACGCGGAGCAGCGCAGCAGCGACGCGCTGATCGACGCCTCCGCGCTCGATCTGAGCGTGATGGGAACGATGAACACCGGCGGCCCCAGCGAACAGGCCGGTCGTTTCGAAAGGCCAAATGCAGATGCAGCAGCGGCCACGGGCGCAGCGCCGGAGGGCGAAGATGCGCAGCAGCCGGAGTCCGAGAACGAGGACTCGTCCGCCGCTTTGCAGGCGGAGCAGGACGGCGAAAGCGCGGATGCACAGCCG
>FR887182.1:0-6678 GCA_000436735.1 Firmicutes bacterium CAG:170
GTCCAGCTCCAAACCGGCTCGCCGTACTTGTGGCCGATGGCAGGCAGCGTTTCGGTCTTGGTATCGCCGCACATCGTGCATTTATAGGATGCAGAGCCGTCGAGTGTACAGGTCGGCTCGTGGCGCAGCGCGGTATCCTCCGTCCAGCTATGGTCACCGGACTCGGTGGGGCAGTTCACATAATAGAAGTCGATGCGGTCATTTGCCTGAAGAAGGTATTTCCCAAGCGTGGCATAGGTCTCGGAGTCCAGCATGGGCATGCTGCCGTTGACGGTGAACATCCAGCCGGAGTAGGGGCCGTGCGCCGGATCGCCGCTGCCAAGACGGCAGCCAGCGGCGTCGGTCACAGCGGTCACATAGCTGCCGCTGCCCTCGTAGGTGTAGCTGCTGGCGGTCAGTGCAGACTCCAGCGCGTCCCAAGCGGTCTTGTAGGCATTGCTCTTGCAGGTGTAGGAGGCGGCCGTCAGGTCGGTGAAGTCCGGCGCGAAGGTGCTGCCGGTAACATTGACAGTGACGGTGATATCCTGAATGGACGGATCCTCAATGCCAGTGGTGCCGATGACGGTGACGACCGTGCTCACTGGCTGCTTGTAGAACTGCTTGAACTGCGCATAGGCAGGATCAGAGCCGAACTTCTCATAGTACTTGCCGTACTCGACGTAGGTGAGAACGCTGTCGATCTTGACGTGCGTGTTGTACCGCGGCTTGGTGACAAGCAGCGTCTCGTGCGCGACCACGGAAGGAACGCTCGAACGGAAACAGCGGTACTGCTGGGAATCGTACCAGCCGTCGATGTCGTCCACCTTCACGCCCGTCCACTGAGACTCTGCCGACGTGCGGATGAACTTGTAGCCATTGCCGTCCGGAACGATCTCCATGAAGGGCCAGAGATTGCCGGTGACGAAGCTGTGGTCCGTATTGGCCTTCCGGATACCCTCCCAGTAGACATCCTCGGTGCAGACCTCCCGCATGAAGGCTGCGGCTGCGTCGATGTCGCTCTGGCTCATTGCCGGAACGGTGATGGGGATATCCTTGCTGGCGAGTACCTGCATATTCGCATAGTCCTTGCCGGAGCCGCTGGGGCGGGAAAGGATCTTGACGGTCAGCGTGACCTTTGCGTCTGTCTGGCCGGGCAGGGGACGGTAGACCCATGCGCGGGCGGCATTGGCATCGAGAGACTGCACGACCGATTCATTATTGCTGGTGATGAGGATGGGGGTGTACTTTCCGTCAAAGTCCGCACCATAGTTGGCGGCAAAAATCTCGCGCATATCCGAGGTGGTGGGGAAGTGGATGTCGGTGACGACTCTGTCTACGTCGATCGGGTCGCCAGTCGCGGGAACATAGAGCGCGCCGAAGGGCTCTTCCTTGCCGCCGGCCAGCCAAAGCTCCAGAGCCTCCTGATAGTCGATGGCCTTCTGTGTGCCCTTGACCTTGACGGTGTAGGTGAAGTAGACCTTCAAATCGTCGCGGCCGCTGTAGGTCAGCGCAGCGGTAAGCGTTACGTCCGTATCCGTTTTCGGACGGCTGACCTTCACGGTGTAGGGTGCGAAGAGCTTGGAATTGTTATTGCTGATGCCGATGATAGAGGTATTCGAGGACTTCCATGTGACCTCTGCCCATAGATGCAGGTCACTGGAGGAATTGTAATCCACGGTGCTCTCGTCTACACCCTCCTTCACCATGTAGTGAGGGACGGAGGTGAGCGTTGTGCTGTCGTTCAGCTCCTGCGGAATGACGATGCGGCGGCCCTGTGTGCGGAGCGCTTCGAGCGCCTTGTCCTCGTCCAGACCGAGAATGACGGTGGCGTCCTGCACCTCATCGGTGTAGCCGTTGCAGGTCAGAAGCAGCGTCGCGCGGCAATAGAGGCTGGATGCGGAGGTGCTGCCGTTGTCGTTCCACTTGTAATGCAGCGTGCCGTCCAGATCGATGCCGGCGCGGGCGTCGGTGAACAGATCCTTCTGCGTGACCGCGCTCTTCATGGCGACGGTGACGCCCTCCACATTACCAGCGGTCAGACGGGCCTGCGCCATGGTCAGAAGGTTTTTGTCCGTTTTGAAGCTGGGCTGATAGGTCTTCTCAAGAAGCTTCTTTGCGGCGTCCAGCTTTTCACGGGCAGCCGCTTCCGCATCGGACATGTTCTTGGTCCAGCAGGCGTAGAGATCGAAGTGTTCTCCGTCCTCGCTGCCGTCCACATAGTCGTCTTCCCAATCGTCCCACTCGCCGTCGCTCCATGCGCGGAGAAGCTCCGCGCCGTCGGCATATTCCACCTTGCCATAGATGCTGGCGCTGGTGGACCAGCCCGCGAACGTGTAGCCTTCGCGCATCAGCGTGCAGGCGGAAAGGTGGATCTTCTGATCGAAGGGCGCGCGCTGATCATCCATGCTTCCCGTCACGCCGCTGTCAACGGTGCGGGCGTGGTAGCAGATGATGTAGCTGCGGCTGTACCACTGGGCCTTGAGCGTCACGCCGCTTTCACGGTAGGCGCTGAAGTCGTAGGAGGCCGTCACGCGGTCGCCAAGCGTGCCGTCGGCCAGCACGATGTACCAGTCGTAATATTTCTGACCGGAGGGGAATTTGGCGCTCGAGAGTGTGGGGAGCGTCACATGACCGTCGGCGCCGATGGCGGCGTTCGGGATCGACTCCTGATAGCCGTTTCCGTCAAAATGGACGGGCAAGTCGGCCTGCACGGCCTCCCAGAGCGCGTAAAGCGTGGTGTCCGCCGTCAGTTCGACTGCCGCACCATCGTCATAGACCTTTTCGCCTGCGGCAGAAAGCGCCCATCCGGCGAAGCGGAAGTTTTCTCTCGTGAAGGTGTTGGCATTCAGAGTGCCCTTGCCCTCGGTCAGCGTCTGCGCGGCCATCGTACCCTCGCCGCCGTTTGCGTCAAAGGAGACGGTGACATCCTGCACGGGCTTATCGACCCAGTTGGCAATGAGGGTCATGCTGTCGCCGGGGATCTTCTCCGTGAAGTTATACGGCGTTTCCAGCGGATAGACCTTGTCACCGAAGCTGCCGTCGGCGTTCTTGACGTACCAGCCCTCGAAGTCCTTTCCGACCGGTACCTTGCCGATGTTCCAGGACTTGAACATATTCTCGGTCACGCTCTTGAGCTGGTTGTCGATCTGAGAGGTATACCATGTGTTGTTCGTGCCAAAGGCACCGGTATAGCCGTTGCCGTCAAAACTGACGCTAAGACGCTTGACCCAGCGGGCATAGAAGGTGACGGAGCCGTTATTTGCTTCCTCCTGCGTGGCACGGGCCATGGAGCGCACGATATACGGCTTGCCATAGGTGGCATTCTTCTCTGTGATGGCCTCACCGCCCTCGGGGAACGTATACCAGCCGACAAATTTGTATTCCACGCCGTCCTGCGTGCGGGTCGGCTGCTCGGGAATGACGTACTGGCTGCCGACGCTGCTGATCGTGTCGGCGATGGCCGGGGCGTCCGGATAACCCGCCTCAAAGTGCGTCGTCACATTCTGTCCAGCCCACTGCGCATAGAGCGTGGTGTCCGCAGAGACGGCGATGCCTGCGCCGTCGGCATAGCTGTCGCCGCTGCCGTCCGCCGCAGTATTCCAGCCGAGAAACCTCACGTTTCCGCCGAACTCTGTGCCGGAGATCTTCATGGAATACACGTTGGTAAAAGCGTTGGCGTTCAGCGCCGTCGCCGTACCGGCGGGAACAGTCTGCGCAGCCATCGCGCCGGAGACAGTGCCGCGGGTGCTGGATTGATTGGGGTCAAAGGAGACGGTCACGTCCTGCGCGGCAAGGTCGGTGCAGCGGATGTTCTTGAGCGTCATCTGGCAGGGCGTCCCGAAATCGTCCTCAGAGTAGAAATCAATCTTGAAAACGTCGCCCGCCTTTACATCCAGACTGTACGGGCTTTTCAGCTTGTTGCTGCTGGTTCCCTTGGCGATTGCAGTCCCGTTAAGACGCAACTCGGCGTAGCTGTAGGGAGAACGGGAATTGATGGAGAACAGATGCTTGAACCAGAAGGTGCAGCTTTTCTGGAAGGTGAACGTCAGGACGGCGTGCGTGTCGCCGAGCGTCTGGCTGCCGTTCTGATTGAAAACATTGACGCTGGTCCCGTTCTTGCCGGTGTTCCAGGTCGTGGTGTGATCCGCCGTGGAAAGCGGCGTCGAGGTCACGGTGAAATACTCGCCGAGGTTATTGGGCCGCGGCGTTTCCGTCGTGAAATTCTGCGTAAAGATCGTCGCGTTGGGATCGAAGGTGTAGCTTGCTGCGAATACCTGCGCGGGCAGCAGGCTCAGCGCCATCACCAGCACAAGAAAGAGGGATAGAATTCGCTTTTTCATTTGGTGTGTTTCCTTTCCTGAATTTGTATCTATCTGAAAGCCCGTTCGGGTAACTGCAGACGATCGGATCAGCGGTTACTTGGGCTGAATGCACACAGAAAAACGCCCAAGCGGGTCTCTGGGTTCCAGAAACTCACTTGGGCGTCGGTTCTTCCGATGGCCCGGCCTCACAGCCTGACGTATTTATTTTTCCTCCAGCTTTTCGCTCCGGGTCGATTCCAGCTGAACGGGTACGCCGTTTCGCATGACGATGCGCATTTCTCCGTATTTCAACTGCCGCAGCTCCGCGATGATCCGCTTTTCTGCCTTTGTCAGCCGAGGCTCATTCTGCTGCTCCATATTGCAGCTCCTTTCACCGTCCGATACAAAACAAAAAGCCGTGCGCGCCGAATTTGGCCGCACGGACAAAAGCGTATAAAACGCCTATGCTGTTTGGCTGCGGTGATGGCGCAAGCACAGGACAGCGCTCAGCGTATCTGACTGATCCCTCCGCAAGGAGGGCTTCACAGTGACCCACTCGTGGGGATTTGCACCCCGTTCCGCCTGCGGGACTCGGCCCGCGCGCACTATCCCTGATCCAATTGTTTTGTTATCTGCTTGTACTATAACAAATACCCTGCCGGAAATCAACCCTGCAAACGGAATTTTAACGCTGAGCGCAGCTCCGCCCGTGAAAACCGTGCGGCGGAGACTCGGCTGCCGTGACGAAAACGTCATGGGCATCCTCCAGGAAGAACACGCCCCGCCGCTGAGCGGCGAGGGTACGGCGGAGGATGCCGCCAGGCGCATCCAATCGCACATGAGCCTTTACATGACAGAGCGGTATGGCTGACGCCCTATCCGGGATGCGGCAATTCCCGTTCCCAACGGTAATAGGTTGCTGCATGGATTTCCTCTTGTCTGCACCACGCACGCACTGACAGGCCGCTGCTCCGGCAATCCTGTATCCGTGCCGCCCACTCCTACAGCTTCGCACGACGTAAGCGTCAAACCTCCCCGCGTATAAAAGGCCGCCATCTCAAGGAGAACTGTTGCTCACCGAGATGGCGGTCTTTTATTTATGAGGCATATAGCATTCTTCCGGGGCATTTGCGGGAAGCAGCTTTTCAGCTTTACAACTTTCAGCTTCTGATCGCAACTACTACGGTCAGTCGGATGTTTCCGAATGGACGGATACTGCGGCAATCAGCACCGAGTGGCCTCACACAGTCGGTCTGAAAGCAGACGGCACGGCGGTTGCCGTTGGCCACAATTAATACGGTCAATGCGACATTTCCGACTGGACGAATATCAAGCTCCCCAACTGACGAAGAAAGAAGGACGAGAAGATGGCAATTATCAAATGCAAAATGTGCGGCGGGAATATTGAGATCTCTGCGGGCAAGACCTTTGGGACGTGCGAATACTGCGGCAGCACGATGACGCTGCCGAAGACGGATGATGACCAGCGGTTGAGTCTGTTCAACCGCGGCACGCATCTGCGGCGCAACGGCGAGTTTGACAAGGCGGCGTCAAGATCTACGAGTACACGACCGGCTTTGTACATGCAAAGAGCTTCGTCTCCGACGACAAGGTCGCGACCATCGGGACGGTCAATCTGGACTACCGCAGCCTGTTTTTGCATTTTGAAAACAATTCTCTAACGCGCCGCAGAGCGGCGCAAATCTGCGGGGCTGCGCCGACTATCTCAATCAGAAAAAGGCCATTCTGGAAACCGGCGTATGGGTCTGCGAATGGAGCGGAGAAGACTCCATGCACACAAAGTCCATCCTGATCGACGACCGCCTCAGCCTCATCGGTTCGTTCAACTGGGATATGCGCAGCGCGTGTCTGGATACGGAGCTGATGCTGCTGGTGGACTGCCCTGCGCTGAACGCCGCGCTGCGGGAGCAGACGGAGGAAATGATGCGCCAGAGCAGGCTCGTCTCGCCGGACGGCACGGAAACAGCGGGCACGGCGTACATCGCGCCGGAACGCTCGCCGCTCAAGGCCGCCTTGCAGGCCGTCATACGCAGCCTCATCCGTCCGTTCCGGTTCGTGCTGTAAGCCGCCGCGCCGCGCGGGATGCGGCGCGGACAGCGCGCCAAAATTTTGCCTGCGTTCACGAATTATTCAAGCAAATCGCAAAAAAACATGCGATAATATGAAGCATAAGAAACGCAGGAGGCTTTTGCATGCAGGATTTTGTGGTGTTTGACCATGTCTGTAAGACCTATCAGATGGGCGATGTGCGCATCGACGCGCTGAAGGACGCCTCTTTTACGATCGCAGAGGGGGAAATCTGCGTGATCGTCGGGCAAT
Organism: Firmicutes bacterium CAG:170; assembly: GCA_000436735.1. Taxonomy (GTDB): domain Bacteria; phylum Bacillota; class Clostridia; order Oscillospirales; family Oscillospiraceae; genus CAG-170. Next base: position 6,621 of record FR887182.1, read on the forward strand.
CCGGCGCGGGTAAGACGACGCTTTTGAACATCCTCGGCGGCATGGACCGGCTGACGAG
>FR887182.1:6710-10888 GCA_000436735.1 Firmicutes bacterium CAG:170
GCGGCCATGTGCTGCTGGCGGGTGAGGACGTTGCGGGCTACAACCGAAAGCTCCTGACGACCTATCGCCGCCATGCGGTCGGCTTCGTATTCCAGTTTTATAATCTGCTTCCCAACATGACGGCGCTGGAAAATGTGCAGATCGCAGGCCAGCTCTGCAAGAACCCCGTCCCCGCGGAGGAGGTTTTGCGGCAGGTCGGCCTTGGCGAGCGAATGCAGAACTTCCCGGCGCAGCTCTCCGGCGGCGAGCAGCAGCGCGTCGCCATCGCGCGTGCGCTTGCAAAGCGCCCACAGCTTTTGCTGTGCGACGAGCCGACCGGTGCGCTCGACTACCAGACCGGCAAACAGATCCTTGCGCTTTTGCAGAAGCAGAGCCGCGAAAACGGCATGACCGTTGTCATCATCACCCACAACTCCGCCCTGACTGCGATGGCCGACCGCGTCATCCGCGTCAAGAGCGGGCAGATCATCGGTGTGCAGCGCAATGAAGCGCCCGTGCCGGTGGAAAGCATCGAGTGGTGACGGGGATGCTGAAAATGACAATGCGCCAGATCCGGAGCAGCTTCGGCAGGTTTCTGGCGATCATGGCGATCGTTGCGCTTGGCGTCGGCTTTTTCTGCGGCCTGCGGCTGACAAAGACCGCGATGGTACATACGCTGGACGAATACACCGAGGAGCACCAGATGTACGATTTCCGTCTGGTGAGTACCCTCGGATTTGACGAGACAGATGCAGACAAGGTCGCCGCCGATGCGCGTGTGGCGGTCTGCGAAGGAGAAAAGAGCGCCGATGCGCTCGCGACCGTTGCAGGCGGGGCGGCGAAGCCGTGCCGCTTCATTTCCATGCCCTCTCAGCTCGACCTGCCGGGGCTGACCTGCGGAAGAATGCCGCAGACGGAGGAGGAATGTCTGGCAGATGCGCTGCTGTACTCCGAAGCAGACCTTGGCAAGAAGGTCATTTTGACGGAGAAGAACGACGAGGATACGCTGGAGGATTTCAGCCGCCGGGAATTTACCATCGTCGGCATCACCAAGAGCGTGCTGTACATCAACTACGAGCGCGGAAGCACCTCGGTCGGCAGCGGAACGATCTCGTCGTTCGTCTATGTCCTGCCAGAGGCGTTCACGACGGACTATGACACGGCGCTTTATCTGCGCCTTGCCGACCGGGAGGGCGAGGTCTACTCAAGCGAGTATACCGCCTGCATCGATGCGGCGGAGCCGTGGGTCAAGCAGCTTGCCGAGGATACGGCGCGGGCGCGTACCGACAGGATCTATGACGAGGCCGCGCAGACGCTCTCCGATGCGCGCGTGACGCTCGATGAAAAGCAGCAGGAGCTTTCAGATGCCAAGCAGAAGCTTGCGGACGCGAAGCAGGAGCTTGCCGATGCCAAGCAGACATATCAGGACGGAGAGGTCAAGCTCGCCGATGCCAAGCGCGAGGCAGAACAGGAGCTTGCCGACGCCTATCAGAAGCTGGTGGACGGCCAGCGGACGATCGAAGAAAACGAGCAGAAGCTCACGGACGGCGAGCAGGAGCTTGCCGACGGCGAGCAGAAGCTGGCGGAGGCGCAGGAGACCTACGATAAGAACGCCGCTGAGTTTGAAAAGGCGAAGCAAAGCGCACACAAGGAGCTGGATGACGCCTACGCGCAGATCCGCGAAGCGCGGAAGATGCTCACGCAGCAGCAACAGGAGCTGGACAAACAGAAAGCCGCACTCGATGCGAAGGAAGCGGAGGTGGAGGCGGCCATCGCCTTCGGCCTGATGACGCCGGAGGAGGCCGCAGCAGCCAGAGCGCAGATCGCAGCGGCGCGTGAGCAGCTCGCCGCGGCGCAGACCCAGCTGGATGCGGCCAGAACGCAGCTGGAGGGGCGTGAGGCGCAGCTGGACGAGGCGGCAGGCGAGGCGAACCAGACGCTCCGGGAAAATCAGGAGAAACTGGACGACGCGAAAAAAACACTCGATGAAAAGCGTCAGGAACTGGAGGACGCCAGGAAGGAGCTTGCCGACGGCAGGCAGGAGCTGGAGGACGCCAAGAAGGAGCTTGCCGACGGCTGGGCGGACTATTATTCCGGCAAGGCGGAGGCTGAGCAGAAAATCGCCGATACGGAGCAGAAGCTTGCCGATGCCAAGCAGCAGATTTCCGACGGCGAGCAGGAGCTTATGGACGCGGAGCAGGAGCTTGCCGACGGCGAGCAGAAGCTCGCGGACGCAGAGCAGGAGTATCAGGACGGCGAGGAGGAGCTTGCAAAGCTCGAAAACCCGGATATCTTTGTCCTCGACCGCAGCAGCAACGTCGGCTACGCCTGCTTTGAGAGCGATTCTGACATCGTGCGCGCCATATCCACGGTGTTTCCGCTGTTTTTCTTCGCCGTGGCTGCGCTGGTCTGCATTACGACGATGACCCGCATGGTCGATGAGCAGCGGACGCAGGCAGGCGTTTTGAAGGCACTGGGCTATGCAAATGGCGCGATCCTGATGGAGTATTTCCTCTACGCAGGCAGCGCCTCCGTACTGGGCTGCGTGATCGGCATCGCGGGAGGCTCGGTCTTCCTGCCGAGAATGATCTGGCAGTCGTACAACATCATGTACGGCTTTGCCGGCATCCTGTATGCCTTCGACTGGCCGCTTGCCATCATCTCCTCGGGCGCATATCTGTTGTGCGCGCTCGGCGCAACGTGGTATGCCCTGCATACCGAGCTGAAGCGGCCCGCGGCGGAGCTCATTCGTCCCAAGGCGCCCAAGGCCGGCAAGCGCATCTTACTGGAGCGCTTCCCCTTTATCTGGAACCGGATCCCGTTTTTGCACAAGGTCTCGATCCGGAACATCCTGCGCTATAAAAAGCGCATGATCATGATGACGATCGGCATCGGCGGCTGCACGGCGCTGCTGATCACGGGCTTCGGCATTCAGGACTCCATCCGAAATGTCGTCGATTATCAGTATGATGAGATCACCCGTTACGATGCCTCCGTCACCTTCCAGCACGCGCTGAGCGATGCGGAGCGCACGGCGTTCCTTGCCGTCTGCGGAGAAAACGGCGCGGAGGACTGCCTGTTCGTCGCGGAAAAGAGTCTGGACGCCGCCTCCGGCGGCACGGTCAAGACGACGAACGTCGTCTGCCCGGAGCGTGGAAGCGTAGACGGCTTCATCGATCTGCACACGCACGATCAGGCGCCGGTTGCATATCCGCAGGACGGCGGCTGCATCATCAGCCGGGGTCTTGCGCAGGCGCTGCACCTGTCGGCGGGCGATACCATCACCCTGCAAACGAGCGATCTGCGCAGGACATCACTGACCGTGGAGGCCGTGTTTGAAAACTATGTCTATAATTATGTCTACCTGACGCAGAATACCTGGCAGGAGGTCTTTGGCGAGGCGCCCGCCTACGAGGCCGCATGGGTCAACTTCCTCGAGGACACGGACGCGCAGACGGCCTCCGCAGCGCTCGCACGCGCGAAAAACGCTGCGGCCGTTACCCTGAGCAGCGATTTCCGAAGCCGCGTGGCGACCATGATGCAGAGCCTTCGGTATATCGTGCTGGTCGTCGTGGTGTGTGCGGCTGCACTGGCGTTCATCGTTCTGTATAACCTCACAAACATCAACATCACCGAGCGTGAGCGCGAGATCGCGACCATCAAGGTGCTCGGCTTCTATGACAGCGAGACGAACCGCTATGTCTTCCGTGAGAACATCATCCTGACCACTCTGGGGACACTTCTGGGCATCCCGATGGGAATGCTGCTGCATGCGTATGTCATGGGACAGATCCGGATCGATCTCATGTGCTTTGACGTGCGCATCGCGCCGCTGAGTTATGTTATCTCGGTCGCGCTGACGCTGGTGTTCGGCCTGTTTGTCAACTTCGTCCTGCGGCGGAAGATCCGCGCGGTCGATATGGCGCAGGCACTCAAGTCCATCGAATGACAGACCGGCGCGAGGAAGCGGCCCCATATTGACAAGCATAAAAGCGCCCTCGCAGCATCATTTCGCCCGGCCAGATCGTGCCACATGAGGCCATCGGCACGGCGAACCACTCCCCAAATCTGTTCGTCGGCGTGGGCGGCAGCGACATGATCGACCACGAGAAATTTGAAAAGTAATTTCAGTAGAATAAGCGGCAGCCCAGACCGTCTTGCCGACGGTCTGGGCTGCCTTATAAGTGCCTGAGAAAATG
>FR887183.1:0-8517 GCA_000436735.1 Firmicutes bacterium CAG:170
TCCGCTTTCTTTTTCTTCATTTTACGAATTCGCGTTTCTATTTCCAAGTCGTAATTGCGACAATATTGGCAGGGTTTGCGACAACATCTTGTGCATTGCTTCTAAATACCAACTGTCGTTTTCCTTCTCTGTTGGTCAATTTTACATTGATTGTACATCCGCTTGAAAATTGGATAAATCGCACAAATCCGGTCGTTTCTTATTATGCAAAGCGCACATGCATTTCTGCATGTGCGCCCTGATTTGCTTTTGCACGACGCTGCTGCGCCGCCGTCTTATTCCTGCGTCGGCTCCTTCCGCTGGCTCAGATTCAGCTTCTGCTGATATTCGCGCATGGAGCAGCCAGTATAGGTCTTGAAGGCGGCGCAGAAGCTCTTTTTGTCCTTGTAGCCCACGGCCTCCGGGATGGATTTGACGTCCTTTCCGTTCTTCAGCATTCCAATGGCCGCCTTGATCCGAATGCGGAGCAGATACTCCGCAAACGTCTCATTCATCTCCGCGCGGAACTTTCGGACAAAGTGCCGTGAGCTGATATGGGCATACGCCGCTACGCTCTCGGCAGTCAGCTTTTCTCCAAGGTGCGTCTGCATATAGACACAAGCGCGCCCAATGGTGTCGCTTTTCAGCGCATCCTCCTGCATAATATAGCCCTTTTCCGCGAGCAGCTTCCAGATTGTGTCGATTTGCGTTGTCACAGCGTGTGTGGATGTCAGTTCCTCCAGCGGCGTGTCCATTATGCTGCTTCGGATTTGCAGGAAAAGCGCCTCATCGCGGCGGCGAATTTCCATGCGCAGCTCCTCCATCAGCGCACGCACCAGCAGCGTCTCGATGCAGAATGAATCATTGGAAACCAGCGGCTTGATTCTGGAGTACAGCTGCCAATGCTCTTCGCAGATTTCCGGCCGCAAGGCCGTAAGCAAGCGCAGGAGCTTTGGAATAATCTCATCCCAATTTCGCTGACTGCACAGATACTCTTCTTCACGGCTTTCTGCATACAATTCCTCCGAAACGCGGATCATCGCGCTTCGCAGCGCGTCGATCCCGTCAGACTTCGGCAAATAGTCATATGCACCGCTCCGGACAGCTTGCTGTGCTTCCGCAAGGCTCGGGGTATCCGTCACGAAAATCACGCGGACGCGTGGACATTGACTGCGAATGCGCTCTGCAAACTCGAAGCCGGAGGTGTCCGGCAGTTTCGTGTTCGTGATGAGCACCGATGCCGTTTCGCCCTTCTGCATCCACTGCGAGATCCACTTTCCCATGCTCTCGCCGCGCACCATGCCGAATCCCAACCCGTAAAAATCAATCCCGTTAATTACCTCTATGCGGTATCTCAGGCATGAATCTGTAAAAAATGCTTCAAACATAGGTTACCTCACATCCATTCATTGGTGCTGCACCTGCCAGGACGGCAAAGCCGCACAAAGCGGCTGTTACTTGTTTCCAAAGGCGTTCACCATCACGCAGCCGGCGGTAATCAGCACAAGCCCGATGATTCCAACCGTGGAGAGTTTTTCCTTGTATGCAAAAATCGAAACCAGCGAGGTGACAATCAGTCCAACGCCGCACCAGGTTGCGTATCCGATATTCAGGTTGATCCGGTTCAGACTTTTTGCAAAGGTGTAATGGCAGACAATATACGCCGCCGCGCAAATCAGCGACGGGGTCAGCTTTGTAAAGCCCTCCGTCTGCTTCAGATAGCTTGTGGCGATAACCTCCGAGACAATTGCAATGGCAAGAAATGCATATTCCATTTTGCCTCACAGTCCTTTCTGTTCTAATTGCCGGATGAGTGCCGGAACATCGGCGACGGAATCCAAAATGTAATCCGCCGCAGGCGCCAGCTGCTCTCTGGATGAAACGCCGCTTAAAACACCAACGGCGATTGCGCCGCCGTTGTGCGCAAAGTTCATGTCGTTTATCGTGTCGCCCACAACAAGGATATTTTCCGGCGCAATGTGCCACTGCGCCGCAGCGCGCGAAATGATGCGCCCATCCGGCTTTAACGGCATATCCCCTGCCATCTGATCTCCCGCGAAAAAGGAGAACAGCGGCAGAATCTGCAAGCCTTTCAGACATTTGACCGCGGCCTCGCAGGTATCCGTGGTTGCAACGCCGAAATGAATGCTCTTTTCATGCAGCGGCTGCAAAATGGCCTGCAAATCTCCAATGCCCTTGATACTTTTGTTCTCCGCAAAGCTCTCCTCGTCAAAATACCGGGTGAGCTTTCCCTCCAAATCCCGCGTGTCAACCGGTGCCTGCGCGTGCATCGCTTCCAGCGCCGGCTTCATGTCAATCGCCATATCCAAAAATGTTTTCCACGCGAATGAACCGTCAGGAAGCACGTGATTTTGTATAATTCCGATAGAATTGAGCGCTTTTTCCGTGTGGATATCGGTGACTGGGATTTTGTAATCCGAAAGAATGCGCCGGATGACGCACTGCGCGGCAGGAATCCAGAATTCGTTGAAATCCAGCAGCGTTCCGTCTTTGTCAAAAATAATCCCGGATATTTTCATGTGATCTCTCTGTCCTTTCTCTTGCAGCACGTAATGCTGCGCTTCGATAACAGCTGACAGTCACATTCTAAAAGAATGTGAGCCAGTACGAACAGGGTACATTCAGGACATTTTTATACGTAATCACGCCATGATTGCAATTGCTCTTAAAAAGTGTGCATGCTATGATTTTAAAAGAAAGCAACCGGAGAATCAAGCGTTTGAAAAAGAACCACCAGTCATGTGTGCAATGCATGACTGGTGGCCTCCTTTATACAGTAACGGTCAGCTGCTTTCTTCCGTCCACATGCGGGAGAAGCAGCTTTTGGTTTTTCGTAATGGTGATCTCGTACCGGCAGCCGCGGAAGACGCGGGTGACCTTTGCCGGGAGCAGCTGCTCCGGCAGGCAGGGGTCGATCTCAAGACCGTCCCACGTTGGGCGGACGCCCAAGATATACTGCGTCGCGGCCAGATACATCCATGCCGCCGTTCCGGTCAGCCACGAGACGTTGGCAAGGCCGAATTTGTCGCTCTCCGGGCCGAAGATGTTCGAGGAATAGACATACGGCTCCGCCTTATAGCGCTCCGCGCCTGCTGTTTTCTGCGCGACCATCGGCAGAAGCTGATGATAATACTTCCAAGCGTTTTCCGGGCGTTTCAGCATACATTCTGCGATAATCGCCCAGGTATTGGCGTGGCAGAACACGCTGCCGTTTTCGCCGCAGCCCTTGTTGTAGCAGGTCAGGTTTTCTTCCTTCGTCGGGTAGTCCGTCGTCATAGCCGGGTGGATCTTCTTGATGCCGAGGTCGGTATCGAGATATTTTTTGACGCTGTCCATGGCTTGTATCTGCTGCTCCTGTGTGCCGAGACCGCTGAGGACGGACCAGCTCTGCGTATTGAGCCAGATCTTTGCCTGCGGCTCGGATTCCGAGCCGATAAAGCGGCCCTCGTCCGTGATGCAGCGGCGGAACCATGCGCCGTCCCACGCAAGCGTGCGGCAAAGCTCCTGCTGGCGGGCATAGAGCACCCTGCATTCCTCCGCGAAATCCGGTTCACCCATGCGTTCGGCCAGTTCCTGCATCATGCGCAGCGCGACAGCGAACTGCATCCCCGTCCAGATGCTCTCGCCCTTCCCCTTGCGGCAGACCTTGTAGAGCATGTCGTTCCAGTCGGAGCTGAGCATCAGCGGAAAGCCGTGCGCGCCCATGTTCTGCGTGGTGAAGCGGATGGACTGTTTGATGTGCTCCCAGATCGTGCCGCTGCCGCCGTCGAAATACGGGGCCTGCGTGTCGAGGTACGAAACGTTTCCCTCTTCCAGCGCGATGTGATAGGCGTCCATGACCAGCCAGAGGTGGTTATCCGAGTGGATGCGCGTGACCGGCTCCCAGCCCTCGGTGGGGAAGAAATAGTGGTTGCAGTGGCCGTCCTGATACTGCTGGGTCAGGAGCAATTCAAATTTCTCTTTTGCCCGGTCAAGCTGCAAGGGGATCATGGCCAGCACGTCCTGCGCGGTGTCGCGCACGCCGATGCCGCGGAACGTACCGGTGGCGTAATAGCTGATATTCCGGGAGAAGCGGAAGTTCCGCTCCATCTGATAGGGGTTCCAGATGTTGATCATCGTCTCCGCGTCCTTGTCCGGGAGGCTGCACTGGAAGCCGGAGAAAAAGTCCTCCCAGCTGTCCGCCAGCTTCTGCATGGACGCGGTGAAGAAATCAGGCGCTTTGCAGGCGGCAAGGGACTGGAAGATTTCGTCCTCCGCCAGTTCTGTGCCGAGATAGATATTGACCGACTTCGCTTCTCCGGCGCGGAGCGTCAGCGGCAGTTCCAGCGCGAAACAGGGATCGCCGCCGAAAAGTGTGGAGTTTTTCAGGTGTTCGTGTTCGAGTCCGATCGGTGCTTCCTCACTGCGGTAGCTGCCGATGAAGGCATCACGGTCGCAGTCAAACCCGGCGGCAGGCGCGTCGCTTGCGAAGTAGACCAGCGGCGTCTCGTCGGGCTTCGGCTGATTTTCCACGCCGTAGCGGTAGATGAGCACGCCGTCCTTCTCGTAGACGGACAGCTGGTGCTTGTTATAGCACTGCCATTGCAGCTCGCGCATGAATTCCATCATGCCAAGCTCGACGTAGGGGTAAATCGTCACGTTTCGGTCACAGTCGGAGCGCAGCTCCAGATGCCAGAGCATGACGTTTTTCAGCGGGCTGACCAGATATGTAACCTCGGCGTGCAGGCCGTCACGCTCCGCTGAGAAGCGGGTGTAGCCCATGCCGTGCGCAGCCTCCCATTTCTCGGGCTTGCAGGCGCACGGTTCGCTCGTCGGGCACCAGACGGAATCGCCGTCCTTGATGTAGGTATAAAATCCGCTGCGGTCGGTCGGCAGGTGGAAGAAGCGGTAGTGGTTGATGCGCCAGATCTGCGGGGATTTGTACCACGCAACGCCGCCGCCCGCCTGCGAGATCATCGTGTGAAGTGTCCCGTTGGACAGATAGTTCATCCACGGGGTCGGCATATTGTACCGGGACAGCACAATTTCCCGATTCTGATTCTCAAAACGGTATGGGTTCATTTGTCCGTCTCCGTTCTTTTTTGTGCCAGCAGCCACTGCAGGAGCATTTCATCATACGCGCGCGTCCATGCGTCATGGCCGCAGTCTCCAAAAACCGTCAGCCTTGCATTGCCGCCCGCACGCTGTATTGCCTTGACCATATCGACCGTCTCCGTCAGGGGTACGACATCGTCCAGCGCACCATGAAACGCCCAGACCGGCATAGTCAATACCTCTGCGTTCCACGGCATTCCGCCGCCGCAGCAAGGCGCGATAGCCGCGAACAGCTCCGGCGCCGCCATCGCAAGAAACCATGTGCCGTATCCGCCCATGCTGAGTCCTGTCAGCGTGACCCGATCCGGGTCGCAGGCGTATGCTTCGATCATGCGGCAAACGAACCGCTTCAGTTCCGAAAGCTCCGCCACCCAAAAGGACCCTTCCGGGCAGCGCGGTTCGATCAGCACGCAGTCTTCTCCCCGCGTTTCTGTCAGGATGTTCGCCAGTCCATGAATTTCAGCCTTCTCCAGATCCTCACCACCGCCGCGTTCACCTGCGCCGTGCAGCTGGATAATCATTGGAAGACCTGCGTGCATCCGCTCCGGCATCCGGACGGCATAGGCAAAGCCCGCATCTGTCAACCGATGATATTGTACGTTCATTTTGTATCCTCCGCCCTGTCTCAAATGACATTTGCCGACGCGATCTCATGCCAGAAAATTGCCCGTGTCGCCTGTCCGTCGGCTTTTTCCTCGCAGCAGCAGTCGAGAACCGGCTCCTCCAGCTCCTCGATCCTGTCGAGCCGTCCCTCCGCATAGGCCAACAGCCGGTCTCTGCAATGCAGCAGCCGCTGGCGCTGGCCGCCGATGCGCAGATCCTGCACGTCAAAGCCGTGCGGCTTGTTGTCGCGCATCCACTGCTGCTCATAGGCTGCGTAAAACACATCCAGACGTTCGACCGCCGCGTCATAATCGGCGCAGAGCGCCTTCGCGGCTTTTTGATCGCCGGACAGATACGCCGCTCTTGTGCGGATGCCGAGATCGGCCTTCATGCTCAGAAAATCGCAGAGCGCCCGCAGGGAGCGGAACAGGTAGCCGTATTCGGCGTGATCCGCATACACGGCCAGCCTCGCGGCGCAGTCCGCATAACCAGCCGCGTCGCCCGACTTCACGCGGTTGTCGAACTGGCCCATAAAGGGGTCGCAGAACAGCAGATATTTGTCCGGATTATAGATCGCCTCGGCGGAATCGTTCTGCGTCCCAGTCAGATCGAGCGCGCGGAAGCCCTCGAACGGAATGCCGAATTTCTCTTCGAAATTCGCGTGAATGGCCGCCTCGTTGTCGATGCCCTTTGCCATCTGCGCGACGGTAAACAGCGCCGGGAGCACAGCAAATTTGGAGCATTCCGCGCCGTTATCGCCCCACATCGTCATGACGACATTCTCAACGCCCTTTGCGCGGCAGGCCCGCATCGCTTCGCGCATGGTGGCAATGCTGAACGCATTGTGCGGTGCAAAGCCCGTCCACGTCCACAGGCCGCCCGCAAACCACGAGCCGGGCTTGATGGCGTTGTGCGCGTCGATGTTTCTCTCGTAGCTCTGCCGGTCGCGGCTGAAATAATCCCAATACACCAGATGGATATTCTCCGGCACCAGCTGCTTGATCTCCTCCGGAATTTCACCAAGCTCCGGGTTCTGATTGAAATTGGTAAAGTAGTCGCCGCCCGCCAGACGGAAGAACATATCGCCCCACATCAGAAGCTCGAAGTCATACTTCTTTGCCATCTCCGAAACTCTGCGCAGATGCTCCATCAGGATGCCGAAGCGATCCCGGTAGCCGTGCAGCGTCAGATATTTGCCGAGACCAAGCAGATCGGCCTCGTCCATGCCGATGTTCACGACGTTGGTGCGGAGGCATTCACGCAGCGTGCGGAACATCCCCTCGACCAGTTCATAGGTGCGCTCGTCACCGGTCAGCAGGATATCGGCCGCGTCATGAATTTCCCGATAGACCGGCCAGTGAAACAGGGCGTTGACATGGGCCAGCGTCTGGATGCACGGAATGACCTGCATATCCTGTGCCGCCGCGTAGGCGTCGATCTCCTTCAGCTCCGCCTTGCTGTACCTTCCGCGCAGATGGCCGAAATAGGGATTATCGTCCACCTCATAGGTGTCCTCCATATAAAGATGCAGCGTATTGCAGCCGAGCTTTGCGGTCAGATCGATCCAGCGCTTGACGCTCTCCACCGTCATGACGGCGTTGCGCGAGCAGTCGAGCATTGTGCCAAGGGTCTTGAAGGTATGTTCCATCGCTTTCTCCTCTCCGTTCCGTCAATAGTCGAACACGCGGTCTTTTCCCGGGCCAAAGCGCAGCAAATGGATGCGCCGCTGGTTCGGCTTCAGGAGCAGCACGTCCCATAAATCTTCTGTTTCCGTTCCTAATTTCCGTTCCATGCACTTCCGGACATCCGGAAATGCCGATTTTACCGGCTGCGGACGGACAGAATCGATCAGGAAATACGGGATGTGACAGAATGTGGTTTCGCAATCGCAGGCATACTGCCCCGCGAACCAGCCGCCGAGTAAAATCCCGCGCTTCTCGGCCTGCCGGAGCAGCATCATGGCAGGCTCCGAGGAATAGTTCATGTAATTCCAAGGGTCAGCGCCCGTTTCGAAGCGCGATTTCGCCAGCGCATGCGAGAATACCAGCACCGTCCATCCGGCGGACAGGTCAAGGGCTTCTTTTTTCAGCCAAGCAAGCTGCTCCACACCGTATTGGCAGCTCTTTTCAAAAAGCTCCTCCTGCTCGTCGATCTGTGAAGCATACGACGAGAGGAAAATCAGCCGCATCTTTCGGTCATAAAAATCGACAAAATAGTACGGCTTGTTCCGCGGCCGGTGCAAATTCACGTAAGACTCCAGATACGCCGTTTCTTCATACCAGCGCTCGTCTGTAACAATGCCCGTCACGATTTGGCCGACATAGCGCTCATTGCGGAAGCCGTCGTCGTCGCCGCAGACCATATACAGTTTTTCGGAGGCCGTGCAGCTCCGGAAGCGCGCCAGCTCCTGCAAGAGTACAAAGCGGGACGCATTTTCGGGGATGCTGCCGTTCAGAATATCGCCGAGATGAATGACGCCGTCAAAATGCGCCTGCGCATCGACCGCGCGGATGTTTTCGTCCGTATGATCCGCGAAATCCGACACAGCCGTTCCCGCAAGCAGCGCGAAGCAGAGATTGTCCGGTTCCCGGAGCGCATGGAGCTTTTCTGTCAGCGACCGGCAATTGTCCGCAAAATGTGGTTCCATATGGATGCCTCCATCTATATTTAATAATGAACGATTCTATCCTCGCCAGCGCCGACGCGTTTCAGATAGACCCGGCGCTCGCTCTTTTTCAGAACGAGCGCATCCCAGAGATCTTCGCTCGGCGTGCCCAGCGTCCTTGCCCAGAAGCGCACGTCGTCGTCAAACAGCTGCGG
>FR887183.1:8591-17742 GCA_000436735.1 Firmicutes bacterium CAG:170
TTACGATCCGGTCGCCGTGATAGTGGCCGATGAACCACCCGGCAATGTCAAAGCCGTACTGCTTCCGGCACTGGTCGAGCGCGTAAAAGACCTGATTGCCATTGGTGATCGTATTTTTTGCAAGCGCGGTTTCTTCGTCGAATAACAATGCGGAAAACGGCGCGTCGTGGGAAAACAGCATTACAGTCCAGTCCGACGGCAAAGCCAGCGCCTCGTTTTGCAGCCACTGAATCTGATCTTCCTCGTATCCGAAGATCATGACCGGCCCGCCGCCGCGGTGCTCGTAATAATAGGAGCACAGGAACACGAGCCGAACCTTTTCCTTCGCAATGTCTACATAATAATAGGGCTTCTGCGCCGGGCGGCGGACGTCCTGCTCCGCGTCCAGAAAGCCGATGGACTCCGGCCAGAGCCGCTCGGAGTACGGCCCGCTGCACGCGTCGTGATTGCCCTGCACCGGGAAGAAGCGCCCGCTCGAAACTGCGGGCCGGAACAGCGCGAGCTGCTGCCGCAGCAGAAGCTTTGCGTACCGCCTGCCGATCTCGCCGGCGAGGAAGTCCCCCAGATGGACGCAGCAGTCAAAATGCACCGCCTGATCGACGGCGGCAATATTCTCGGCCGTCTCCGGGGCGGAGTTGTCCAGATGGGAATCCGCGACCAGCGCGATGGTCAGATCGCCATCGCAGGACAGCACGTCCCGAATCGTCTTTTCTGCTTCCTGTTCATAGCATTTCTTTATCATATTTCAAATTCCTCAGCGCTTTCTGAGCATTTCTGACGGACTTATATGCAGCTCATTTATTTGGCTTGATAATCAGAAAATAACATATGCCCATCAGGCTGTCAAACCGATAGAATGCCAAAAAAGAGGCCGTTTGCGCCATGGCGATTCTGTATTTGGGGGAAGCTGCCGTTTTTTCATAACGCCGGTAACGTGCAGGCCAAGCAAATCGAGATTGACAACGGTGCTCTCTGATAGTATAATATCTGATATATATATCTCGATATGCATCAAGCATTTTATTTCATGCTGAAAGGGTACAGGCAATGGCTCCGAAGAACAAATTTACGAAAGAAGAAATGGTCGAGGCAGCGGTGCGCGTCGTGCGGGCAAAGGGCATCGACGGTTTGACTGCAAAAACGCTGGCAGACGAGCTAGGCACCTCCACGCAGCCGATCTTCACCGCCTTTGGCTCGATGGATACCGTCAGGCAGGAGGTCTATGCCGCTGCCGTGCGCGTGTACGATGCGTACACGGACGCGGGTCTGCATGAAAAGATTCCTTTCTTTGGCGTCGGGATGCAGTATATCCGGTTTGCGCGGGAAGAGCCGGAGCTTTACCGCTTCCTGTTCTTAACGCGGACACAGGACCCGAAATGCAGCGCCACAAAGTCCATGCTGCATTTGCAGGAGCTTGTCCAGCCAACGCTGATGAGCATTTACAACATCTCCGCCGAAGAAGCGGACGTCTATTTCCGGGATCTGTGGTTCGTGGTGCATAGCCTGTCCACGCTGATCGTGGTCGGCGACTGCCCCTACTCCGACCGGGAGATCGGGGAGATCCTGACGGGCTTCAGCGTCAGCATCTGCAAGTCCATCAAGGAAATTCCCGGCTTTGCGGAAGGCAGCTTTGACCGTGACGCCGCGTTTCGTTCTCTGATCTCCAGGCAAAACGGAGGGATCTGATGTGGCAGAAATAGAAAACATCAAAACAGACTGGCTATGCTGCCCCAAATGCGGCGGCAAAACACGCACACAGCTGCGGCCGCACACGGGCTGGAGGACTTTCTCCTCTTCTGCCCGAAATGGAAATATGCCTGCGTGATTCGTTTCAAGAACGGTAAAACAGAAGAAATCAAAATGCCAGACGCTTAGACGCAGTGCGTTCCGATCAAATCGGGTCGTACTGCGTCCTTTACCTCCAAATTCGATCAAGAAAGGAAACATTTGATATGAAACAAACAACCTTTGAGATCGTCCGCGCGCAGGCGCAGGACGCCGCCGCACTGCTGGAATATCTGAAAATCATTGGCGGAGAAACGGATAATCTCAGCTTCGGCCCCGAGGGCGTACCGCTGACTGTGGAAGCTGAGCAGTCCTATCTTGCCATGCAGGCGCAGTCGCACGACCATATCCAGCTGCTTGCCAAGGTAAACGGCGAGATCATCGGCACCGCCAGCCTCAATCGCAAGCCGAATCGTATGAATCACCGCGCAGAATTCGGCATCAGCCTGAAAAAAGCATGGTGGGGCTGCGGCGCGGCCTCCGCTCTGGCAGAGGGCGTGCTTGCCTTCGCAAGAGAGACCGGGGTGCAGCAGGTCAACCTTGAGGTGCGCAGCGACAACAAGCGCGCGATTGCGCTGTATGAACGGCTCGGCTTTCGAAAGCTGTGTACGTTCCCTGATTTCTTCAATATCAACGGAGAGCTGATCGATTTTGACTTTATGATTCTTTCCCTCAGCCCTGCCGCGCAAAGCGCTGTTGAAAACGAAGCCCCCTGAGATTTGTACAGAGGAGAAAGCCGTATGAATCCGCTGATTGCCTGCTGCGGACTGGACTGTGAAGCCTGCGACGCCAGGATCGCAACGATCACAAACGACAACGCTCTGCGTGAGAAAACCGCCGCGCTCTGGTCAAAGCTCAACGGCGTGACGATCACGCCGGACATGATGAAGTGCACCGGCTGCCGCGCAGAGGGCGCAAAAACGCCCTTCTGCGACAGCCTCTGCCCTATCCATAACTGCGTCCGGGAGAAACGCTTGGAGACCTGCGCCGACTGTGCACAGATGGACGGCTGCCCGACGCTGGAGCGCATTACTGCAAATACCCCGTCCGCTCTGGAAAATCTGAAGCGGCTCCGTTCGTCAGAGCAGGCCGGAGACGAAGCGGCGGAAGCTGCGGCAGGCATGACGCTGCTCGGGATTCTATAATTGGTCAAAGGACTTACAGATGAAAATTCTTTTATTGAACGGAAGCCCGAAAAAAAGAAAAGCGATACCATGCACATTACCCGCGCGTTTCTGGACGGCATGAAGGAAACTGCCGCGCAGGAAATCCATCCGATCAATGTGACGGATAGACATATCGAGTTCTGCCGCGGCTGCTTTGCCTGCAAATATAACGGCGGGCACTGCGTCTTGGAAGGGTCTAATGTCCTCTCGCAGGAACAGTTTGAGCAGGACGGCGGCACAGGCGAGGTTGCAAGCTGGTGCAATACCGTGACCGTGCGCAACGTCCATCCCAACACCACGGTCGCCTTCCGCGTGAATAACCTCTCCGGCAGCGTCTCCGACCTGACGCTCTACGCCTACGGCGCAGACGGCAAGCTTCAGCTGGTTTCCGCAGAGCTGTGGAAGATCACGGACGCCTCCCCGGCCGTTATCTGCATTCCCCGCACGGCGTCTTGATCTCGATGGTCCTGCCGCCGAGGCTTTCATAAATGCGGTGCGAAACGGAGAGCACCGTCCGGCCCTCGGACGTGCGGCACAGCGCCTCCAGCACGCGGGCCTCGGTCTCGGCATCCAGATTGGCGGTGATCTCGTCCAGAAGAAGCACAGCAGGGTCCGCCGCAGCAGCGCGCGCAATGGACAAAAGCTGCCATTCGCCCTGTGAGAACATACCTTCCGTGCATACGGTATCATAGCCCTCCGGCAGCGACTGCACGGCCGCGTCGATCCCGGCCAGCCGCGCCGCGTTCTTCGCCATTTCCTCCGTGATCTGCGGGTCGCCCAGCGTGATCTGATCCAGCACCGTCCCCGGTACGCGGGAAAAATGCTGCTCCACGCAGCCGATGCAGCGCCGGCGCTCCCGGTCTGAGATCGCCGAGACATCCACGCCGCCGATGGTGACCGTTCCGGCCTCCGGCTGATAAAGCCCCAGCAGGAGCTTAAACACCGTGCTCTTCCCGGCCCCGGTGCGGCCAATCAGCGTGACCTGCTCTCCCTGACGGACGCTCATGGAAAAGTCCCGCAGGACAGGCTTTTCGCCGTAACCAAACGTCACATGGGACAGCGCCACGTCACCCCGCGCCTCCTTCTCCCTCGCTCCGGGAAGGATGCGCTCCGGCTGGCCGAGAAATGCGTCGATGCGCTTGACGCCCGCCATGGCCGACTGAATGGTCTGTATCTCCATGCCGAGGCTTTCGATGGGCGCGAAAATGCGCGATATGTAGTCGATGACGGCGACCGAGGTGCCGACCGACATGCCGAACAGGGTCAGAATTTTCGTATTGCCGGATGCGGAGAGCAGCATGACGACGCCGACCACCACGGCGTTCAGCAGCAAAACGACCGGGGAATAGATGGCGTCATAGAAATTGGTGCGCTCCATGGCCGTGTAGCCGTCCGCAATGCGGCGGTCGTAGCGGCGCTCCATGTAGCTTTCCAGTCCAAGCATATGAATGGTGCGGATATTGTGCAGCGTCTCCGGCACCTGACCGGACACTGCGGCGACGGCGCGGCGGTTATCCAGCTGCGCGGCCAGCATCCGCTTCTGCACATGGCGGGTAAACACGGCGAACAGCGGCAGCACCAGCAGCAATACCAGTGCAAGGCCGGTGTTTTTCACCGCAATGACCGTCATGATCGAGAGGATGCGGCAGGCGTCCGCCACCATGCTGATAATGCCGGAGGTAAACAGCGCCTCCACGGTATCCACATCGCCGGAAAAGCGCGCGGCCACCTCGCCGGGGTTCTGACCTGCCAGTGTGCCTGCGGGCAGCATCGTAAGCTTCCGCGACATTTCCGAGCGCAGCGCGTGGGTCATTTTCTGGCCAAACAGAACCAGCAGGCTTTCCTGCGCGGAGGAAAGGAGGCCCTCCAGCGCGAGGCTTCCGAAATAGCCAAGCACTGCAAGGGATGTCAGCGGGACGCCTGCGTTCAGACTGTCGATCAGGCGGGCCAGCAGCAGCGGCGGGATCAGCGTCGCCGCAACTGACGCCGCCACGCACAGGATCGTACCGAGCGTCAGCAGATGGTGCGCAGCCGCCGCCATCCGAAGCGCGGCGAATACGCCGCTTTTATACCGATCCTTCATGCCGCTGCCCTCCTGTCTGGCTCTCATAAAGCTGGCGATACGCCGGGACGGACGCCATCAGCTCTGCGTGCGTGCCAACGGCCGTTTTGCCGTCCTCCATAAAGATCACCTGCCGCAGCTGCGGGAAGTGATACAGGCGGTGCGAGATCAGGAATACGACCTTATCCCGCGCGTAAGCCTGCAGATTTGCAAAGACGGTATCCTCGGTATTGCGATCCAGTGCAGAGAAGGGATCGTCGAGGATCAGGAGCGGCCTTGGATGCGCAAGCGTTCTTGCCAGCGCCAGCCGCTGCGCCTGGCCGCCGGAAAGGCGCGTGCCGGCGCTGCCGATCACGGTATCCGGCCCGTTTTCCATGCCGAGCACCTCGTCCTTCAGCGCGGCGGCTGCCAGATATGGCATCGCGTCCTGATTGCTGCCGCAGAGGACATTGTTCTCCACCGTGTCGGCGCTCAGCTCCGGGTCGTGGCCCAGATAGCCGATGGTCGCAGCGATCTGACGCGGCGTAAGGGCGGAAAGCTCCTTCCCGCCGAACTTGACCGAGCCGCCATAGGGCGCTTCGCAGAGGAACGCCCGCCCGAGGGTCGATTTGCCGCAGGCGACCGGCCCAGTCACGCCGATAATGTCGCCGGGCTGCACCGTCAGGCTCAGGCCCGAGAAAACCGGCTCGCTGCCATAGGCGAAGGACAGGTTTTCGATCTCCACGCCGGCCGCTGCCGGAACGGCAAGCAGCTCCAGCATCTCCGGCGATGTCATCAGCGGCTGGATGCGCTTCCACGAGACCTCCGCCTTCTGCACGGAGTTGAACAGCTTCGCCACCTTGGACGATTTGACCGTCAGCTTGGTAAAGCAGGAAAGGAAGGTCGTGAACGCCGCGATATCCCACGCGCGCCAGCCCGTTCCCAGAACGTTTTTTGCGCCGAACCGCAAAATGAACAGCACGCCCGCGCCCGATACGGCCAGATACAGCGGCGGCAGAGCCGACTGCCAGACACTGCTGCGCACGGCGGTCTGCTCATAGGCCTTGATCGTCTGCTCATACCGCTTCTCTCGGGTGCTTTCGCAGCCGTAGGTGCGGTAGGTCACGGCATTCTGCGCGCGGTCCAGCGTGGCCGCGCTGAGTGCGCCCGCCGCCTTTTTATACGCAGCGCCCGCGCGCTGCACCGGCCTTTTCATCCATGCCGCACAGACATAGGATATCGGCGCGAAAAGCAGGCTGAGCAGCGCCAGCCGCCAGTCGTACACCAGAAGCATGACCGCGTAGCCAAGCAGCGCCACGCCGGTGTCAAAGACCTCCGTGGTAAATTTCCGCATTCCCTCCACGCAGTCGTCCACATCGGAGATGGCCTTGGTCATCAGCTCCCCGGCCCCCTCCCTTTCCAGCGACGCGCGGCTTCTCCGCACCAGATTGGCATACAGGATGCCCTTCATCCGGCGGTTGATGTTGTTGGCAAAGCGGCGGACATAGAAGCGCTTGACGAAGCGCGCCGCCTGCACCGTCAAGGTAACGAGAATATAGGCCAGCACCAGAAGGGCCATCCGCGCGGCAGTCTCGCTGCCGCCCAGAATGTCGGCAAGACACTGGGCCAAGCGCCCCTCAAACCACGGCCCGGCAAGCAGACCGACGTTGTAGATCAGGCCGGAAAGCGTGACAACGGCCAGCGGCAGCCATTCGACGCGGAAGTAGGACGCGATCCTGTCCGGCCGAAACGTCTTATCCTTCTTCATCGTTCGTTTCCCTCCCGGTGCTTCTTTGGAAGTGCGGGAAGCCCGCGCGGCTCTCCGTCTTGGAGGCCGTATAGAGCTTGTTCAGCGACGCGGCAAAGGCGGAGGCCTCCTCCTCTGTCAGCACGCTCGTCAGATATTCATAAAAGGCCTCTTCGATCTCTGCCTTGGAGGCCCGCAGGCCCTCCGCCTTTTCCGTGGGATACAGCAGTTGACTGCGCCGGTCGTTCGGGGCGTCCCTGCGGATCAGGTAGCCCTTTGCCTCCAGATTTTTTGTTCTCCGCGCGATGGCCGCCTTGTCGGCATGCAGAAGCTCCGCAAGCGCGGCCTGCGTGCAGCCGGGGTTGTGGCGCAGGGCGTGGATGAGGTCGATCTCCGCCGTGCCGACGCCCTCCTCCCGCATCGTGCGCAAAAC
Source organism: Firmicutes bacterium CAG:170 (assembly GCA_000436735.1). Classification (GTDB taxonomy): domain Bacteria; phylum Bacillota; class Clostridia; order Oscillospirales; family Oscillospiraceae; genus CAG-170. Next base: position 15,764 of record FR887183.1, read on the forward strand.
CAGCTTCTCCGCCTCCCGCGCGATTTTTGTGATCTTTCGTTCCGTGATGTCCATAGCCGCCTCCATGTCCGCAGGAATGATGTATCTACATCGTTGTATGTACAACTATTATGGCGTATTTTTTCTGTTTGTCAAGAGCCGCCGGAGGCTTATTATCCTTCCGGCGGCTGCATTGTCCAATACTGTGCGCCCCAATGTGTGAAGTCCCATTCCGTCATATAGGGATTGCACTCATAATCGATATAATAAAGCGTTCCGTTGTATGGAATGAAGTTTGTGGGATAGTAATCGATGTTCCATCCCGCCGGGTACAACAGGCGGCACATGGCGCGCACCTGCTCCAGCCAGCCGGACTCCATCCGGCCAGTCCGGAGCAGCTCCGCGACGGTCGGCCCGGGTATGTACTCTTTTAGGATGCGCTCCTGCGGAGCATCGACCGCCAGAAGCTGCGGCATGGGGATTCCCAGCTGACGCAGCGTTTCATAGTAGCGCAGCTCGGCTTGCAGCTTGTCGCCGAAGGTGTAGTATTCACAGGGCTCGTGGTGGAGCTGCTTCAGGACGTACTCCTTCGTTCCATCCGTTACCAGATAGGAATAGCCGCCCTTTCCTTTTCCAAGCAGCCGGAGAATGGTATATTTCGCATCGTTTACAGTTAGAATTTCGCACATATCGTTTTCAATCTGTCACGGTCTGAATGTAAATGCTTCCCTTTGCACGCCGCGCCTCGATCGCTACGGTGTAAGCGCCGCCCTCCCGGATGTTCAGGGCGAAGCTGGTCGCGTCCTTGCCGCTGCCTGCATACAGAAGCGTACCGTCCGCCGCGTTGATCTTCATAACGCGGGCCATTCTCTTCTCCCTCGCAAGCCGCAGCATTTCCAGAACGCAGCGCCGCCCGATGTGCCGGTTCTGGTATTCCCGACAAACCACAATTGCAATTTCGCCGTTTTCGCACAGCGAGACATCCCCGACCAGAACGCCCTGATATTCGATATAGTAGCAATCACCGTGCGTGCTCAAAAAGTCGTACATACGGTGCAGCAGCTCCGCGTCGTATGGCATGTCCCGGTCATCGACCTGCTTGCAGACCGTCAGATCCTGATACCACGGAAGCGACACTGCATCGTTCCGGTAATAGGGGATCCGCCTCAGCGCTCCGTCTATGATCCGTTCTGTCATTCTGGAAATTCTCCATTTCTTTTGATCGCTGCATATTCTGTAGGAAGCTGGCAGCTATTTCAGCTTCTTGCCCATCTCGATCCGCACCTCGTGCCGTTCCGGGTCGTCGTTGGAGTAGGCATACAGATCGAAGCCGATAACGGCAAAGCCGTTCCTTTTATAAAACCCGATGGCCGCTTCGTTGCAGGACTGCGTTTCCAGAACGAGCATTCGCGTGCTGGAAGCCTCTGCCGCCTCCTCCAGCGCTTTCAGCAGCATCGTCCCGACGCCCTTTCCGCGCGCGGAGCGCTCGAAGATGCAGATGTTGCTGAGACGGAAGCGGCCGTTCCAGCTCTCGGGCGAGCCTTCGGCGTAGCCAAGAAGCGTATCGCCCTCAAATGCGCCGAATGCGACTGGAGCCTCCAGCCATTCGCCGAAAAACACATCGTCAAATGCCCGTTCCTCTGGCGACGCAAAGGGCGTATAGCGCATCCGAAAGCCGCCTTCGCAGACGCAGATATCATAATAACCGTTTGTTTGATAGCGTGCGGTGAATTTTCTGCCCGCATAGTCTTCCTTTTTCAACTGCCGGATCTCCATGCCGTATCCCCCTCTGCAAAGGATCCTTTTGACCTGACTCCGATAGAGCAACGCAGTGCAGGCTCACATGCGTCGTGATCTGCACTGCGTCCGAGCGTCTGGCATATTTCCTATTCTCCGCCTGTCAGCGCGCAGAATGCTGCACCGCAGTCAAAGCCCTCTGCCGCAGCGCCGGAAAGCTCCCGGATTGTGTTGAATTCGCCTCCCAAAAAGCGTATTGTGCA
>FR887184.1:0-4842 GCA_000436735.1 Firmicutes bacterium CAG:170
CATGCGGTTTCGTGCCGCTTCGTCAATCTTAGCGCAATACTGTCTTACATACACCCAGCTATTCCCAGCGGGCGCTTTGCGTATACCGAAAAACGATCTATTCCGGCGGGACGATGTGGGCATCGTCCCCTACGATCTTCAATAGAACGAGCATTGTCCAAATTCCATACGTCAAATATTCAACGGGCGCAAATGAGATGGCGCGCACGGCGCATCGTGCGCTTGGGAAACCTGATTGGACGGCCGCCCGAAGGGCGTTCCTTACGGGACGCGCCATCGGTAAATGGTACGCAGAATCAAAATGCTTTTCGGCGCGTAAGCGCTATTTTGCGTCCAGCGCCTCTTTTCTCCCCATTCTTTTCTGGCAAGACAGAAAAGAATGGGCCGCCGGAGGCATCCTGCACCATCCGGCGCAGCCTCTCTCTTATGCCTTCGTCAGCACCTCGACGATCTCTCCGACATAGAGATCGTGGAAGTCCTTCTTGGGATAGCAGCTCTCCACGACCGCCGGGTCTACGAAGCCCTGCTCCAGCAGCGGCGCCTGATAGAGCTTCCGGCAGACGAGGACGAGCTTCGCCTCCTCGAAATAGGTGTAGCCGTCGCCGAATACGGGCGTCAGGCCGACGGTCTTGACCTTATCCTCGTCGCGGCCGGAGTGGCTGCCGAGATAGGAAAGCTGCTTTTTATAGCCCTCCGGGAAGAAGCTGAGCGAATACAGCGGCTCCCGGTCGGCAAACTGCCTGGTATAGCGCTGCGGGCGGATATAGCAGATGGCGGTCGGCTTCTGCCAGATGTAGCCGAGATGGCCCCAGCTGGCCGTCATGGTGTTCCAGCCGGTCTGATCGTCGCCGGCCGTGACGAGCATCCACTCGTCGCCGATCAGCGTCATGGGATTCAGCTCCAGCGTGCGGTAGTCAGTCTTGACAAACTTCATAGGGTTCCCTCCTGTTTTCGTCGGACGCGCGCTCAAAGCGCGTACAGCGCCGAGAATTTCTGTTCCAGATAGTCAAGGAAGTAGCGGACGTTCAGGCTCTCGCCGGTGATGGCGCGGATCCACTCGTCCGGCGTGGAGACGGAGGCGATGGAGAACACATGCTCCTTGAGCCAGTCGCGGATGGGCAGCAGATCGCCCTTCGCCGCCAGACCGAACACATCCAGCTCCTTCTGCATTGTATGCAGGATCTGCGCGCCGTAAGCGCTGCCGAGCGCATAGGACGGGAAATAGCCGTAGCTTCCGCTCCAATGCACGTCCTGAAGGCAGCCGCTGGCGTCGTCCGGCACGTCAACGCCGAGATATTCCTTATATTTCGCGTTCCAGAGCGCGGGGATCTCGTCCACGGTGATCTCGCCGTTGACGAACGCCTTTTCCAGCTCGTAGCGGATCAGGATGTGCAGGCAGTAGGTCAGCTCGTCCGCGTCGCAGCGGATAAGGCCCGGCTGCGCGACGTTCGCCGCCTCGTAAAGCTCCCGCTCGGTCACGTCGGCAAAGGTGTCGCCAGTGATCTCGCGCAGCTTCGGGTAGATGAAATGGATGAATGCCTCGCTCCGGCCGATGAGGTTCTCATAGAAGCGCGAGATGCACTCGTGCATGGCGTTCGACATGGAATTGGCGGCGTGCTCGCGGTAGAACTCCTCCGGCTCGTTCTGCATGAACAGCGCGTGTCCGCCCTCGTGGAGCGTAGTGAAGATGTTGGAGACGAAATTTTCCTCGTAGTAATGCGTGGTGACGCGCACGTCGTGCGGGCCGAAGTTGGTCGTGAACGGATGCTCCGTCGTCATGAGCACCAGCGCGGAGCCGCGCAGGCCCTCCAGCTCCAGCAGATACTTCGAGAACGCCTCCTGCTGCGGAATGGGGCAGGGGCGGCTCATGAAATCAGTGCGGATGGGCTTGCCATCCTTCTCGATCCGCGCCAGCAGCGGAACGATGCGCTCCTTGAGCGCGCCGAAGAAGGCGTCGAGCTGGGCGATGCTGCCGCCCTTCTCATAATCGTCCAGACAGGCGTCGTAATACGTCGCCTTCTTCTCATCGCGCAGGTCGATGGCCTTGCGCGTATAGCCGATCAGGTCGGCAAAGGCGTCGCGGAAGATGGAATAATCGTCTGCCTTCTTCGCCTCGAGCCACTTGGCGTAGGCGCGGCTGTAGGCCAGCGTCATTTCGTAATCGAGCTTTGCGGAAATATTCTTTCCCTTCTGCCATGCGTCGTTTTTGTGCTCGACGACCTTCTGCTGCACGGGGCTGAGACCCTCGTGGTCAGCGGCCAGCTCTGTGACCAGCCGCGCGTAGGTCTTGGAGTGCGTGAGGCGGAAAAGCTGCTTGCTGAGGACGGCGATGTCCTCTCCGGCCTGCTCCATGCCCTCCTCGGGCGCGCAGCACTGCATATCAAAGTTCAGCTTCCCGATGCTGCGGCCATAGACCGACGCATCGTCCAGGATCTTGCGCAGACGGCTGAATTTCTGTTGGTTCGTCATAAAAATACCTCCTGCTTTGCTTTATCAGCTCCATGTTACCACGTTTTCTCCGGAGGTGCAAGACGAAAGGCGCTACTGGATGCGGTAGCCCGCCGCGACGAATCGCAGGACGCTGACCCAGAAGCGCTCCTCCTCGCATTCCAAAAGCCGCGCCTGCGGGATCTCATGGAAGGAGACGAGCTTCTGCTCCGGGTCGATCCACGCGCGCTTTTTCCGCGGCGCGGTCTCTGCCCTGCACGGAAAGCGCTCAAAGCGCTCGATGGTGATGGACATGAAAAAACCTCCCGTCAGCTGTGGATACCCACAGTATAGCGGGAGGTTTCGCCGGAGTTTTCATAAAGTTGTGTCAAAGTTGTCACGCGGACAGGAAAAATTCCAGCTTTTCCGCAGTGTAAAACCGCCCGTCCACATAAAAGGTCTGCGGGAACTCATAGCTCCCGCCGGTCTCCACCTCCGCCGGAAGCCACGTCATCTGCATCCGCAGCGTATAGGGCGTGGTGAGCGTCCCGGCGGCGCTGAAAACCGCCTTCTCATCGCTGCTTTGAAGCTCCGTCGTAAGATCGTCCCCCTGAACGCCGGGGATCGCGTCCGTATACAGCATCCGCAGCACCTCCGCCGTGACCCACCATGCGTCCTCGACATAGGGGCCGCTGTCCGCCACGCCGACGCAGCCATAGACCGGCAGGCCGCTTCCCGCGTCGATCAGCAGCCGGAGGCCGTCCCGCTCCAGCCGCCAGACGGCAAGCGTCGTATCGTCCGGCGCGGAAAGGAAGCGCACGCTCGTCCACGGCCAATCCTCCGCCAGATCCTCCGGCATACTGGGAATAGCCATGAGCTGGCTCTCCGCCGTATAGAAGACCAGCAGCTCCATCACGATCCGCCGTCCCGCTTCCTCTGCGTCCTGCCGGGGAAGCTCATTCTGAAACGGCTCCCGCGCCGTGCTCCACGATGCGGCGTCCGGGTCGTCCCCGATCAGCGCGGCCAACGCCTGAATGCGCTGCTGCGTTGTGCGGTGGCTGTAGGGGTCGATGGCGCTTGCCTCCACAACGCCGGTCTGCGCGAGTATGGCCGCCTCATGACGGCTCAGGATCAGCGCGGGGATACATAGTCCCGCCGCAATGATGAGCGCGGCGGCAAGCAGCGCCGCCGCCACAGCCCTCCAGTTACCCTTCCTCTTCATCTTCCTCCACCATTTTCAGCGTGATCGTCACCATCGTCCCGGTCTCCGGGCGGCTTGCGTATTCCAAATGCGTGTGATGGATCTCCGCGATCTTTGCCGAGAGCGCGAGGCCCAGTCCCGCGCCGTGCTCCTTGCGCGAACGGGACTTGTCCACCATGTAGAACGCCTCCGTGATGCGGCGCAGCTCCGCTTCTGGAATGCCGCGCCCGTTATCGACGACGGAAATGCGGTAGCTCCTGCCGGACGGCACGCCGTAAAGCCCGACCGTTGTCGCGCCGGATTTGAGCGCGTTGTCGAGCAGATTCATCAGCAGCGTCTTGAACAGGTCGTATTCCACCCGCACCCATCCGGGCGCGGCATTGCTCTGGATGGCGACGCCGCGCTTCTGCGCCGCCGGAAGAATGGACGCCCGCACGTCGTCCAGAAGCTGCTCCGCGTCCATCTCCTCGAGAATGAAATTCCCCCGGTCGAGATTCAGCAGATCCATCAGCTTGAACGACAGCGCCTCGAGCCGCATGGCCTCGTTGAGGATGTACCACGACCCCTGCCGCACCTGCTCCGGGCCAAGCTCCTTCTGATAGATGGTATCGGCGTAGCCGATGATGGAGGTCATCGGCGTTTTCAGCTCGTGCGCGAAATTCGCCGTGAACGCCTTCTGGCGCTCGGCGGCCTCCTCCAGCTCACGGATCTTTTCCTCGATGGTGTCCGCCATCTGATTGAAGGAAGCGGAAAGCTCGCGCAGCTCGTCGCGGCTCTTCACGTTGGAGCGGATCTGATAATTTCCCGCCGCGATGGCCCTGCTTGTCCTTTGCAGCGACGAGATCGGCCTCGTCAGCCACCAGGCCAGCAGGAACGCAGCCAGCATTCCGAAGGTGATGACGGCGAAATAGATGCGCGTACAGGCGGTGCGGATCTCATCGGCCTCCCGGAACACGTCGCTGATATACTGCGCGGTCGCCAGCACGAATCCGGCCCCGCTCTGAGAAAAGCGGCTCTCCACCTGAAGATCGGTCATGCCGAAGCTGTCGGAGACGACGCGGTAGGACACGAAGCCCTCCTCCGGCAGCGCCGGAGCGATATCCGACGGCAGATTGGAGTAGTAGACCTCGCCTCCGTCTCCGGCAAAATACAGAAATCCGCCGCTGCCGAGCAGCGCCGCCGCCTTTTCTCCGATGATCGGCAGCTCCGCCGCC
>FR887184.1:4951-17804 GCA_000436735.1 Firmicutes bacterium CAG:170
GCCTCGGTTTCCCCGCCCGAGAAGCAGTTTTCCAGGCTGAACGAGACGGCCGCGCTTTCCACGGCGGTCACAGCCAGCGTCAGGATCAGCAGGATGCTGAAAAACAGCTTGTGAAAATACTTCACCGGCGCACCTCCAGCCGGTAGCCGATGCGGAACACCGTCTGGATGCGGTCGTTCCAGTCGAGCTTCCTGCGCAGGCGCTGGATATGCGAATCCAGCGTCCGCGTCTCGCCGGTATATTCCTCCTGCCAGACGATCTCATACAGCGACGCGCGGCTGAGCGCGACGTTCTTGTGCCGCACCAGCTCCAGCAGCAGATTGAACTCCTTGACCGTCAGCTCGACCGGCTCGCCCGCCTTCCACACCTGCCGGGACTCCGGATCGATTGTCACGTCCCCGATCTGGAGCTTCTGCGCGGGCGCGCCCGTCCGCCGGAGCACCGACTCGACCCGCGCCAGCAGCTCGCCGATCTGGAACGGCTTGCACAGATAGTCGTCCGCGCCCATCCGCAGGCCGCGGATGCGGTCCTCGACCCGGCCCATCGCGGAGATCACGATGGCCGGAATGCCCATCGGATGGATGTATTCCAGCAGCTCGTAGCCGCCGATCTCCGGCAGCATCAGATCCAGCAGCACCAAATCATACCGCTTTTCCTCCAGAAGATTCGCGCCCTCGCGTCCGTCGAAGGCGCAGTCGCAGACGTAGCCCTCCGCGCTCAGTGTGCCCTTGATGAGGTTGTTGATCGCGCGGTCGTCCTCTATGATCAGAATCGTTTTCAAAGCAATCACTCGCATTCCTGTCGTCAAGCCATTTCTTCCCATGCTGCTCTCATTTTACAACGCGGATGTGTCATACTTGTAAATTCCGCCGCAGACTTCCGAAAAAATCTGTCTGCGGCGCGCTTCGCCCCGCCTCTTTCCGGTGCAGTCTCCGCCCGCAGCGGCCCGTCCGGGGCCGTATGCAAAAGCCCCTCCGCAGGAATGGCTGCGAAGGGGCGCTGTTTTGCGGAGCTTGCGATCAATAGCCGGGCTTGCCCAGCAGATGGAACATGTTCTTCTTATAGGCTTCGACGCCGGGCTGGTTGAAGGGGTTGACGCCGGACATATAGCCGGAGACGCCGCAGGCGAACTCAAAGAAGTAGATGAGCGCGCCGGCCGCTTCCTCGGTGATCTTCGGCAGACGCAGGATCGTGACGGGGACGCCGCCCTCTACATGCGCCGCGCGGGTGGCCTCCATGGCCTTCTCGTTGATATAGCTCATTTCGCGTCCGGCCAGATAGTTCAGACCGTCGAGGTTGTCGGCGTCCTCGGGGACCTTGACGGAGGTACGCGCCTCGTCAAAGAACACGACCGTTTCCTGAAGGTTCCGCAGGCCATCCTGCATATACTGGCCCATCGAGTGCAGATCGGGCGTCAGATCAACGGACGCCGGGAAAATGCCCAGCTTGTCCTTGCCCTCGGACTCGCCGTAGAGCTGCTTCCACCACTCGGACATGAAGCGGAACGACGGCTCGTAGGCGGCCAAAATCTCGATGCTCTTGCCGGTCTTATAGAGGTACTGGCGCTGCATGGCGTACTCCGCCGCCGCGCTCTCCGCGCCCTCCTTCAAAAGCGTCTCGCGCTCTTCCGCCGCGCCCTGCATCAGCTTCACGATGTCTATGCCGCAGCAGGCGATGGGCAGCAGGCCGACCGCCGTCAGCACGCTGTAGCGTCCGCCGACGTTGTCCGGCACGACGAAGGTCTCATAGTCCTCCTGCGTGGCCAGCGTCTTGAGCGCGCCGCGCGCCTTGTCGGTCGTGGCGAAGATGCGCTCACGCGCACCCTCCTTGCCGTACTTCTTCTCCAGCATTTCCTTGAAAATGCGGAAGGCGATGGCCGGCTCCGTGGTGGTGCCGGACTTCGAGATGACGTTCACCGAGAAATCGCGGTCGCCGAGCATCGTGACCACGTCGGTCAGTGCGTCGGAGGAAATGCCGTTGCCGAGGAAGTAGACGTCGGGCGTGTCCTTGGGCAGCGCATTATAGTTCGGGCTTTTCAGAAGCTCGATCACGGCGCGCGCGCCGAGATAGGAGCCGCCGATGCCGATCACGACCAGCGCCTTGGAGTTGGCCTTGATCTTCTCCGCTGCCTTCTGGATGCGGGCGAACTCTTCCTTGTCATAGTCCACGGGCAGGTTGACCCAGCCGGTGAAGTCGTTTCCTGCGCCGGTGCCGTTCACCAGCGTATCGATGGCCGCCTTGCAGGCCGCCTTGTCCAGCGTATGCGGCTGGACGAATTTTTCCGTTCCGGAACGATCGATTCTTACCATATTGATTGCCTCCTGTAGGATTTCTTCCTGTATGCTTCCGGTTTATGCGTCGGCGTCCCGGCGCAGCATGGCCGCGCCGACGATCCCTGCATCGTTGCCCATGACGGCGGGAACGACCGGGCCATGGTTCTTCTTGTAGAAGCACTTTTCATCGACGAGCTTCCGCAGCGGCGCAAACAGGAATTCTCCCGCACCGCACAGTCCGCCGCCGATGGCCAGCACCTCGGGGTCGAGTGTGTTGAAGATGGACGCGCAGGCGGAGCTGAGCCGTCCGACATAGGCGTCGAACACCCGCTTTGCCGTCACGTCTCCGGCCTTCGCACAGTCCACAACGAGCTTCGCGTCCACGAGCGCGGCGTTGCCGCCCGTCTTTTCCATCATCATGCCGGACGGATCGTCCTGCATGGCGCGCGCGCCATCCCGGGCCAGCGCGGACGCGGCGCAGTAGGACTCCACGCAGCCGCGGTTACCGCAGGTGCAGGCCTCGCCCTCGTCCACAAGATACGCATGGCCAAGCTCCACGCCGTGGTTCATGCCGCCGTTGAACATCTTTCCGTTCAGAATGATGCCGCCGCCGAGTCCCGTGCCGAGCGTGAAAAGCACCGCCGTCCGGCATCCGGCGAACGCGCCCTTATACAGCTCCGCCAGCGCCGCGCCGTTCGCGTCGTTTGCCATCAGCACCGGCACGTTCGGAAAATGCGCCTCCATCAGCTTCTTGAACGGCACGTCATGGAAGCCGAGATTGTAGGCGTTGATAACGATCTCACCCGTGGGGTCAATGCTTCCCGGCACCACGATGCCGATGCTCTGGAGCACCGTTTCCGGCACCTGCGCCGCCGTCAGGACCTCGCGGATCGCCTCCGCCAGCTTGTCCGCCACGCTCTGCGGCCCGTCATGCGGGAACCGGATGGAGCGCCGCTCCACGATCTCGAGCGCATCGTCCACCAGGCCGATCTTGATGTTGGTGCCGCCGATATCCACACCGATCTGATACATAAATATGCCTCGCTTTCACTTGCCGTGTATATTTCTATATTATGCCCATCCTCCGGTAAGCCGTCAAGCTTTTTCCGGAAAAAGCGCCTCAAAATTGCCGCTGAAAATACGGCTGAGCGTATTTTCATCCAATCCAAGCCCGCGGAACTGCTCCACCATCTTCACTGGCTCCCACATCGGGAAATCGCTTCCGAACAGGAAGCGTTCCGGCCCGAAGCGGTCGAGCATCCGGAGGACAAAATCCCTCGGGATCATGGGCGTGGTGCTGGAGGTGTCGTAAAGCACGTTCTCCGGCAGCGGATTTTCATACGAAAGCTCCCACGCGCGCCAGCCGCCGAAATGCGCGGCGATCACGCGCAGGTCAGGGACCTGACGCAGCAGGTTCATCAGCCGCTGCGGCGTGGAATAATCGTAGCGGTCGTCGCCCATGTGGAACAGCACCGGAAGCCCGCGCCTTGCGACAGCCCGGTAGGTCTCGATGCCGGACGGGTCGTCGATGGGCAGCTTCTGGAAGTCCGGATGGATCTTCAGTCCGCGCAGCCCAAGCGACATGATGCGGTCCAGCTCCTCCTCGAAGCCGTCCATGCCCGGATAGATCGAGCCGAAGCCGACGAACGACGGGTGCGAAGCCGCCGCCGAGGCCAGAAACGTATTCACGTCATGCACCTGATGCGGCGTGACGGCGGAATTGCTGATGACGCAGCGGCCGATCCCGGCCTTCTGCTCCTCGCGCAGCAGGTTTTCCACGCTCGCGGCGCAATAGGACGCTGCGCCGTAAAAATCCCCGATGGAATGCGCGGCCTTGTCCGCCAATTTGTCCGGAAAGACGTGCGCGTGAACGTCTGTGATCTTCATAGCTTCTCTCCTCTGAAAGCACCTCATTCAATCTGAGATTATAGCATATTTTTCCGCCGCTTACAACAGATATCTCCCCGTCCGCTCTGCCCTCAGGGCCGCACCGTCGGAAAAAATGGACGCCGGGGCTTGACAAGCGGCATACAGGCGCATATACTTAAGAAAACTTATATAAAATTATTTATGTAATTTGGAGGTACGCCATGCTCCTGCAAACGCTCCGGCAGCTTTACCGCCGCCTTCGTCTGACCAGCTACCGGCGCATTTTCGGCTCGATCCGCGAACGCAGCGGCAGCCTCAGCGCAACGGAGGCATTTTCCGCCGATGTCATTCAGCTGATGGGCGCACCGACGCTCTCCCAGTTCGCGCAGTACCTCGGCATTTCGCAGCCGAACGCGACCTATAAGATCAACAATCTGGTCGCCAAGGGCTATGTGGAGAAGGTCCCCTCGCCCGGCGACCGGCGCGAGATCCGTCTCCAGCCTGCGGAAAAGCTCCGGAAGTACATGGAGCGCGGTGAGGGCGGATTGGAGCAGGCGGTGCAGACGCTGCAAAAAACCTATACCGATCAGCAGCTGGAGCTGGCGGCGCGTGTTCTGACCACGCTGCTGGACGAGGTGGAAGAGGAGGAAAACCATGATCGATCTGTTTGAAAAATGTGAAAAACGAATGCTGGCGGACGACATCCGCGAGCGCGGGCTTTACCCGTATTTCCATGCGCTCGAATCCCGGCAGGATGTTGAGGTCATGATGGAGGGCAAGCGCCGCATCATGCTCGGCTCCAACAACTATCTGGGCCTCACGACCTGCCCGGAGGTCATCGAGGCGGGTGTCCGGGCCTATCAGGAGCTTGGCTCCGGCTGCTCCGGCTCCCGCTTCCTCAACGGAACGCTCAAGCTGCATCTCCAGCTGGAGGAGGAGCTTGCGGACTTCCTGCACAAGGACGCCGCCGTCACCTTCTCCACGGGCTTCCAGTCGAATCTTGGCATCATCAGCGCCATCGTCGGGATGCACGACTACGTCATCATGGACCGCGAGAACCACGCCAGCCTCTATGACGGCTGCCGCCTCTCCTACGGAAAAATGCTGCGCTTCATGCACAACGATATGGCGGATCTGGAAAAGAAGCTCCAGAAGGTGCCGGAAAACTGCGGCTGCCTGATCGTCACGGACGGCGTGTTCTCCATGGGCGGCGACATTGCAAATCTGCCGGAGATCTGCCGTCTGGCCAAAAAATACGGCGCGCGCGTCATGGTGGACGATGCGCACGGCCTCGGTGTGCTGGGCGACGGCGGCAGAGGCACGGCGAATTACTACGGTCTGGAGGACGAGGTCGATATCTATATGGGCACGTTCTCCAAGTCGCTCGCATCGCTCGGCGGCTATATGGCGGCCTCCGCGCGCGTGGCGGACTATGTGCGCCACACCTCCCGTCCGTTTATCTTCTCGGCCTCCATCCCGCCCGCGAACTGCGCGGCGGCGCTGGCCGCGCTGCGCCATCTGCGCGCGCACCCGGAGCTGGTCGAGACGCTTCAGGGCAACGCCCTGTATATGCGCAAGCGCCTGACGGAGCAGAGCATCAAAATGCGCCCGTCGAACGGCGATATCATCCCGATCATCCCGATCTACACCTATGAAGAGCTTCCGACGCTCGAGATCGCCAAGGAGCTTTACGAAAACGGCGTCTACGTCAACAGCTCGCTCCCGCCCGCGGCGGCTCCGCACGAATGCCTGCTGCGGACGAGCCTGATGGCCACGCACACCCATGAGCTGATCGACGAAGCCGTCGGCGTGATCGCCGACGTTCTGAGGAGGCATGACCTGTGAGCGAAAAAGTCTGCGTCATCACCGGAGGCACCTCCGGGATCGGAAAATGCACGGCGGAGGCCATGCGCCGGAAGGGCTACGCCGTCTATGAGCTCAGCCGTCGGGAGACCGGCATCGCGGGCTTCGTACATATTCCCACCGACGTGACGAAGCCGGAAATGGTGGACGCCGCGATCGCGGAGGTCCTCCGGCAGGAGGATCACATCGACGTGCTCATCAACAACGCGGGCTTCGGCGTCTCCGGCGCCGTCGAATTCACCGAGCCAGCCGCCGCAAAGAAGCAGCTCGAGGTCAATTTCTTCGGCATGGTCAACGTCTGTCACGCCGTCCTGCCCGTCATGCGCGGGGCTGGACACGGCCGCATCGTGAATCTCAGCTCCGTCGCGGGCGTCGTGCCGATCCCCTTCCAGACCTACTATTCCGCCAGCAAGGCGGCGATCAACTCCTACACCATGGCGCTGGCCAACGAGGTGAAGCCCTTCGGCGTACAGGTCTGCGCCGTCATGCCCGGCGATATCCGCACCGGCTTCACCGCTGCGCGTGAAAAAAGTCAGGCGGGCGACGACGTGTACCATGGCCGCATCGCGCGGAGCGTCGCGGGCATGGAGCACGACGAGCAGACCGGCATGTCCCCGGAAACGGCGGGCGCTTATATCGCCTCCGTCGCCACACGCCGGAGCGTCAAGCCGCTGCGCTCCATCGGGCTGAAATACAAGTTCTTCTGCGTTCTGGCAAAGCTTCTGCCGGTGCGGACGCTCAACTGGCTCGTCGGACTCATCTATGCGAAATAAGCCGCGCTTCTGCGCATAAAAAACAGGCTCCTGCCCAAATCTCCGGGCAGGAGCCTGCTGTGTATTTGGCAAGTCAAAGGACGCGCTTCCTGCGCGTCAGCCGCGCGCGTAATGATCGAAAGCAGCCTCGTATAAGCGTCTGCACTGCGCTTCATCTCCGTAAGGCAGGCAGTCGTCCGCGTAGCTGAGCGTGGCAAAGGGTTCTTCCCGCGCGAGCTTCTCCGGAAGCGCCCTCCACAGCGCATACATTTTACCGGCAAAGTCCGATATCCGGCTGCTGCGGTACAGCAGCTTCAGCGCAGCCATGAGCTTCTTTCCGAATTTTTCGGTCTCAACGCCATTTTCAGCCATCCGATGGAGCGCATGCAGGATCGCATCCTTGGTCCCCCGCTCTTCCAGATCGAGCAGTGCCTCATTGGCCGGATCTGCAAGGAAATGGCGGTCTAAGGCGTTTTGAAATTCCGCGTATCTGTCAAATCCCACGGAACACAGCAACGCGCATACATATAATTCTTCCATATTTTTCTTCTTTCTTCTGTTCCCTGTCCGCGCAGGCTTCTGTCGAAGCGTCCGCAGCGCTATCCTCTCGTCAGCCAAGTCCGGCAATATGGATCACGCCCCGGCACACCAGCGTGACGATCACGCCCGCAGCGGCGACGCCCGCGCCGATGGCGGGCAGGGCGAACTTGATGCGCAGGCCCATCAGCGCCGCGACCAGCGCGCCCGTCCACGCACCGGTCCCCGGCAGCGGGATGGCGACGAGCAGGAAAAGGCCCAGCGTCTCATATTTTTTGATGATCATGGACTTCTTATAGCCGCGCTCGATCAGCCATCCGGCCAACTTTTCCGGCTTTCCGCCGAGGAGCTGCATCCAGCTCAGGACCTTCCGCAGGAAGAGAATGATGAACGGCACCGGCAGCAGATTTGCGATCACGCACATCGGCAGCAGCAGCCACAGCGGAATGTCGTGCGCCAGCCCATAGGGGATCGCGCCGCGCAGCTCCGAGACCGGGGCCATGGACAAAAGCAGGGTAAAAAACACAGATTTGAAGCTCACAAGATTTTCCATCCGTTTTCTGTAAGTTTTCTTTCATTCTACAATACACGGATGCGTTCGTCAAATTAAAAAGTATAAAGGCCGCGCGGCGATGGTCATCTGCTCGTCCTGCATCTGCTCGGCCAGATGGAACGGATGAAAAACATAGGGGACGCCGCTTTTGTCCACCTGATCCTTATGCGCCGCAAAGCAGAGCTTCATCGCCTTCTTTGTCGCGGGTGTATAGAGCATCGTTTCACGACCTTTCTTGTAAAAAAGCTCCCGCTGTACGGGCGAACGCACAGCGGGAAGGAAAGGGGAAGATATCAGAGATGTACGGCGGTGCCGGTCTTGCCCGCGATGCCGTCTTTGGCCTTTTCCAGCAGAGTGATGAGCGCGGTGCGGCCGGGCTTGGACTCGGCAAACGACACGGCGGCCTGCACCTTCGGCAGCATCGAGCCGGGGGCAAACTGCCCCTCGTCCATGTAACGGCGCGCCAGCTCCGGCGTCAGGTCGGAGAGCCACTGCTCATTTTCCTTGCGGAAGTTGATGGCGACCTTCTCCACGGCGGTCAGGATGATGAGCATATCCGCGTCGAGCAGCTCGGCAAGCTTTGCCGAGGCAAAGTCCTTGTCGATAACGGCGGGTGTGCCGTAGAGCTTTCCGTCCTTGCGGACGACGGGGATGCCGCCGCCGCCGACGGTGATGACGACGGTACCGGCGTTCACGAGCGCCTGCACGGTGTTCTTTTCAATGACGTCGATGGGCTTGGGAGAGGGAACGACCTGACGGTAGCCGCGGCCTGCGTCCTCGACCATGGTGTAGCCCTTTTCCTTTGCGATGCGTTCTGCCGTTTCCTTGTCGTAGAACGCGCCGACGGGCTTCGTCGGCTTCTGGAAGGCGGGATCGTCCTCCGAGACGAGCACCTGCGTGACGACGGTCGCCACATCCTTGTGCATCCCGCGCGCGGCAAGCTCGTTGCCGATGGCGTTCTGGAGGTGGTAGCCGATGTAGCCCTGGCTCATGGCGCCGCACTCCGGGAACGGCATGTCGGACTTGATGGCGCCGGCCTCTGCGGCGGTGGACATACCGAGATTGATCATGCCGACCTGCGGGCCGTTGCCGTGCGCAATGACGACCTCGTTGCCTTCGGCGATCAGATCGACGATGGGCTTCGCGGTCTCGCGCACCAGCGCGAGCTGCTCAGCCGGCGTATTGCCCAGGGCGTTGCCGCCGAGAGCGATCACAATTCTTTTACCCATAATCAAAATCCTCTTTTATTGCAATGGCGGGAGCATCGCTCCCGCCATATCTTAATTAGAACATCTTCCGCATTAGAACATCTTCCGCTTGTTGTCGGCAGCGTCGAGATCCATCAGCGCGTTGACGGGGTCCTTGACCTGCGCAAGGAAGATCATAGCAGCGATGATGTACGGCTTGTAGGAGGCCTGCTTGTACAGCGGCACCAGATAGCGGTCGAACACGGAGTTGTCGACCTCGCCCTCGGGGCAGCTGAGGCCGGAGATGTCGGCGGGCAGGCAGTGCAGATACAGGGCCTTGCCGTCCTTCGTCAGCTTCATCATTTCCTCGGAGCAGGTCCAGTCCTTATGCTCGGCGTTCTGCGCCAGCAGCTCCTTTTCCAGCTCGTCGATGCCCTTCTGGTCGCCCTTCACATACAGCTCGGAGCGCTTTTCCATCGCCTTGAACGGCGCCCAGGACTTCGGATAAACGATATCGGCGTCCTTGAAGGCCTCGGCCATGGAGTTGGTCTTGTGGAACTTGGAGCCGTACTTTTCGCAGTTCTGACGGGCGATCTCTTCGATCTCCGGGAACACGTCGTAGCCTTCCGGATGGGCCAGCGTGACGTCCATGCCGAAGCGGGTGAACAGGCCGATGACGCCCTGCGGGACGGACAGCGGCTTGCCGTAGCTGGGGCTGTAGGCCCACGTCATGGCGACCTTCTTGCCCTTGAGGTTCTCCACGCCGCCGAAGTAGTGGATGACGTGCAGCATGTCGGCCATGCACTGCGTCGGATGATCGACGTCGCACTGGAGGTTCACGAGCGTCGGTCTCTGCTCGAGGATGCCGTCGCGGTAGCCTTCTTCCAGCGCGTCCATGAACGTCTTCTGATACTCATGACCCTGATGGATGTACATGTCGTCGCGGATGCCGATGACATCGGCCATGAAGGAGACCATGTTGGCGGTCTCACGGACGGTCTCGCCGTGCGCGATCTGGCTCTTCTTCTCGTCGAGGACCTGCTCCTCAAGGCCCAGCAGGTTGCAGGCGGAAGCGAAGGAGAAGCGGGTACGGGTGGAGTTGTCGCGGAAGAGGGAGATGCCAAGGCCGGAATTAAAGACCTTGGTGGACTTGTTGCGCTCGCGCAGGTCGCGCAGGGCGTCGGCTACGGTAAAGACGGCTTCGATCTCGTCGTCGGTCTTGTCCCACGTCCAGAAGAAGTCGGTCTTATACATGTTGTTGATGTGCAGCGTCTCAAGATGTCTTGCCAGTTCAACAGTCTTGCTCATGTTTTTTCTCCTTTGTTATAAGCGATTCGTTTTGTGTCGGGCGGACAGCGCCGTCCGCCCCTGCGGAACAAAATACTTACTTGATATCATTTCCGGTGAGTTCCTGACGGAAGCTCGTGGCGGAGCCGTCCTTGTTCTCGGGCTTGTACAGGCCGGGAACGGCGGCATACAGCGCGGCGCAGACGACGAGGTCCTGCTTCCAGGTGATCTCATTGGGCGCATGCGCCTGAGATTCGGCGCCGGGGCCGAAGCCGACGCAGGGGATGCCGTAGCGGCCCTGGATGGAAACACCGTTGGTGGAGAAGGTCCACTTGTCGGTCAGCGGACGGCCCTCGCGCTTTGCGCGCGCGGTCTCGTCGGCCCACAGACGGGTGTCGCCCCACAGCGCGTGGTGCGCATCGACGAGCGCCTGAACGTGCGGCGCGGATTCCTTGTTGATCCACGTCGGGAAGAAGCACTCGGTCTCGTAGACGTGGCCCGTCCATGCGGGACGGTCGTACATATACATGGAGACCTTGACGTCCTTGGCATACTTCTTGCAGGCGGGCAGATCCTCGATCTCCTTGAGGCAGGACTTGTACGTCTCGCCGGCCGTCATACGGCGGTCGATGGAGATGGAGCAGGAGTCGGCGACTGCGCAGCGGCTGGGGCTGGTGTAGAAGATCTGGCTGGTGGTGCAGGTGCCGCGGCCGAGGAAGCGGGCGTCCTCATAGTGCTCGGGATTGTACTTCGGGTCGAGCATCTTGACAAGACCCTTGATCTCCTTGTCGTCGGAAGCGTCGTTCTCGTTGAGGTCGCGGACGTTGAGGATGACCTCGGCCATCTTGTGGATGGCGTTGTCGCCGCGCTCGGGCGCGGAGCCGTGGCAGGAGATGCCGTGCATATCGACGCGGATCTCCATACGGCCGCGGTGGCCGCGATAGATGCCGCCGTCGGTCGGCTCGGTGGAGATGACGAACTCGATCTTGCTGCGGGCGTCTTCGGGGCCGTTGAAGTATTCATTGACGATGGACTGCCAGCACATGCCGTCGCAGTCCTCCTCCTGCACGGAGCCGACGACCATGATCTTGTAGCCCTCAGGGATGAGGCCCAGATCCTTCATGATCTTCGCGCCGTAGGTCGCGGAGGCCATGCCGCCCTCCTGGTCGGAGCCGCCGCGGCCGTAGATGATCTCGTCTGTCTCGTAGCCCTGATAGGGATCGGCCGTCCAGTTCTCGCGGTTGCCGATGCCGACGGTATCGATGTGGGAGTCGATGGCGATGATCTTGTCGCCGCTGCCCATCCAGCCGATGACGTTTCCGAGCTTGTCAAACTCGACCTTGTCATAGCCCAGCTTTTCCATCTCGGCGGCGATGCGCTTGACGACGCCCTCTTCCTCGCAGGACTCGGAAGGAATGGCGATCATGTCGCGCAGGAATTTTGCCATATCGGCGCGGTAGCCTTCGGCAGCTTTCTTGATTGCATCAAAGTTCATAAGATGGGAGCCTCCTATAACCTGAATGATTGTCGTATTTCGACGTTCTGAACGTCTTTTCACTACCATCATACCACATCCTTTATAGATGTCAAACAGAATTTTTGCAAACCTAAAATATTTTTAGAAATCCCATTGATTTCTCCGGAATCTGTGCTATGATACAGATAGAAGAATTCGGCGCGCAGAAAAATTGTGCGCTTGTGCCAAATAGGGAGGTGTTATATGCTCAGTCAGAAGGAAATGGACGCGCTGAAGCAGATCGCAAAAGGGGTCGCGGGGCACTTCGGCTCGAGCTGCGAGGTCGTGATCCACGAGCTTACCGAAAAGAGCGCCGACAACTCCATCGTCGCCATTGAAAACGGCCACGTCAGCGGCCGCAAGGTCGGCGACGGCCCGTCGCACGTCGTGCTCGAGCAGCTCGGACAGGCGGACAGCGACCCGGAGGATCATATCGGCTACCTCACCCGGACACCGGACGGGAAAATTCTGAAATCCACGTCCATCTACATCCGCGACGAAAGCGGAAAGATCGCGGCGATCCTCGGCATCAACTTCGACATCTCCGCGCTTCAGATGCTTGAAAACGCGCTGCATGAGATCATCTCTCCGGACACGCAGGAGCAGAAGGAGCCGGAGCGCATCACGCTCAACGTGGCGGACCTGCTCGACGATCTCATCCGGCAGGCCGACGCGCTCGTGGGAAAGCCGCCTGCGCTCATGACCAAGGACGACAAGGTGCGCGCCATCCGCTATCTCAGCCACAGCGGCGCACTCATGATCACGAAATCCGGCGACAAGATCGCCAAGCACTTTGGAATATCCAAGTACACACTGTATTCTTATTTAGACAATGGTAAAACAGGAGGAGAAACAACACATGGGTAAAATCGATCTGACCATCCACAAGGAAGGCCTTGCACACAACATCCAGAAGGCCAAGGAAAACAACATCATCATCCCGACCATCGCCCAGATGCAGAACCCTGACCTCATCCCCGGGAAGATCAAGGAAAAGCTGGCGCACACGGGTCTGT
>FR887184.1:17958-36065 GCA_000436735.1 Firmicutes bacterium CAG:170
GCCATGTCCGGCAAGTGGTCCCCCACCGGCTGCCACAAGGTCGGCGCGAGCTTCGGCTGCCTGGCCCCGCGCCTCGTGACCGGCCAGTTCGACGCCACCTACCATCATGCCGTATGGCCCTCCACCGGCAACTACTGCCGCGGCGGCGCGTTCAACTCCAAGCTGCTGGCATGCGACTCTGTCGCCATCCTGCCGCAGGACATGTCCAAGGAGCGTTTTGACTGGCTCAAGACCATCGCCGGCCAGATCATCGCCACCCCCGGCTGCGAGTCCAACGTCAAGGAGATCTTCGACAAGACGTGGGAGCTGAAAAAAGACCCCAGCATGATGATCTTCAACCAGTTCGCCGAGATGGGCAACCCCCTGTGGCACTACAATGTCACCGGCTACGCCCTTGCAGACCTCTTTGAAGCCGTCAAGAAGCCCGGCCAGAGACTGGCAGGCGCCTGCTTCACCTCCGGCTCCGCCGGCACGATGTCCGCGGGCGACCTTCTGAAGGAGCGCTACCCCGCCATGAAGCTCGCCGTCGGCGAAGCCCTCCAGTGCCCGACCATCCTTGACAACGGCTTCGGCGGCCACCGCATCGAGGGCATCGGCGACAAGCACATCCCCTGGGTCCACAATGTCAAGAACACCGACATGGTCATCGACATCGACGACGAAGATTCCCAGAGACTGCTTCGCCTCTTCAACTGCAAGGAAGGCCAGGAGTACCTCAAGACCCTCGGCATCTCCGACGAGCAGCTTGAAAAGTTCACCTGGATGGGCATTTCCGGCATCGCCAACGTCCTGTGCTGCATCAAGATGGCGAAGTTCTATGAGCTGACCGAGGACGACGTCGTCGTCACCGTTCTGACCGACTCTGCCGTCATGTACAAGTCCCGTGTCGATGAGCTCAACGAGCAGTACGGCGCGTACACTGCGCAGGCGGCGGAACTGGATCACAACCTGCATATGCTCGGCCTCAAGACCGACAACATGCTCGAGCTGACCTATCCGGAGCGCAAGCGCGTCCACAACCTCAAGTATTACACCTGGGTCGAGCAGCAGGGTATGTCCGTCGAGGACCTCAACGCCCAGTGGTACGACACCAAGAACACCTGGGACGCCGTCCACGCACAGGCCAAGGAGCTCGACGAGCTCATCAACGCGTTCAACGACGAAGTTGGTCTGCTGAAGGCGCTGTAAGCCTTTCCTTTTGCATATCTGACCAGAAAACGGGGTGGGGTCATTGCCCCACCCCGTTATGCATCCGCCGCGAGAAACGCTTCCTCGGCGTTGTGCTCTCCCTCGATCAGGAGCTGTCTCGCCGATCCGTAATTCTGGTTATCCAGCGCACGGAGCGCCTGCTCTACCGCGCGGAATAAAATGGTGTAATATTCGGGAACATCCTGCATATTCTAACGAATCTCCTTTCGTTGCACGTTTGTGCTACGTTTATATTACAACAGGCAGCGTGCGATTGCAATACAATTTGCATTACATATCATAA
Organism: Firmicutes bacterium CAG:170; assembly: GCA_000436735.1. Lineage (GTDB taxonomy): Bacteria > Bacillota > Clostridia > Oscillospirales > Oscillospiraceae > CAG-170. Next base: position 19,451 of record FR887184.1, read on the forward strand.
TGTGAGGTGTATTGCAATGAGGAAATTCCGGATCCCGAGTATTCCGCCCACGACAAACAAAAGCATCCGCTTCCCGAACGACGTCATCGACGAGATCGAGGAGGCCATCAAGGGCACGGACTGCACCTTTTCCGCCTTTGTGGTGGAGGCCGTGCGGGTCGCTCTTGAAAATTTGAAGGAGGATTCTGAATGAAAAACGTCAAATGCGCGCGCTGTGTGCGCTGCGGCAAGGAATATGAAGCCGTCCCGAACCTCACGAACTGCTCCTGCGGCGGCATTCTGGATATTATCTACGATTACGACTACATCAAGGCGCATTTCACCAAGGAAACGCTGAAAAACCGGAACAATCCGACCATGTGGCGCTACCGCGAGCTGCTGCCGGTCGAGGAAACGACGCCCGACACGCCGCTGCGCGTGGGCTGGAGCCCACTGTATGAGGAGCCGCGGCTTGCCGCTCTGCTCGGCCTCAAAAAGCTTTGGGTGAAGGACGACGGCATCAACCCCACCGCGTCTCTCAAGGACCGCGCCTCCGCCATGGCGGTCGCCAAGGCGCAGGAGGCGGGCGCAAAGATCATCGCCTGCTCCTCTACGGGCAACGCCGCCTCCAGTCTTGCGGGCAACGCCGCTGCTGCGGGACTCAAGACCTACATTTTCGTTCCCGAGCGTGCGCCTAAGGGCAAGGTCGCGCAGCTCATGATCTTCGGCGCGAACGTCATTTCCGTCAAGGGCAACTATGAGGAGACGTTCAAGATGTCCGCCGAGGCCATCGACAAGTGGGGCTGGTACAACCGAAACGCCGCCATCAACCCCTATCTCTCCGAGGGCAAGAAGACCGTCTCGCTCGAGATCGCCGAGCAGCTGAACTGGGAAATGCCGGACTATCTGGCCATTTCCGTCGGCGACGGCTGCACCATCGCAGGCGTGTGGAAGGGTCTCAAGGACCTGTATGCCATCGGCTTCATCGACAAGCTGCCGCGGCTCATCTCCGCGCAGTCGACCGGCTGCTACCCCATCAACCGTGCCATTCAGGAGAACAAGCCGTGGGAGCCGATGGAGGAAAACACCATCGCCGATTCCATCTCCGTGGGCGTGCCGCGCAATGCCGATAAGGCACTCATGGCCATCCGTGAGTCGAACGGCATTGCCGTCAACGTGACCGACGAAGAGATTCTGGCGGCGCAGAAGCTCCTCGGCCGCACCTGCGGCGTGTTCGGCGAGCCTGCGGGCGTCACCGGCACGGCGGCGCTCAAGAAGGCCTGCGAGCAGGGCCTCATCCCGCACGACGCGACGGTCGTCTCCGTCGTGACCGGCAACGGCCTGAAGGACGTGGCAAACGCCATCAAGTCCGCAGGCGAACCCATCAACATCAAGCCCGATCTCGACCTCATGGTCGAGGAATTTGCCAAGCGCGGCGTCACCGTCGAGTGATCCCGGCGAATGCGCCGGATTTCAAATCCATCATGCAGCCCGGGCCTCCGGGCTGCATTTTTAATCCCATGCCCGCAAGCGCACAACGCTCTTGTTTTCTTTTCCATATATGGTATACTGGAGAAAAAATGCAGGGCCCGCCGTCCGGCGGGCGCCGCGAAGCGCTTCGGAGGCTTGGATGGACTATTATCTTCTGACAGATCTGGCGGCGAGGCTGGGCTATGAGCTGGCCGTGAGCGGTGCGGAGACTTTCCGCGTGGAGGACAGCGTCCGGCGGCTGCTGCTGGCCTACGGAATCGAGTGCGAGGTCTTTGCCATTCCGAACTGTCTCGTCATCAGTCTCGAGACCGCGAACGGCAAGCCGCTGAGCATCATGAAGCGCATCGGCTTCCACGGGAACAATCTCGAGGCCGTGGAGCGGCTGAACGCGCTGTGCAGGAAAATCTGCGCCGAAAGGCCGGAGCCGGGAACGGCGGAGCAGTGGCTGCGGCAGACGAAGGCAGAATGCCGCGTTTTCTCCACGCCCATGTACTATCTCGGGAATTTTCTCGGCCCGGCGGGCTTCAGCCTGCTCTTCGGCGGGACGCTGCGCGACGCGTTTCTCGCGGGCTTGATGGGCCTGATCGTCGGCCTTGTGAACCGCTACATGAGCAAGCTGGAAACGAACCCGTTTTTCAGCACCATCGCCGCCGCGTTCGCCATGGCCGTCCCGGCCTATCTGCTGGCCGGCTGGGGCATTGCGGACAACATCGACGCCGTGATCATCGGCGCAGCCATGATCCTCGTGCCGGGACTGCTCATCACGAACTCCATGCGCGACCTCATCTACGGCGACACGAACTCCGGCATCAACCGCATCGTGCAGGTCTTTCTGACGGCATTCGCCATCGCGCTCGGGACGGCGGCGGCGTGGCATGTGACGGCGGGCGTCTACGGCCAGACCGTCTCCGCCGTTTCGGTGAGCTACCCCGTCTGGGCGCAGTGCCTCGCGGTGCTGGTCGGCAGCGTCGGCTTCTCCATCCTCTTCAATATCCACGGCTGGGGCAGCTGGCTGTGCATCATTGCAAGCGTTATGACGTGGACGGTCTATCTGCTGGCGCAGCGGTTCGGCTGCGATATCTACGGCATGTGTCTCTTTGCCACCATTTTTGCGGCGACCTACGCGGAGATCATGGCGCGCATCCGGAAATATCCCGTGACCTCATATCTGATCGTGGCGATCTTCACGCTCATGCCCGGCTCCGGCATTTATTACACGATGCGCCTCGGCGTGGAGGGCAATATGCAGGCGGCGCTTGCCAAGGGTCTGGAGACCGCCGGGATCGCGGGCAGCATCGCGGTCGGCATTCTCCTGGTCTCGACCGTCTCGCGGCTGCTGCGGGTCTGGCGCGGCCAGAAAAGGGCGCGTGTCCGCGCCGGGAAATGAGCGGTGTGAAAGCGCGCCGTGTGAATTGCGGTTTCCGGTAAAAGCTGCTATAATGACCGGGACTTGAAAATGAAAAGGTGATCGAATGTCCTCAAAAGCCAAGAAAACCATCCTGATTGCGGTGGCTGCCGTCTGCATTCTGGTGTGCGTCGGAAGCGGTCTGTTCCTGTATCAGTATTATCACGGCGTGCAGGTGGAAAGCACGCTGCTCGAACGCATGAAAACCGGCACGGCAGAAATCTCCTCCACGCCCGCTCCGTCCGACCAGCCGGAGCAGCCGGAGCAGGACTCCGGCGAAACGCCGGAGGAATCTGAAACCGATGCAGCGCCGTCCGAGGAGGAGCCGCTGATGAAAACCGTCCGCCTGCCGGTCGATTTCGCGCAGCTTCAGGCCGAAGCGCCGGATATCTACGCCTGGCTTGAGCTGCCGGACACCGGGATCGACGATCCGGTCCTTCAGCGCGCGGGCGCGGATCTGTTCTATAACAGCCACAACGCCTACGGGCAGTATTACATGTGCGGCGCGGTGTTCTCGCAGAGCGCCTACAACGGCCGCAATTTCGATTCTCCGATGACCGTCCTCTACGGCCACAGCACCGTGCTCGGCCAGCCGGGCGCATTCATGGAGCTGAATAACTACGCCGACGAGGCGTATTTTGATGCGCACCGGGAGATGCGGGTCTATATGCCCGACGGGATGTACGTCTACCGCATTTTCGCCGCCTGCGTCCACAGCAACGAGCATCTGCTCTACTGCCACGATTTTTCGGACGAGACGCAGTTCGACGCCTTTTTCAGCAGCCTGACGGAGGACACCTCGCCGGACAGCCACATTGACGCGGAGGCTCTGCCGCAGGCCGGAGACAAGGTCCTGACGCTCTCCACCTGCTACAGCGCCAACAAGAATCTGCGCTATCTGGTGATGGGTGTGCTCGAAGAATTCGTCCCGACGGCGGAGGCCGCAGGAAGAGAGGCGGCGTAATGGCACGATATCAGGGACGCTTTGAGCGTTCGCGCCGGAAGCCCGCGCCGGAGAAAGCTCCGCAGGAGCCTGTCCTCCCGGCGGAGGAGACTCCGTCCGCAGCGGATCCTGCGGAGGCCGTGACCGCGCAGAGGTCAGAGACATCACAGGAGCCGGAACGCGCGGCAGAAAAAGTATCCGCGCACACAGCAGAAAACGCGCCGGAGGACGGCGCATCGAAAAAGAAAAAGCGCGGGAGCCGGATCGGCGTCATTCTGGTCTGCATTCTGGTCGTGCTGGCCGCGGCCATGGGCTCGCTGGCGCTGCACGTTTACCTGCGCGGAAAGCGGATGCGGCAGAATACGTCCGCCCCGAATCTCGCCGCGCTCCAGCAGCCCGCCGCACCGGCGGAGGCTCCGGAGGCGCCGCTTCCGGAGGAGGAAGCGCCAGCCCCGGAGGAGCCGGAAAAAGTGCTGGAGGTCGTAGACGAGGGCACGATCCGCTACGGCGGTAAGCTCTACCGCTATAACAGCGATATCACGACCTTCCTCCTGCTCGGCATCGACTCGCAGCAGCCGGAAAATACCGACGGCACCTGCAACGTCGATGCATTCTCGGACGTTATCATGCTGGCGGCAGTAGACTTCCGCAACCGGCAGATCTCCCTGCTCACGCTCTCGCGCGACACGATGTGCGAATTTCAGCGGCTCAACCCCGACGGGAGTGAGCGCGACTGGGCGACCGGTCAGCTGGCGCTGACGTTCTCCTACGGAGACGGCGCGCTCAAGAGCTGCGAGATCACCAAAAACGCCGTCTCGCAGGCGCTGAGCGACCTGCCCATCCAGTCCTGCTCCGCGCTGTATCTCGACGGCCTGCGGCGGCTGACCGATGCGGTCGGCGGCGTGACGGTCACGGTGCTCGAGGATCTCAGCTACGGCTACGCCTCCATGCAGCCCGGCGCGGAGGTGACGCTCGACGGCGCGATGGCGGAGCGCTATATCCGCGCGCGCGAACGCACCGAGGAGGGCAATCTCAAGCGCATGGAGCGCCAGAAGCAGTTCTTCACGGCGCTGATGAAAAAGGTCCTCGCCTCCGTCAAGGAGCGCCCGGCCAGCATTCTCGATCTCTACGGCAAGATCAGCAGCGACGTCGTCACCGATCTGGAGACCGGCGATATTCTCTATCTTGCGACCGAGGCGTCCGGAATGCGGATCGACACGAATATCCGGAATGTTCCCGGCACGGTCACGAGCGATGAAAACGGCTTCGTGCAGTATGATCTGGACGAAGCGGGCCTGCTGGAGCTGCTGTTGGATGTCTATTATGAAGCCGAAGAATAAAGTATGAATAAGGGGCCTCTCACAAGAGAGGCCCTTCTTTTGTGCTGAAGGCGCGGTGCGGTTTGCAAAGCCGCTCCGCGAATCGCACCGTACCTTCGGTGCATACGAATGCGCCTTTCTCATGGCGTCAACAGGCAAAAATGATTCTTTCGGAAGCGGAGCAGTCCCTCATCCCGCATCCGGCACAGCTCGCGCGAAAGCGCGCTGCGGTCGAGGCTCAGATAATCCGCCAGCTGCTGGCGGTCGAAGGGGATCTCGAATTCCCGGCTGCCGTGAAGCGCGGCCTGTCCGGAGAGATAGGTCAGGATGCGGCTGCGGACGCTCCGGGAGGACGTGCAGAAAATTCTCCCCGAGAGCGTCAGGTTTTTCTGTGCGCAGATGCGCAGCAGATTCTGTGTCAGTGCCGGATACCACGTTTTCTCGCGGCTCTCCGCACCGAGCAGACGCGGGACGGAGAGGAACAGGATCTCCGCGTCCTCCGCCGCGACGGCGTCCACCATCATCGGCCCGGCGCACAGTGCATAGGACTCCGCAAAAATGCCGCCCGTCTCGATCAGGCTGAGGATGCTCCGGTCTCCCCAGAGCTGGCTGCACTCGATCTGCACGCTGCCCCGGCAGACAAGGCCGAACTGCGAAACGACGCCGCCTGCGCGCAGGATATATTCGCCGCGCCGGAAGCGCTTCCTCTGAAACGCGCCGCCCGCCTCCATCTGCGAAAGCTCCTCCGGCGTGATGCCGCGAAAAACCGGATGCGAAAAAATTTCCATTGAAAAGTCCTCTCTCCGTTGCTATAGCAACTGAATTTCCAAACGTATTTTATTATAATGCAGCCATAGAGTCAAGGAGGTGCTGAAAATGATTATGTCCGGTTGTCAGGGAAAGCCGCGCACACCGACGATTCTGGAGAAAAAATGCCCGCAATGCGGGCACGATATCGAAATGTTCTCCATCGACACGGAGGCGCGCTGTGAAAACTGCGGCTTTGTCGCGTACAACGATACGCTCAGCTGTGTACAGTGGTGCAAATACGCGCGTCAGTGCGTCGGAGACGAGATGTACGAGCAAATGATGAAAATTGCCGCGAAGCAGAAGGAAGAAGCGGCCGCACTGCGCAAGCAGAGACGGGAGGCAAATATATGAAACGAAGGATCATTCATATCGACGAGGAACGCTGCAACGGCTGCGGGGCCTGTGCCGCCGCGTGCCATGAGGGCGCGATCGGCATGGTGGACGGAAAGGCGAAGCTCCTGCGCGACGACTACTGCGACGGGCTGGGTGACTGCCTTCCGGCGTGCCCGGCCGACGCGATCACGTTCGTAGAGCGCGAGGCCGCCGCCTATGACGAGCAGGCCGTGCTTGCAAACAAGCAGGAGAAGGCTCAGGCGCAGCTGCACACGCACGGCGGCTGTCCGGGAAGCCGGATGCGCACCATGGCCCAGAGCGCGGAGGCTTCGGCTCCCGCCGCCTCCGGCGAGAGCGTATCCCGGCTCGCGCAGTGGCCCTGCCAGCTGAAGCTGGTCCCTGTGGGCGCGCCGTACTTTGACGGCGCAAAGCTGCTGGTCGCAGCGGACTGCACGGCCTACGCCTACGCGCGGATGCACGAGCAGTTCATGCGCGGGAAGGTGACGCTCATCGGCTGTCCGAAGCTCGACGCCGTGGACTATTCGGAAAAGCTGACGCAGATCCTCCGCACGCACGAGATCCGGAGCGTCACCGTTGTGCGGATGGAGGTGCCGTGCTGCGGCGGGCTGGAATTCGCGGTCAGAACCGCGCTTCAAAGCTGCGGCAAGCTGATCCCATGGCAGACGGTCACGATCTCTGTGGACGGCAAAATTCTTGACGAGTAAACGCAAAAGCATACAGGAACGGGCCGCGCCTTGGTCTTTCAGGGCGCGGCCCTTTGTGCGCGCGGCGCAGACAGCGCGGCATTGGGCGGGCACTGTAATGCCGCTGTAGGAAAAATTCACAAAAAAGACTTCCTTTTGGCGGCAAAGTCCTGTATAATATAATTGCACACTGTCCCTGTGCAAAAAACAGTGGACGGGAGAAGGAGAAGAAATGGCAAAGCTTTATTTCAAATATGGCGCGATGGGCAGCTCCAAAACAGCGACGGCGCTCATTACCAAATACAATTATGAAGAGCGCGGAATGAAGGTCTGGCTCATCAAGCCCGCCGCCGATCAGCGCGACGGGGCCTTCACGCTCAAGAGCCGCATCGGCCTGACCGCCGAGGCGGAATCCGTCTCGCCGGAGAAGGACATCAGCGAGCTTTATAAAAACCGCGAGCGGGCCGACGTCATCATCGTGGACGAGTGCCAGTTCATGACCACCGCGCAGATCGATCAGCTGCGCTGGCTGGTCGACCGGGAGGATCTTCCGGTCCTCTGCTTCGGCCTGCGGACCGACTTCCGGACGCAGCTTTTCCCCGGCAGCCGGCGGCTTTTCGAGCTGGCGGACTCCATCACCGAGATCAAGACCATCTGCGACTGCGGCCGGAAGGCCACGACCAACGCCCGCATCAGCCCGGAGGGCTACGTCCTGACGGAGGGCGATCAGGTGTTCCTCGGCGGCAACGACAGCTACATCGCCATGTGCCATAAATGCTATCAGGACTATATTTCACAGCATAGAAAGGTGGAACTACTCCATGGAAATGAAAGAGATCCTCAGTAAGGTCGATCATACGCTCCTCAGCCAGAGTGCGACCTGGGAACAGATCAAGGCCATCTGCGACGACGGCATGAAGTATCATACCGCCTCCGTCTGCATCCCCGCGTCCTATGTGAAGCAGGCGGCGGACTATGTGGACGGCAAGCTCCCCATCTGCACCGTCATCGGCTTCCCGAACGGCTACGACACAACGAAGGCCAAATGCTTCGAGGCCTCCGACGCCGTCGAAAACGGCGCGCAGGAGGTCGATATGGTCATCAACATCGGCTGGGTCAAGGATCAGAAATGGGACGCTCTGCTTGAAGAGATCAAAGCCGTCAAGGCCGCCTGCCGCGGCAGGCTCCTGAAGGTCATCATCGAGACCTGCCTGCTGACGGACGACGAGAAAATCAAGATGTGCGAGATCGTCTCCGCCTCCGGCGCGGACTACATCAAGACCTCGACCGGCTTCTCCACCGCGGGCGCGACGTTCCACGACGTGGAGCTGTTTGCGGCGCATGTCACGAACGGCGTGAAGATCAAGGCCGCGGGCGGCATTTCCTCCATCGCGGATGCAGAGAAATTCATCGAGCTTGGCGCTTCGAGACTCGGCACCAGCCGCATCGTCAAGATCGTCAAGCAGCAGGAAGCCGAAAAATAATCACCGAAAGGAAGCGAAATCATGGCCAATTATCCGACCCCTCACATCGGCGCCCGGCCCGGCGACTTCGGACAGACTGTCCTGATGCCCGGCGATCCGCTGCGCTCGAAATTCATCGCGGAAAATTTCCTGACCGATCCCGTGCTCGTCAACAACGTCCGGGGCGTTCAGGGCTACACCGGCACCTATGACGGCGTGCGCGTCTCCGTCATGGCCTCCGGCATGGGTATGCCGTCCATCGGCATTTACTCGTGGGAGCTGTTCACGGTCTACGGCGTGGAGAACATCCTGCGCATCGGCTCCGCCGGCGCGCTGGCCGACGAGCTTCAGCTCCGGGACATCGTCATCGCGCAGGGCGCCTGCACCGACTCCAGCTGGGCGGGCCAGTACCATCTGCCCGGCACGTTCGCGCCGATCGCCGATTTCCGCTTCCTGCGCACCTGCGTTGACATCGCAGAGGAAATGGGCGCGCGCTATCAGGTCGGTAACCTGCTGTCCTCCGACCGCTTCTACGGCGACGACGGCGGCGTGCCCGAGGCGCTTCAGGCCAATCTTGCGTGGAAAAAGATGGGCGTTATGGCCATCGAGATGGAGGCCGCCGCGCTGTATATGAACGCGGCCCGCTGCGGCAAGCGCGCGCTGGCCGTCTGCACGATCTCCGACCACATCCTGCGCCACGAATACTGCACCGCCGAGGAGCGGCAGAACTCCTTCACGCAGATGATGGAGCTTGCGCTCCGCACGGCCGTGAAGCTCGAAAAATAACGAAGGTGCGCCGCATTGCGGCGCACTTTGTCACCCTGAAAAAAGGAGCAATCGTATGAAGCGTGTTTTTCTGATCGTACTCGATTCCTGCGGCATCGGCTATGAGCCGGATGCCGACAAGTTCGGCGATGTGGGCGCGAACACCCTGCGCACCTGCGCGGCCTCGCCGGAATTCCACATGGACAACCTGATCTCGATGGGCCTCGGCCATCTGGACGGCGTGGACTACCTGCCGAAGTCCCCGGAGCTGCACGGCGCGTTCGCGCGGCTTCAGGAGCGCTCGATGGGCAAGGACACCACCATCGGCCACTGGGAGCTTGCAGGCATCGTCTCTCCGGAGCCGCTGCCGACCTACCCCAACGGCTTCCCGGCGGAGGTCATGGACGCCTTCTCCGCACAGACGGGCCGCGGCTGGCTCTGCAACAAGCCGTATTCCGGCACGGACGTGATCCGCGACTACGGCGACGAGCATATCCAGACCGGCAAGCTCATCGTCTACACCTCCGCCGACTCCGTGTTCCAGATCGCCGCGCATGAGGCGGTCGTTCCGCCGGAGCAGCTTTATGAATACTGCCGTATCGCGCGCAGGATCCTGCGCGGCAAGCACGGCGTCGGCCGCGTCATTGCCCGTCCGTTCGACGGCGAGTGGCCGTATCACCGCACGACGCGCCGCCATGACTTCTCGCTCGAGCCGCCGGCGCAGACGCTGCTGGACGCAGTGAAGGCAGCCGGGAAGGATGTCATCGCCGTCGGCAAGATCCACGACATTTTCGCGGGCGAGGGCATGACCGAATTCACCTACACCACCGGCAACACCGACGGTCTGGCCAAAACGCTGGCGCTCGCCGGGCGCGATTTCGAGGGTCTTTGCTTCGTAAATCTGGTAGACTTTGATATGCTCTACGGCCACCGCCGCAATCCGGACGGCTACGCCGCCGCGCTGACGGAGTTCGACCGCTGGCTGCCCGGCTTCCTCGCAAAGCTCGGTGACGACGACTGCGTCATCATCACCGCCGACCACGGCTGCGACCCCGGCTATACAAAGCACACCGACCACACCCGCGAGTATATCCCCATGATCGCGCTGGGCAAAAAGGTCCGTCCGGTCGATCTGGGAACGCGCGTGGGCTTCTGCGACATCGGCGCGACCGTCGCCGAGCTTCTTGGCGCACAGCTGGACACGCCGGGCCGCAGCTTTGCAAGGGAGCTTCTCTGACATGACAATCAAAAATGAGGAGGATATCATTATGACACCGGTCAAGCTGATCCGTCGGGCAAAGGAAGCCATGCAGCACGCATATACCCCTTATTCCAACTTCAAGGTCGGCGCGGCGCTGCTCACGGCGGAGGGAAAGGTCTATCTGGGCTGCAACATCGAAAACGCGGCCTACAGCCCGTCGAACTGCGCCGAACGCACGGCGTTCTTCAAGGCGGTCTACGAGGGTGAGCGGAATTTTACGGCCATCGCCGTGGTGGGCGGAAGGAACGGCGTGATCGAGGATATCTTCCCGCCCTGCGGCGTCTGCCGTCAGGTGATGCAGGAGTTCTGCGGCCCGGATTTCATGATCTACATGGGCCGCTCGGATGACAGCTATGTGGCCGTCCGGCTGGAGGACTTCCTCCCCTACGGCTTCAGCGCCGGGAAGTATATGAAAGAAACGCAAAAAACTGAATAAATATCCAAGCTGCGTTTTTTTCCGGCAAAAGGTTGATTTTTCACGGGAAATGTGATATGTTGAAACAACAGCGAAAGCTGTGATTTTACAAATTTAATGGAGGAATAAACAATGAAGAAGATTCTTGCGCTTCTGCTTGCAGTCGTCATGGTTCTTTCTCTGGTTGCCTGCGCGACCACCGAGAAGCCCGATGATAAGGCTCCCGCAGACAACACTCCTGCCGACAATACCCCGGCAGAGCAGCCCGAAGAGACTCCGGCCGAGCAGCCCGAGCAGCCTGAGGAGACCCCGGCTGAGCAGCCCGAGGAGACTCCGGCTGAGTCCGATTACGCCGTCGCTATGATCACCGACTACGGCGATATCACCGACCAGTCCTTCAACCAGACCACCTATGAGGCCTGCAAGGAATTCTGCGAGGCCAACGGCGTCAAGTTCAACTACTTCAAGCCCGCCGGTGACAACACCGCTGACCGTGTCGCCATGATCGAAAAGGCGATCGACGAAGGCTACAATGTCGTCGTTATGCCCGGCTACGCTTTCGGCGAAGCCATCAAGGAAACTGCTGAGAGCAACTCCGACACCACCTTCATCGCTCTGGACGTCGGCGCCGGCGACCTCGGCGAGGACTATGTCGTTCCCGCAAACCTCTACTGCGCGGTTTATCAGGAAGAGCTCTGCGGCTACATGGCTGGCTACACAGCTGTCAAGCTGGGCTACACCAAGCTCGGCTTCCTCGGCGGCATGGCTGTCCCGGCAGTCGTTCGTTACGGCTACGGCTATGTGCAGGGCGTTGACGCTGCTGCAAAGGAACTCGACATCACGGTCGATCTGAAGTACGCTTACGGCAACCAGTTCTCCGGCGACGCTGACATCACCGCTGCAATGGACACCTGGTATCAGGGCGGCACCGAGATCGTCTTTGCCTGCGGCGGCGGCATCTACACCTCCGCAGCGGAAGCTGCTGCCAAGGTCGGCGGCAAGGTCATCGGCGTTGACGTTGACCAGAAGGGCATCATCGACGGCAGCTACGGCGAAGGCATGACTGTTACCTCCGCTATGAAGGGCCTTGCCCCCACCGTCAAGCATTTGCTCTCCGAAGTCCTGGCTGGCAACTTCGCCAACTACGGCGGCAAGATCGACACTCTGGGCCTCGTCTCCGCGAACCCGGAAGAGAACTATGTCCAGATCCCGACTGCCAGCACGCAGTTTGAGGACGGCAAGTTCACCGCTGACGACTACGCAGCTCTCGTCGCTGCCATGTTCGACGGCACTGTCACCGTTTCCAACGACATCACGGCTATGCCCGCTGTCACCAACGTCAATGTTGAGGACCTCGGCAACCTGAAGTAATTCTTCAAACGCTGTCCTATCGACCCCCGCAGGGCTTCGGCCCTGCGGGGGCTTTCTTTTGCAGCGGGAGTGCAGTATCGCTCCGCAGGTATGCCTTTGTCTTGTCGAAAAAAGTATGCAAAAGGGACGCCGGGAACGTGAAATCGCGCCGCTGCGCCCTTGCCAACCGGCGCAAAAGAACGTACAATAGAACAAAAATCATGGGGAGGCCCGGCTATGGCGACGGAATTGGAGATCAAATACGCGGTGAATGACTTGCAGCTGCTCGACTGCATCCTCTGCGACCCGCTCGTGCTGACGCGGATGGATCAGCCGCAGTACCGCAGCATTCAGATGGAGACGACCTATTACGACACGGAGGACGGCGCGCTTTCCGCGCGAAAATGCACCTACCGCCTGCGGAAGGAAAACGGCGTCAGCGTCATCACGCTCAAAACGCCCGGCGAGGGCTACGCCCGCGGCGAATGGGCATGGGAGGGCGAATACCTCGACGAGGCGCCGGAAAAGCTCGCCGGACTTGGCGCGCCGGAGGAGCTGGTGCAGCTGCTGCGCGAGGTGGAGCCGGTCATCGTCTGCGGCGCAAAATTCACGCGCATCACGGCGCTGCTGCATCTGGACGGCGCGGACTGCGAGATCTGCGGCGACATCGGAAGCCTGATCGGCGGCGGACGGCAGGAGCCGCTGTGCGAGCTGGAGCTGGAATTGAAAAGCGGCAGCGAGGCCGTCATGCTGGACTATGCGCACGCGCTGGCGGAAAAATACCGCCTTTCGGAGGAACGGAAGAGCAAATTTGCCCGCGCGCGGGCGCTTGCGGCCCCGGATGGGGATTGAGATTTCCGGTTTCCATGGTATAATAGGGATAACGCCGCGAAATTCTCTCATGCGGCAAAACACAGTATTTACAACGATGCGGAGGTTCTTCTATGAACGCGGACAAAAAGCCGAATCTGACCATGCTCTGCGATTTTTATGAGCTGACGATGGGAAACGGTTATTTCCAGTGCGGCTATAAGGATCGGATCACCTACTTTGACGTGTTTTTCCGGACGGTGCCGGACAACGGCGGCTTCGCCATTGCGGCCGGTCTGGAGCAGGCAGTCCGGTATATCCAGCAGCTCCATTTTGACGAGGACGACATTGCGTATCTTCGAGGACGCGGCATTTTCAGCGAGGATTTCCTCAGCTATCTGCGCGATTTCCGCTTCACGGGCGATATCTGGGCGGTGCCCGAGGGCACGCCGATCTTCCCGCGCGAGCCGATCATGACCGTCCGCGCACCCGCCATCGAGGCGCAGCTCGTGGAAACGTTCCTGCTGCTGACGCTCAACCACCAGAGCCTGATCGCCACCAAGGCAAACCGCGTCGTCCGCGCGGCCAAGGGCCGGACGGTCCTGGAATTCGGCTCCCGGCGCGCACAGGGCAGCGACGGCGCGATCCTTGGCGCGCGCGCGGCCTACATCGGCGGCCGCGGCGGGGCCGGGGCCGCCCCCACTCGCCGCGCCGGCACGGCCTGCACCGTCTCCGACCAGCTCTACGGCGTCTACGCCGGCGGCACGATGGCGCACTCCTGGGTGCAGATGTTCGATTCGCAGTATGAGGCGTTCAAGGCCTACTGCGAAATTTACCCCGACAATCCCACGCTGCTCGTCGATACCTACAACACGCTCAAGAGCGGCGTCCCCGACGCCATCCGCGTTTTTAACGAGGTTTTGAAGCCGCGCGGTCTGACAAAGTGCGGCATCCGTCTGGACTCGGGCGATATGACCTACCTGACGAAGAAGGCGCGGAAGATGCTCGACGATGCGGGCTGGCAGAGCTGCAAGATCTCCGTCTCCAACTCGCTCGACGAATACCTCATTCAGGACCTTATCAATCAGGGCGCCTGCATCGACATGTTCGGCGTCGGTGAGCGGCTCATCACCGCCAAGTCCGAGCCGGTTTTCGGCGGCGTATACAAGCTGACGGCGGTCGAGGACGAGCAGGGGAACATCATTCCGAAGATCAAGATCAGCGAAAACGTCGGCAAGATCACAAACCCGCACTTCAAGAAGCTCTACCGCTTCTTCGGCAACGACACCGGCAAGGCCATCGCGGACTATCTGTGCGTCCATGACGAGGTCGTGGACGATACGAAGGATCTGGAGATCTTCGACCCCTCCGCAACGTGGAAGCGCAAGACCGTCTACGACTTCACGGCCAAGGAGCTGCTGGTGCCCATCTTCAAAAACGGCGAGCTGGTCTACGACCTGCCGTCGCTGGACGAGATCCAGAAATACTGCGCACAGCAGATCGACACACTCTGGGACGAGGTCAAGCGCTTCGACAACCCGCATACCTACTACGTCGATCTGTCGCAGAAGCTGTGGGACATCAAGTATGACCTGCTGAAAAACAACGGCAGATGATGCACGGAAAAAGCGGGCCGATCGCGCTTTGCGGCGTGCTGGCCGCGCTGGCGGCGGTGCTGATGCTGCTTGGGGGCATTTTCCCCGGCGCGACCTACTGCGCGCCGCTGCTGGCAAGCCTTGTCCTGATCCCGGCACAGGAGGAATGCGGCCCGCGGGCCGCGTGGGGCCTTTTTACGGCGGCGGCGCTGCTGAGCCTGCTTCTCTGCGCGGATAAGCCGCTGACCCTGCTTCTCTGCGCAAATAAGGAAGCGGCGCTGCTGTTTGCGGCGCTGGGCTATTATCCGATCCTGAAGGCGCGCTTCGACGCCGTCCGGCCCGGACTGCTCTCCCGGCTGTGCAAGCTGGCCTTCTTCAATGCGGCAGTCCTCGCGGCGTATGCCGTGCTGCTGTTCGTGCTCGTCTCCGATACCGCGCGGGCGGAGTTCCGCGAGATGGGGAAGGCCATGACGGCGGCGCTGCTGCTCGGCGGGAACATCGTGTTCCTGCTGTATGACTTTGTACTCCGGCGGCTGCGGCCGCTGTATGTCGGGCGGCTCCAGCCTGTGCTGCGGAGGCTGTTCCGATAAAGGCACAGAATGCGCTGCCTTTGCAGCGGGCCGATGTGGGCATCGGCCCCTACAAAGCTCAAAAAACCGCACATCCTTCGACTTCCATACGTCAAATATTTACCGCACTGCAATTTACGAATGCAGAAATTGTTATGCCCGCCCGAAGGGCGTTCGGACTATGGTCGGTATAACGATAACACGCACAACGGAACGACTCGTTTTTCAGGCACGTAAGCGCTATTCTCGTCCCCAGCGTCTCTTTTTTTGCATACTTTTTTCTGACAATCCAGAAAGAAGTATGTCCGCGAAGCGAATCCTGTTCCGTCCCGGCGCAAAACAAAAACGGAGACAGTTCTTTCGGACTGTCTCCGTTTTTTTCACAGCCGCAGCCTCGACAGGAGCTGATTCCCTGCCGCGCGGGCGGTTTTCTTCGCCGTGCAGGGCCGCAGGCACAGGACGGCGGCGGTACGGTCGTCGCCGGTCTCGCCGCCGCAGCCGAGGATGCCGGAGGCCAGCTCACGCGGAGAGCGGCCCTTGTAGCCCCGGATCCAGCG
This sequence comes from Firmicutes bacterium CAG:170, assembly GCA_000436735.1. GTDB lineage: Bacteria > Bacillota > Clostridia > Oscillospirales > Oscillospiraceae > CAG-170. The sequence continues at coordinate 35,220 of FR887184.1, forward strand.
CTCCGTTTCCTCCGGCGCGACGCCGTCCGAAACAAGAACGAGCATCTCTCCCCGTCCCATGGACACGCGCAGGCATTCGCCGCGCCCTCTTCCGTCCACGCCAAGGCCGGGCGGCGGCGTCGGTGCGCCGAGCTTCACGAGCCGGTGCGCCTGCCGGAGATAGGAGGGCGCAGCGCCCCATTTGTGCAGGAAGCCCTCGCCGGTGACAAGGCTGATCTGGAGCAGATCGACGGTCGAAAAGCCGCCGTCGCCGCGCAGGATATACACGCCGTTGAGCATTTGCAGCGCATCCTGCGCCTCAAAGCCGGACAGCAGCAGCTCCGAGAGGAAGTGGATGGCCGAGGCACTTTCGCGGGAGGCCTCCTCGCCGGTGCCCATCCCGTCGCACAGCAGCAGATAGTACCATTCTCCGCAGGTAAAGCAGCTCCCGTGGTCGCCGCTGACGCTGCCGCCGCGCACGCCGCGCGCACGGTAGCCGAGATCCGGCGTATAGGCCGGGACGGACGGCGCGGCGTCGCGCTCCGGGTCGCAGACGCCCTGGAGCAGACGAGAGAGGTAGCGGAACTGGTCGGAGAGGACGCTGCGGCTCTCGGCAAGGCGCGTCTGATACTGCCGCCGCGTCCGCTGGGTCTCCAGCGCCTCGTTGACGGCGGCAAGGAAGCCGTCCGGATAGCAGCAGCGCTCTGTGAACTCCGCCGGAAGATCGTCCCGGGCGGCGCAGCCGGACTGAAAAATACGCCCCGCCGCGTGTGAAAGCGCCAAGTATGTCTCCTGCGCATGGGTCTGCCAGCAGTCCTTCCACCGCCCGCAGCTCCGGCAGACGCGGTCGGCGGCCTGATCAAACAC
>FR887185.1:0-579 GCA_000436735.1 Firmicutes bacterium CAG:170
GCGCTTTTCGAGCTGCCGCTGATCGAGCCTGCCGAGCAGCAGGAGATCACACGCCAGCTGCTGGCCTGCGGCGCGGACATTGTGGAGATGAACACCATCCGCAAGCGTCTTTCCGCCGTCAAGGGCGGGCGCTTCGCACAGCATTGCAGCCCCGCGCACGTTTTTTCTATCGTTCTGTCCGACATCATCGGCGACCCGCTGGACATGATCGCCTCCGGCCCCGCCTATCCCGACGCCTCGACGGAGGAGCAGGCTCTGGAAATCGTCCGGAAATATGATCTCCGCCTCTCGGAGCCGGCCATGGACTGTCTGCGCAAACCGACGCCCAAAGCGCTCTCCAACGTGGAGACGCATGTGACCGGAAGCGTCCGCGAGCTTTGCGCCGCCGCCATGCGCGAGGCCGAGGCGCTCGGCTTCCGGTGCCAGATGCTGACCGACTGTCTCTGCTGTCAGGCAAAGGAGGCCGGAAGCTTCCTCGCCAGCGTCGCCCGCAGCCATCAGGACACCGGCGTGCCGCTCGCGTTCCTTGCCGGCGGCGAAACGACCGTGCAGCTGACCGGAAGCGGCCTCGGCGGCCGC
>FR887185.1:609-21876 GCA_000436735.1 Firmicutes bacterium CAG:170
AATCAGGAGCTGGCGCTGGCCGCCGCGCCGGGCATCTCCGGCCTGCGGCAGACCGCCGTTTTTTCCTTCGGCTCCGATGGGACGGACGGCCCGACCGACGCCGCAGGCGGTTATGCCGATCAGGATACCCTTGCCGCGCTCCAGAGCGCCGGATGGGACGCAGTACAGACGCTGCGCGACAACGACGCCTACCACGCGCTTCAGGCCGTCGGCGGTCTGCTCATGACCGGCCCGACCGGCACGAACGTCAACGATCTGGCCATGGTCCTGATCGCACGCTGAAAAATACGTCAGAAGCCCGCCGCAGAAAACTGCGGCGGGCTTGTTTTCGCTCTTTACGCTATGCTCAGTGCTCCTTGCGAACCTCCGTGCCGGTGATCCGCTCGTAATACTTCAGGATCGCGCTGTGATCGTCGCTGCCGCAGCCGTTGTTGTGCAGCCACTGCATCATCTCCTGCACCTGCGAGGTCAGGATCATCGGCGTGCCGAGGCCGTGGCCGGTGTCGAGCGCGTTGTTCAGATCCTTGATATGCAGATCGATGCGGAAGCCGGGCTTGAAATTGCCCTCCATCATCATGGGAACCTTCGCATTCATGACCGTCGAGCCGGCAAGGCCGCCGCGAATGGCCTCAAAGACCTTCTCCGGGTCAACGCCCGCCATCGTGGAGAGCGAATAGGCCTCCGCGCAGGCGGCGATGTTGCAGGCGACAATGATCTGGTTTGCCAGCTTCACGGTGTTGCCGGCGCCGTTGACCTCCCCGCAGTGAACGGCGGAGGCGCCCATCGTCATCAGCAGCTCATGGTACTTGTCGAACAGCGCCTTCGGGCCGCCGCACATGATCGACAGCGTTCCATCGACCGCCTTCGGCTCACCGCCGGAGACCGGTGCGTCCATCATATGCACGCCGTGCTTGAGGCACTCGGCGGCGATGGCCTTGGATTCCAGCGGTGCGATGGAGCTCATGTCAATGATATCCAGGCCTTCCTTCGCCCCCTCCAGAATGCCGTTTTTGCCGAGGACGGCGTCACGGACGTTGGGCGAGTTCGGGACCATGGTAATGACCACGTCGCTGTTTGCCGCGACCTCCGCGCTGCTTGCCGCACGGATGGCGCCGCAGGCGACGACCTCGTCAAGAGACGCCGGAGAGGGGTTGTACGCGGTGACGGTATAGCCCGCCTTGAGAATGTTCTTGCACATGGGCTTGCCCATAATGCCGAGTCCTACAAATCCTACCTTCATGGAAAATTCCTCCCTGCAAGTTCAATCGGTGATATAACCGGCTTTTTTCAGTTCATGCAGCATGGCCTGATACGCGGGGCCGTCCGGCGTCGGAAGATTCGGACGGTAGGGGACGCCCACGTCCATGCCGCGCATATTCGCCATATCCTTCGTGGCGACCGGGAAGCTCGCCTTGTCCATCGACAGGCGGATCGGATTCAGGCGGAACTGCGCGGCCAGCGAGGCCTTCGTGTCGCCCGCGCGATAGCTGCGGTAAATCCCGGAGACCAGCTCCGGCAGGAAGTTTGCCGTCGTACAGACTGCACCGGCCGCGCCAACGCAGAGCGAGGCGTAGATCAGCGTATCCTTACCGGCAAAGACGCGGAAATCCTTATCCGCCGTCCGGCGGATGAACTCCTCCGTCTGCGTCAGATCGCCGCTCGAATCCTTCATGCCCGCGATGTTCGCAACGTCCGCCAGCCGCTCCACCAGATTCGCGCTGAGCGTATAGCCCGTCCGGCCGGGATTGTTATAGAGCAGCATCGGCAGCTCCGGCGCGCTCTCGGCAATGCTGCGGAAATGCTGATAAAGCTCGTCCTCCGTCGGCTTGAGGAACATCGGCTGCAAAACGGAGATCGCGTCCGCGCCGTGATCCTGCGCCATTTTGGCAAGGCGGATGCACTTGCCCGTGCGGATCGCGCCGATGCCGAAGTAGACCGGGACACGCCCCGCCGTCTGCCCGAGGACGACGTCCAGGCAGTGCGCCATCTCGTCCTCCTCCGTCATGTAGAACTCGCCGTTGCTGCCGAAGAGCAGAATGCCGTTCACACCGCCCTCGATCACGAAGTCCACCTGACGGCGCAGCCGCGCCTCGTCCACATTTTCCTGCGCGTCGAGCGGCGTCAGGATCGGCACGATGATACCCGAAAGCTCCTGTTTCATAGAATAACCTCCTTTGCGGCGCCGGTCAAGTGATCGGGGCCGGATTAAAAAAGCACATATCGTTGTGATAGCCGTACTGGTCGCTGTAGGGGATCCTCCGGCCGCTGGCCGCGTCAAGGATCCACCGGAAAAGCTCCTCGCCGACCTGTGCGATGGTCCGCTCGCCGGTCAGGATGTCTCCGGCGCTCAGGTCGATCATATCCGGCCACTGCGCCTTCAGCTCGTTCCGGCTGCAAACCTTGATGACCGGGCAGATCTCCAGCCCGTAGGGCGTGCCGCGTCCGGTCATGAACACCTGAAGGCCGATGCCGCTGGCTGCCTGTGACGGGCCGCAGACGATGTCGCTGCCGGGCGTCGCGGCAAAGATCAGGCCGTGCCGGTGCGGCTGCTCCGCCGGAGAGAGGACCTCCTCGATCGGGCTGGAGCCGGACTTCGCAATGGAGCCCATCGCCTTTTCCACGATGTTGGCAAGGCCGCCCTTCTTGTTGCCCGGCGTCGGATTGGCGTCGCGGTCCACACCGCCCTCGGCCAGATAGCGGTCATACCAGGCCATCTCCCGCGCAAGCTTTCTGCACGTCTCCTCGTCCCGGCACCGCGCCGCCAGCAGCTGCACGCCGTCGCGCACCTCGGTGATCTCGCTGAAAAGCACCGTCGCGCCGCCGCGCACCAGCATATCCGCCGCACAGCCCGCCGACGGGTTGGCGGATATGCCGCTGAATGCGTCGCTGCCGCCGCACTGCATCCCGATGCAAAGCTCGCTGAGCGGAAGCTCCTCGCGGCGGCGTTCGTTCAGGATGCGGAGCTTTTTCTCCGCCAGATCCAGGATCGCCTGCTCCATGGCCGCGTGGCCGGGCTGCTCCTGGAGTGTGATGCAGGTCTCCGCGTTGATCTTCTCCGGCGGCAGCACCATGTCATAGGTCAGCTTCTCGCAGCCAAGCCCGACCACGATCGCCTCGCCGCCGAAGTTCGGATGCTGAATGATGTTGCGGATGGCGCGGATGGGAATGCCCGCCTCGCGCGCACGGATGGCCACGCCGCAGCCGTAGGCGTGCGTGATGGCCACCACGCCCTCGACGTTCGGATATTTCGGCAGCAGCTCCCGCCGGATACGCTCCGTGACGCTCCGGACGACGCCCGCCGCGCACTGCACCGTCGTGACGATGCCGAGATAGTTGCGCGTTCCGGCCGGGCCGGCGGCATTGCGGTAGCCCATCCATGTCCGGACGGGCGGCTCCGGCAGCTCCTCGGCAGGGACCAGATGCGTGCCCCACGTCAGCCCCTCCAGCGACGGGCAGTCCGCCACATGCAGCATATCCTCCCGCACCCAGCTTCCCTGCGGGATCTCCTTCACCGCGTGACCCAGCACCACGCCGTAGCGGATGACGGGTGCGCCTGCGGCGATGGTCTGCATCGCCGCCTTGTGGGCCTGCGGCAGATCCTCCAGCAGCCGCACGCCGCCGGGAAGCACCGTCCCCTTTTTCAGCGGCTTTACCGCGACGGCCACATTGTCCTTCGGATGGATCTGAAGAACGAGCCGCTCTGTCTGTGTCTGTCCGCTCATGGTCATTCCTCCTGTACGCGCGGGAGCGTCGCTCCGCCGAACGGCATCGCCAGAACAGAGGCCTCCGCGCCTAGTTTTTTCTGCGCCAGCGCCAGCGCGTCCTGAACCGTCGGCACCGGCGTCATGAAGAAGGCCCGCACTGTCTCCGGCTCCATCTGCGAGACGAGATAGATCTCCGCCCGCGTCAGCACTCTTGCAAAGGCCGCCGCCTTGTGGCCGCCGATGCAGAATTCGCGCCCGATGCGCTCCAGGATCTCCTGCGGAGAGGACGCCTCGCGCATCCAGCACTCAAAAACCGCCTCGCCCGGCCCCTCCGGGCAGGCTCCGACCAGAATGACGACGCCGCCGCTGCGCACGGCATGGCTGGCGTTGGCGAGTGCCTTCTGTGTCTGGTAAAGATTCATATCCTTGGGCGCGCCGCCCTGTGAAACGACGACGATATCCGCCCTGTGCGGGACCGGCTTGAGATACAGCCGGTCGAGCATCCGGCAGGCGTCGCGGTGCGCCGCCGTCACGTCGCCTGCGGCGGCGTAGATGATGTGCTTGTGCTCGTCGAGCACGACGTTGACGATGAAGTCCACGCCGCAGATGGCTCCCGCCTGCTCGATGTCCTCGCGCAGGGGGTTGCCCTCGATACGCGCGGCGCAGGCGTTTTCCGAGGCCATCAGGCCGTGGTTGCAGGTGATGGCCGCACGGGTGGAGACGCCCGGCATGATGGCCTTGGCGCCGCCGCTGTAGCCCGCGAACCAGTGAAATTCCACATTTCCGAGGCAGATCCGCCGGTCGGCCTCCGCAACGGCGCGCGTGATATCCACCGGCGTACCGCGGTCGGTCACGCCGAGGCGGACGCAGTCGTCCGGGTCGCTGTCCACGCAGCGGACCGTCTCAAAGGCGTAGTCCCCGGCAAGCTGCCGCATCTCCTCCGGCGTATGCCTCCGGTGGCTGCCGATCGCAAATACGACCGTCACATCCACCGCCTCCACGCCGCAGGCAAAGAGTGCCCGCAGCAGCTCCGGCAGGATCTCATACGACGGCAGCGGCCGCGTGATGTCGCTCGTGACGATGGCGATCTTCTCGCCCCTGTGTACGATCTCGCGCAGCGGCGGACAGCCGATGGGGTGCGCGATGGCCTCCGCCACCAGCTCCCGCGCCGTTTTCTCCGGCAGCGCAAGCTCGTTTTGCTGCAGGACGCCGAGGACGTTTTCGTCCGGGACGCAGAGCGTCTGGCTCCCGCAGCCGTATCCGAATTCAATTTTCATGTAAAGTCCTTATAAGAAGCCGTTGGCGCGCATCACGCAGACCGTGATGAAGAGCGTGAACGCGCCGATCAGGGTGGTAAGCACAACGAGCTGGTCTCCGTAAACATCGTCGCTGCCCATCTGCGCCGCCATAACGCCGGTCACAGTCGCAAGCGGCGAGGCAAACACCGAGACCATGCAGGCAAATTCCGCCGTGCTGAAATGCATGAGCCCGGAGGCGTTCAGCGCGATCGCCGCTCCGAGGCTGACGGCCGGCGCGATCAGCACACGCAGCGCGCAGCCGATGAGGATATCCCTTCCCGCGCCGCGCAGCTTGGAGAAATCAAACAGCCCGCCGAGGCAGATCAGCGCCAGCGGCGTGGACATCTGTCCGAGCGCACGGATGAAGGAAAAGAGCCACGGAAGCTTCTCCGACAGCAGGAACACCGCGTTCCCGTCCGCATCGCACGGCAGCGCCTGCCGCACGAGCAGGCACCCGAGGCCCGTCAGTGAGCCGATGATCAGCGGATTGGTCACGATCCCGCGCAGCGACTGCCGCAGCGGGGATTTGCCGCCCTCCGGATGCACGAACATCGTCATGGACAGCACCGCCAGCACGTTGAACTCCGGGATCGTCGTCGCCGACAGGACCGCCGCTGCGCTCAGCGCGCCGCTCCCGCCCAGCGCCTCGGAAAGGGAGATGGCGATGATGCTGAAATTGGAGCGGTAGGCGCTCTGGATCACGACGCCGCGCTTGCGGTGGTCGGGAAACAGTGTCACCGCCATCAGCGTGCCGATGCCGAACAGCATGAGCACCATGAGAAAACAGAACACCAACAGTCCGGGGTTGATCTCCCGGATGGTCTGCGTCGTATAGATGCCATAGAAAATCGACGCAGGCAATGCTGTATAGTATACGAGCCTGCGTCCCTTCTGGAAAAACGCGGCGTCCAGAAACCCGATCCTTCTCAGAAAGCATCCGAGCGCGATCTCCAGAATGAGCGGCAGGATGGCCCGGAGCGCATATTGTAATGTATCCAAAATCGTTTCCTCTCTCCGGCGCCCAGCTCGAGGCGCTATGACCCCATTCAGACGCAATGGGCTGTGCGTATGCACAGCCCATTGTCCTCAAGCGGGAATATCCGCCGGAATATCCGGTTAATTACCAGCCTACAAAGCCCTTCTGCTGTGCGTCAACGACGTTGTCGGCCATGATCTGCTGGCAGGCATCCTCTGCAGTGATCTCGCCGGTCGCGCACATGCTGCAGATCGTTGCCTGGTTGGAGCCCTTGATGCGGCAGAAGTACTCCATGACCGGCGTGGAGCTGGTGGAGACCCACTCCTGCGCGGTAATGAGCGCCTGCGGCATCTCGACGCCGCTCAGGTCGACCTCATTGAGGCAGAACGTGCCGGTAGGAGCAACGGCAGCGGAGTAGGCGTCAACACCTTCCTGAGAGGTGACGAATTCGCACCATGCCTTGGCAAGCTCAGGCTCAGCCGCGTTCTTGTTGATGACCCAGCCCATCGGCAGCCAGTAGCTGACGCCGCGGCTGTTGGCATCGACGTCGGGCAGCGGGAAGAAGTCCATGTCCGCGATCTTGTCGGGGCAGTCAGCCGCCATGGTGACCAGGATGTTGGTACGGATGACCATCATGGCCGCCGTGCCGTCGCCGAGCATCATCGCGCATTCATCCATACCGGTGGACAGTGCGTCCTCGTTGATGTACTGGGCCATATCGTTCAGCTTCTGAAGGCCGCGGACAAAGGCAGCGGAGCTGTCAAGATCGATCTCACGGTTGGTGTACTGCTCCGCGAAGTCGGGGTTCTCCTGCGCAACGTAGTAATAGTTCATCAGGAAGGGGATCTGGGAGTTGGTCTGCTTGGCATAGGGAGCGGCGATCGGGGTGATGCCGGCAGCCTTGATGGTCTCGCAGACGGTGAGGAACTCGTCCCATGTCTCCGGGATCTCGATGCCGAGGTCTGCAAACACCTTGGTGTTGTAGATAACGCCGGCAGCGTTGGAGGTATCGGCGGGCGTGGCGTAGACGCCGCCGTCATAGGTGACAACGGAGCGGTAGCCGTCGGAGATGTTGTTGGCCCATGCTTCGCCGGAAATGTCCACGCAGTTTTCGGTGGGGCTGAACTCGTCGAACTTCGCGCCGACACTGCTCTGATAGATGTCGGCCAGCGTGCCGGTCGCCAGACGGACGAGCTTCAGGTTTTCGCCCTCATCGCCGTGCGGGATGGCTTCGACATCGACCTTGCAGCCGTACTTCTCTTCGAAGGCCGCGATCTGTGCATAATAAGCATCCGTCGCGTTGGACTCGGACATGCTCATCATCATGGTCAGGGTCTTGCCTTCAAACTTCTTTCCCTCGGGCTCGGCAGTCTGCTCAGCATCCTGTGCGGGCTCTTCGGTCTGGTTGTTGTTTTCTGCGGGCTTTTCCGCAGGGGTATCTTCCTTCGGAGTGGATGCGCACGCGGCCATGCCGAGTACCATCAATACCGCCAAAAGAAGTGCGATCAGCTTTTTCATTTTTGTGCCTCCTAATGCAGTTATTATTGTTTGCGCTAAATAGATGGTATCATTCTGCTGATTTTTTGTACATATTATTGTCGCTACTTCGATTTGTAAAAACCAAACGCACGCGAGTATCGAAAATCACAGCTCACGCCTGCCCGTCCTTCGCCCTCTGCTCCAGCTGCTCGCGGTAGTGCTTGGGATACTCGCCGGTGATGCGGTGAAAGACCGTGCTGAAATACAGCTGGTCGTAGCCCAGCTGCTCGGCGATGTCCTTGATCAGGACGGCGGGGTTGCTGGTCATGATCTCGATGGCCGTCTGGATCTTCTGCTTCGTCACATAGTCCTTGTAGGAGGTCCCGGCATTGGCGCGGAAAAGCTTGCTGACATAGGGCTGACTGATGCCGAAAGTATCGCTGATCTCCTGAAGAGAATAATTCTGATCGATGTGGTGATTGAGGAACTGCACGATCTTATGGAACATCCGCTGCGACTGCTTCGGGCTTTCATTTTCCAGTCCGCTGACCGGGAACAGCTCCGGCTCCAGCACGGCCCAGACCGCGCTGCACGCCGCCTCATAGCCGGTCGCGCGGTAGAGTGTGTCCATGAGCGTATTCATGAGCGTGATCGGGTCGTCGCTGTTCTCGCGCTTCTGCGAAACCCGCGAGACCAGCGCGAACAGCAGCTGCTTGATGGTATAGATATCCGCCGACCGGCTCTCCCAGCTGGAAAAGAGCTGACACAGCGCCATATGGAAATGCTCGGCATTCTGCGCCGTCAGGCTCTGCTGGAGCCGCTCCGTGAGCGCCTGCTCCTCCTTCGTGTTCGCCTCCGGCGTCCGTGCGGCAGAGAGCCGAATCACGACGCTCTTGCCCAGCACCAGATTCTTCTGGTGTGCATGGAACAGGTGCCGCACCTCGCGCTTGAGCTCCTCCCGGGCAACGGCCCGGTCGGTCAGCAGCAGGAGCGCCGTCGCGCCGCTGTCGCGTTCCCAGGCCGCGATCGTCGCCGCGCTCTGCTCGAGCCGGTTCGGCGCGTCGGCCTGCCCGACGCCGAGCAGGATCAGAAAGCCGTACTGATAAATGCACATTTGCAGCTCCGGGTGCTTTTCCAGCGCCAGAAGCGTCCTGCAGCGGAGGATCAGCTGGTTCTGATCGTTCATGCCCGCGGCCATCAGCACATGATAATACGGCGCGGGCAGCGACAACGCCTGCTCCAGCGGCTGCTCACCCTCCTGGTAGAGGCTGTTGAGATATTCCTCGCCGCTTTTCTGGCGGAGGTTGGAGAGCTGGTCGTACAGATGCAGCAGCGCCACGGTCAGCTCGTCCTTGCTGATGGGCTTGAGGATATAGTTCGACACGTTCAGCCGGATGGCATCGCGCGCGTATTCAAACGAATCGTAGCCGCTGATAATGATAGAGCACAGCTGCGGCAGGCGCGTCTGAAGCTCCCGCAGCAGCTCGAGACCCGTCAGCCCGCTCATTTTGACGTCCGTCACCAGTACGTCCAGATCCGGGAACGGCTCCAGCGTCAGCAGCTCCTCCGCGCTTTCGCAGACGGCGGCGATGTGGAACAGGTTCGTCGCCTCTACAATGCCCTGGATATACCGCGCGGTATGCGGCTCATCCTCGACGATTGCCAGTTGATACTGTCTCATTTCACGTTCCTCCCGTCATTCCGCCGCGCAGCTCGATCTCAAAGCCGCCCGCTTCACTGTTTGCGATCCGGCAGTCAAAATTGCCTTCAAAAAACGCATTGAGCCGCCAGAGGGTGTTTTTCACACCGATGCCGCCGGCGATATCCACGCCTGCCGCCGGGGCCTTCTTTTTGCGCAGCTGCTCCATGTAGCCGTTGAGGCGTTCGCACTCCTCCGGCACGATCCCCTGTCCGTTGTCGCGGATCAGGATCGACCAGCCGCCTGCGCAGCACACCGCGCGCACACAGACGAAGACGGTCTTGTGATGCTCGCCAAAGGCATGCTCGAACACGTTCTCCACCAGCGGCTGGAGCGTCAGCCGCGGCAGGCGCAGCCCGCGCAGCTCCGGGTCGAGATCGACGGCGTACTGTATCTTGTGCTCAAAGCGCAGCTTCATCAGATTCAGATAGGACTGGAGGCTTTCAAATTCCTCTTCGATCGTCGCGCTGTCGCGGTAGTCCTGAAGCGAGTAGCGCAGGAGCTTTGCCAGCAGGAAGCAGGAGCGCTCGATCTCCTGGCAGTCGCGCTCCGCGCCCATGATGCCGATGACGTTCAGGGTATTATACAGGAAATGAGGATTGATCTGGTACTGCATGACCGCATAGCGCTGCTCCTCCTGGAGCTTCATCAGCTCCATCTTGTCCTGCATCGTCTCGAAGAGGCGGTCGCGCATCTTGATATACTCATTCTGGAGGCACATGACCTCGTTCGAAACGTTCCCCTCCAGCGGCACAAACGGCTCCTCCAGATTGTCCAGCGTCGTCTCGCCGATCTTCTTCGTCAGCAGACTCAGCGGCCTGGAAAGGTAATTGGACAGTGCGATCGAAAGCACGACGATCAACAGCAGCATCAGCAGCACGATGGCCACCGCCGGGAAAATGCTGCTGCCCAGCTCCTGCCGCAGCAGATAGGCCGGATAAAGCGTCACGACATGGATGGCGCCCTCCTTCGTCTGCTTGTGGGTCACGACGTATTTTTCGCCGTCTGCGGTCCGGCAGACCCGGTTCTTCGTATTTGCCGCGCGCATGAGCTCGTCAAAGCTCAGCGTCTCCGGGCAGCCCTCCTGTGCGTACAGGCACGTTCCGTTCTCCGAAAACAGCGCGAACCGTCCTTGATTGCGCAGCAGATTTTCAAACACGTCTCCATTCTCCAGCAGATCCGTCTGCACGATCAGATAGCCGATCGTCTCCGACGGCACCTTGAGGCGCATGGCGATGGTCAGCGCCTGATCTGGCCGCGCCGACATACTGTTTTCTCCAAGATTGAGCATCGCCGTGCTTTCTTCAAGTTCTCCCTTCCATGCATACGACGCCAGCTCCTCCTGCGAGATCTTCTGCAGCGGCGAGGAGTGCTCATATGCAGAACGGGTGTTGTAATAATAGCCGTGCGCGTCGAGATAGATCAGATCATAGTCCGGCAGGATGTAGCTGTAGCTCGCCATGGTGTTCGCCATCGTCTGATAGTTCACCGTCAGCTCGCCGGGATCCTCGGAGTTATAGTAGAGCTTCTTCAGGCCGTTGAAAAAATCATTCCGCGTCAGAATGCTCATTGCGGCAAAGGTCATGGTCGAATGCTGCTGCGAGACCTGCGCAGACAGGCGCTCCGTTTCGGAGGAGAATTCCTTGAGGATGCTCTCCTGCGAATAGCGCGTGAATACGACTGCATAGCAGATCAGAAAGATCATCACGATTGCAAGCGAAAGTGACAGAAACGGGATCAGTATTCTGGAAAACATGCTGTTGCTCTTTTTCATGACGCCCTCCCGGTTTGCATGTATGTTCTCCATTATGCAGAATTTCTCGCAAAGATTCAACAAAAAATTAGATTTTTATAGAATTTATCAGGATATACCAAGCAAAGCGTGACAGAAACTGGCACGCTTTGCTCGAATCATTCAATTTCTGTTATCGCGTCATTTTTCTTCCAGCACCCGCACGATCGGCGCAACGGTCACGCCGGTCTGGTGGAGCTGATAGACATAGCTCCAGTTCTTTCCGCTCGTGCGGTAGGACTTCGGGCCGTAGTATTCCTCCTTGCGGTTGCAGTTATGCAGCTGGCCGAAGGTGTTGATGCGCGTGCCGTAGGCCGTGAGCCTCAGGCTGTGGACGCCTGCGGCGACCTTCTCGAACCGGGCGGTATACGGCTCGGCAAACACATCCGCCTGCTTCTCGTCCAGCTCCACATGCAGCAGCGCCGCATAGTATTCCGGGATCTCGATCTCGACCGTACCGGCCTTCGTCTCCACCTCCGTGCAGTATTCCACGCAGCCGCCGTAGAACGGGAAGCCCTGCGGGGCCATATCTCCGAAGCCGAGCATTTCCGGCTTCTTCGTGATGCGGGCCGTATCGCCGGAGACCGCAGCGCCGAATTCGCCCAGCAGATAGCATGCCTCCACATTGGAGCCCGGCCCGAACGGCATCCGGAGCACGACCTCGTTCTCGCCCTTCCGGAGCCTGCCCAGCGTCTCTACATGGATATCCCGATCCACATACCAGTCGTGGCCCTCCATACGGACGCCTTCGCCGTTCCAGAACAGCTTCGCGCCGTCCTTGCTCTCAAAGCCGAAGCGGACCTCCTCGCCTTCCGTCTCCGAGACGATGCGGAAACGCAGCTCCAGCGTATGCTCGGCGGGCTTCTTCGGCTCCAGCCACGGCTGCGGGAAGCTCTCGGTGCGCAGCGGATAGCCGTATTCTCTGCGGATGGCGTCGTCCAGACGCAGGATCTCTTCCTTTTCGTGCCATGCGCCGCCGTCCACACGGTATTCTGCCTGATCGAGCACACAGACGTTCGGCTCGCTCAGCCGGTAGTTCACAACGCCGGGCAGATACTGCTCGGAAAGCACGGTGCGCGCTTCCTCCGCATACGGCTGCGAGACCGCCTCCGCAGTCGGCGTCAGCCGCAGCAGCAGGGAATCCTGCGCATAGAAGCCGTGCCGGATCCATGTCCAGCCGTCATGATACTCCGCCGGAAGCTCCGCGACCGTTCCGTTCATTGCGTCGTAGAGCCGCACGCGGTAGGTACCGCGCACACGCACGGACATATCCTCGCGTCCGGTCATGGTATACCAGTGGTTGAGCTGGAGGCGGGTGTCGTGCTTGCCCTGCGCCACGAAGAGCCAGCGTTCTTCGCCGTCCTGACGGAGCTGCCCGAGCAGGCGGTCGGCGCGCAGATGGCTGTTGACGTCGATCACGTCTACCTCGCGCCAGGCGTCCAGCGCATCCATCAGGGAATTCTGGTCAAAGCCGATGTGCTCGCACTGCGCGGCAAATATCTGTGCCTCGTCCGAGATGCGTCCATCGACATACTGCGGGATCTGGCCCATGAAAATAACCTTGCCGCCGTTTTCCGCGAACGTGCGGAGGTAGGAGAGCGTCGAGGATCGGATGGTCAGCATTCCCGGCACGACGACCGCGTCGTAGGCCATTTTGCCCACATGCAGCTGCGCGTCGTCCGACTTTTCATACAGCTCCGGCAGCAGCGCCTCGGACAGATAGTCAAAATCGAGGAAGCCGAACAGGAGCCACTGCGTCACGTCGGAGAACTGCTGATCGAGCCTCCGGCGCAGCTGCGCCGTCTCGTCGTCCGGCCCAAGCGCCAGCCACATGCTCTCGATCGGATGCACCAGACCGATGCGGCTGACGGCTCTGCCTCTCGTCATCGCGGTGTTGACCCGCGCAAAATAGTTTTCAATGATCGGGTATTTCTCATACCACGTCGTATGCTCGTCGATGGGCGAGGGATAGTCGCGCTTGGACTCGCCGCCCATATACATCCACGCCAGATGCGGCACGCGCAGCGTCACGCCGAGTGCCGCCTGCCAGTCGCCCTGATGCTTGTGGCCGCGGAAATCGTAGTTCCAGTTCGTGACGCCGTACAGCTCGCTCATCACGCCGGTGCGGCCATACTGGTGGCAGACGCTCTGCGCCTGCTTGGCGGTCGTATACTCGTGGCGGTCAGCCAGCATGTCGATGCCGGGCACCGTCATCGGGCTAAGCGCCCGCATGACCTCGCCGACGACCTGAGACTGGCTCTCCAGCTCCGCCTCAAACAGAACGTGGCCGGTCATGTCCAGCTTATGCGCCTCGCACCAGCTTGCGATCGTGCCGATGTAGTTCCGGGCGAACATCTCTGCGACGCAGTCATGATACTGCCAGCGCACATGGGAGACCGTGCCGTCGGCCAGCGTCCAGAAGATCTCCGGCAGCCGCTCCAGCAGGCTCTCGTGGTAGCGCGCCTGATAGAATTCCTCCATCTTATCCGTGTAGGCGATGCCGACATCCTTCGCGGCCGCGCCGCTCGGAAGGCTCTCCTGCTTGTGGTAGCCCGGCTCGTCGGTGAAAATGGAGGGGACGGTCTTGGAGAACTGCTCCCCCACCGCCTCATAATAGCGCTCGTGCGTGACCTCGATGAACCGCTTCGTCGCGTCGGCGTTCAGTGTGTCGAGATAGGGCTGGTTGTTGAACCAGGCCAGCGGCTCCGTCACGACGCAGTAGGCATACCAGGTATGCTCGCTCTCCTCGCCATCCTTGAGCAGGCGGTAGCTTTCCAGCCTTCCGCCGCGGAGAATGACCTCAAAGCGCATCATGAGCCGGATGTCGCCGTTTTTGGACAGGCGCGAGGTCGCAACGATCTTTCTGTCAAGGAAGCCGTCCGGATAGTGCTTCGGGGAAAACAGCAGATAGCGGCTGGCGTATGCACGGTCACAGGTCACACGGCCGCCGCCCGCGCCAGAGGGCCACTTGTCCTCGTCGTACAGGCGGGTGTCCATGCCAAGCTCGTCGCCGTAGCGGCAGCAGTGCTGCACCAGCTGCATGAACTCCTTGCCCAGATACTCGGTCTCCAGACCGATCCGGGAGTGGATGTGATAGCCGCCGAAGCCCATCTTCTGAAATACGCGGAGCTGCTCGTCGATGCGGCTCTGCTCCAGCTTGCCGTTCCACGACCAGAACGGCGCGCCGCGGTATTCCCGGCCGGGGGCCTGGAATTCCTGCTCGGAAAAGGCTTCCTTGCTCTTTTCGTACATGGGATGTTCTCCTTTCAAAAATCAGCCCTTGACGGCGCCCATCGTGACGCCCTCCATGATCTTCTTGTTCAGCGCGAGGAACAGCACCGTAGGCGGCAGGCAGACGATCACGATCGCCGCGAACAGGTGGCCCCAATCGGTGGAATACGCCGACTGGAAGGTATAGATGCAAAGCTGCACCGTGGAGCTCTTGGAGCCGGAGAGGAAATACATGGGGTTGACGAAGTCGTTGTAGACCACGACGGAGCGGAGGATGATGACCGCAGCCGTGATCGGCTTCATCAGCGGGAAGATGATGTTGAAGAACAGGCGCAGCGGGCCGCAGCCGTCCACGATGGCCGCTTCGTCGATCTCCTTCGGGAGGGACGAGGCGTAGCTCTTATAGAGCATCGTGGAGAACGGGAACAGCAGCGCGATCTCGACCAGTACGAGGCCGGGGATGGTGTTGGCCACATGCAGCTTCGTCAGGACCCAGTAGGTCGGAATGACGGAAAGCGGCGTGGTGAGGCCGGCGAGAATGATCTTGTCGGAGGCCGCCGTCAGCCGGCCGCCGCGTCTTTGCAGCACGAACGCCGCCATCGACGCGACCAGGATCAGAACGAGCATGGTGCTGACGGTGATGATGCAGCTGTTGAGGAAGGAGCGCAGGAACACATGGTTATTGTAGTTCCAGACGTAGGCCAGGTTTTCCCACAGCGCCCACTCCGTCGGGAATACCAGCGACAGCTTGGCAGCCTCTGCGCGGGGTTTGCAGGCGTTGATGAAGATGAAGTAGAACACGACCCAGTGCGTGAGCACTGTGACGATCAGCGCCAGAACCTCTGCCGCGACGCCGAGCGGCGATCTTTTTTTCACCATCAGAGATTCACCTCTTTCTTGGAGATGTAGTGGTTGATCGGGAAGATGATCGCGCAGATCAGGACGAACATAATGACGTTGCCTGCCGTTGCGATGCCGTAGTTGCCGCGGGCAAAGAGCTTGTAGACGACCGTGCCGAGGATCTCGGTCGAGTAGCCGGGGCCGCCTTCGGTCATGGTCCAGAGCAGCTCGTAGCTCTTCAGGCCGCCGATCAGCGACAGCGTCAGGACGGACTTGATGGACGGGACCATCAGCGGGAGCGTGATGTGGAAGAAGCGCTTGACGCCGTTCGCGCCGTCAAGATCCGCCGCCTCGTAATAATCCTTGGAGATGGCGCCGAGGCCCGCCAGATAAATGACCGTTGAAACGCCGATGCCCTTCCAGATATCGACGAACATGACCGAGCCCATTGCATGCTTGCTGTCCGTCAGCCATTTGACCTTGTCAATGCCGAACACAGCCAGCACCTGATTGAACAGGCCCGTTGTCGGATGCATCAGAGCCGTGAACGTAATGCCGACGGCGACGGCGCTGAGCATGGTCGGGAAATAGATCAGGCTCTTGAGATACGTTCTCGAACGCACATACTTGCTGCTGAGCGCGACGGCCAGCAGCATTCCGAGCACGACCTTGATGATGCAGGTCCCGAAGGCGTAGATGAAGGAATGGCCGATGGCGACGCGCGTATTCGGCTGGCTGAAGAACGTCTTGAAGTTCTGGAGTCCGATGAACTCGGCGTTGATCAGATCCCAGCGCGTCAGGGAGAAGTAGAACGAGGCCAGCGTCGGGATCGCAAAAATGATGCAGTAGATCAGCAGTCCCGGCGTCATCAGCCAATAGGTATACGTCCGATTGGTCAATGTGTTGCTTTTGAGTTTCATTCGTGAAAATACCCACCTTTCCGCCGCGCGACCGGAGTCCATCGCCGCAGCTGCACCGGCATCCCGCGCAGTGCGCTGCGTGCGGATGCTCCAATGTTTGTTCCATGATAACAATTCCTTCAAAATTCGTACATATTTTTTTCAATACCTCTGCTTATAATGTTCAAACCGGTATTGGCTTTTCATAGAAAAACCGTCACATTGCATAATGCCGTATGCAAATCTCACAATTCCGTACAAAAAGAAAAGCGGACTATATACAGGCGTTTCCGCCCGTATATCGTCCGCATTTTCCGCAGCCGTGCGCCGGAGGTCACTCCTCCGCGCTGAATTTTTTTCGGAAGAGGGGCTTGATGCCGCCCGCCTCCAGAATGGACAGGACGAAATCACCAAAAACCTCGCCCTGCAATACCTCGCCGCTCTCCACGCAGGTGAGCGTGCCGTTCTTCAGATCCAGCTCCACCCTCTCGCCGTTTTTCACATGCTCCGCCGCGCCCTTGCAAACGAGCAGCGGCAGGCCGAGATTGATGCTGTTGCGGTAGAAGATGCGGGCGAAGCTGTCGGCCACGACCGCCGCCGCGCCCATGTTCAGAAGCGCGATCGGCGCATGCTCTCTTGACGAGCCGCAGCCGAAATTCCGGCCCGCGACCACGATGCCGCCCTTCGGGAAGCCCGGCGCGATGGCCTCGTCGATGCCCGCGAAGCAGTGGCTTCCGATCTGCTTATGATCGGTCAGCTCCAGAAAACGGCCGGGGTAGATCTGATCGGTGTCGATGTTGTTTCCCAATACAAGCGCTTTTCCGCGCAGAAGCTGTTCCATTTTTCAGCCGCCTCCTTCTCAGAGCACCGTCCGCGGGTCGGTCAGGCGTCCTGTCAGGGCGCTGGCCGCGACCGTCGCGGGGCTTGCCAGATAGATCTTCGCGTTTCTGTGTCCCATCCGTCCGGGGAAGTTCCGGTTGGAGGCCGTGACGCAGACCTCGCCCTCCGCCAGAACACCCTCATGCGCGCTCAGGCACGGGCCGCAGCCCGGCGTGGAGATCGTCGCGCCCGCGTCCAGCAGCTCCTGAAGGACGCCCTCCGCAATGCAGCGCTTGAGCACCTCGTCGGAGGCCGGAATGACGATCAGTCGCACGTTCGGTGCGATCTTTTTCCCGCGCAGGATGCTGGCCGCCGCCGCAAAGTCCGTGAAGCGGCCGCCGGTGCAGGTGCCGATGAAGCACTGGTTGACCGGGATGCCGGCCTCCTGCGAGATCGGATGCACGTTATCCACGCTCGACGGCGCGGAGACCTGCGGCTCCAGCTCATCGATGTCAAACACATAGGACTGCGCATAGACGTAGCCGGGGTCGGTATACTGAACCGTATAGGGACGCACCGCGCGGGTGCGGATAAAGTCAAGGACCATGTCGTTCGGCTGGATGTACGCCGTTTTTGCACCCATCTCCACCGCCATGTTGCAGAGCACCATCCGCTCGGCAAGGCCAAGCTCCTCGACGTAGGTGCCGGTGAAGTCCACCGCCTTGTAGACGGCGCCGTCTGCCTTCATCTGCCCGAGCACATAAAGGATCACGTCCTTCGGCAGGACGCCGGGCTGCGGATGGCCATTGATCTGGATCTCAATGATCTCCGGCACACGGAACCAGAGCTGGCCCGTGAGCATGATCGTCGCCAGGTCGGTCGCGCCGACGCCCGTGCCCATCGCACCCATCGCACCGTGGGTCGTGGTGTGTGAGTCCGTCGCCACGATGATATCGCCCGGACAGATCACGCCGCGCTCCATCATGACCTGATGGCAGACGCCCTTGTTGATGTCAAAATGATAGGTGAGCTGCTGCTCCTGCGCAAATTCGCGCATTTTCTTGTGGATCTCCGCCGTGGCGATCGTGGGCGCGGGCGCGTAGTGGTCAAATACGAACGCCAGCCGGTCCTTGTCCCAGACCTTTTTCCCGTTCATCTCCCAGAAGGAGAGCACGGTCTGGAGATACAGGTCGTTGATCTCGGCGAAGGACACATCCGCCATGACGATCTCGCCTGTGCGCACCGTCTGCCGTCCGCTTGCCTTCGCAAGAATTTTTTCTATCGCATGCATGGTCGTTTTCCTCGCTTTCTTTCCGCCGGAACGCCCCGCTCGGAGGCAGGCCCTGTCATTCTCTTTTCAGAATAAGCGTTCCGCGCGGAAAGTCAATTGAAAAGGCAAAACACGCGCTTGTAATTTGTGCCGTCCCCCGTTGATGCACGTCCGCCGTTTTCGGATATCCTCGGATTTTCCGCCCGCCGCTATTCCAATTTCGGCGCGGAGCCGCTATAATAGAAAGAAAGCAGCATTTCCATGCGTCTGCGGCCCTTGCGCGCAGACCGGGCGCGGCGTACCGGCTTCGCCGTCCCGCCTTTGTCTCTTTTATACAAAGCCGCACAGGAGGATCTATGGAACTTTACGAAGAAATCGAATTGCAGGAATGCCCCATCTGCGGCGGCCCCGCCGCGCTGGAGGAGGAAAACGACTGGTCGTTCTACGTCGCGTGTCTCGACTGCGGCGCGCATACCGCCGATATCCGAGCCGGGCGCACCCCCCGCCGATATCCGCTACGCCTCCGGCGATACCCGCCGCGACGCCGCCCAGCGCGCCGCGCATCTCTGGAACATCGGCAAGGTGCTTTCCAGCAACCCCGGCGACTGAAGCGCCGCCGCGTCCGCTTCGGCTCAGCATTTTGCACCGCCGCACTCATTAAAAAGCGCCCGCAGGATCTCTCCTGCGGGCGTTTGCTTTGTTTTCTTACTTCGCGTAATCGACGGCCTTCGTCTCGCGGATGACGTTGATCTTGATCTGGCCGGGATACTCCAGCTCGGACTCGATCTTGCGCGCAAGGTCGTGCGCCAGCAGGATCATGTTGTCCTCGGAGACCTCCTCCGGCTTGACCATGATACGTACCTCGCGGCCGGCCTGGATGGCGTAGGACTTGTCCACGCCCGGGAAGGAATTGGTCAGCTCTTCGAGCTTTTCCAGACGGCGGATATAGTTCTCGACGTTCTCGCGTCTTGCACCGGGGCGTGCAGCGGAGATCGCGTCGGCCGCCTGAACGAGGCAGGCAATGATGGTCTGCGGCTCCACATCGCCATGGTGCGCCTCGATGGCGTTGATGACGACGGGGCTTTCCTTGTACTTTCTGGCAAGCTCCACGCCCAGCTGAACGTGGCTGCCCTCCATCTCGTGATCGACGGACTTGCCGAGGTCATGCAGCAGGCCCGCGCGCTTGGCCAGCGTCACATCCACGCCCAGCTCGCTTGCGAGCAGGCCCGCGATGTGCGCGACCTCGATGGAGTGGTTGAGCACGTTCTGGCCATAGGACGTGCGGTATTTCTGACGGCCAAGGAGCTTGATCAGCTCCGGGTGCAGATTGTGGATGCCGGTTTCGAACGTCGCGCGTTCGCCCTCGACCTTGATCGTGTGCTCGACCTCGCGGCGGGCCTTTTCGACCATGTCCTCGATGCGGGTCGGGTGGATACGGCCGTCGGCGATGAGCTTCTCCAGCGCCAGACGCGCCACCTCACGGCGCACCGGGTCAAAGGAGGACACCGTAATGGCCTCGGGCGTATCGTCGATGATCAGATCGACGCCCGTGATCGTTTCGAGCGTGCGGATGTTGCGGCCCTCGCGGCCGATGATGCGGCCCTTCATTTCGTCGTTGGGAAGCGGCACGACGGATACCGTCGCCTCCGCCGCATGATCGGCAGCGCAGCGCTGGATGGCGGTCGTGATGATCTCGCGGGCCTTCTGGTCGGCCTCCTCCTTCATCTGCGCCTCGATCTCCTTGATCTTCATGGCCGTCTCGTGACGGACCTCGGATTCCACATTGCTCAGAAGGTACGCCTTGGCGTCCTCCTGCGTCAGGCCGCTGATCTTTTCGAGCATATCGAGCTGGCTCTTCTTGATCTTGGCGACCTCTTCCTGCTGGTTCTGGACGGCGGCGATGCGCTTTGCCAGATCCTCTTCCTTCTTCTCGTGGATGTCCAGCTTCTTGTCGAGAGATTCTTCCTTCTGCTGGAGGCGGCGTTCCTGCTTCTGCAGCTCGTTTCTGCGCTCCTTGTTTTCTCTTTCCTGTTCGGTTCGCGTTTTATGGATCTCTTCCTTGGCCTCAAGCAGCATCTCGCGCTTCTTGTTCTCACCGCCGCGGATCGCTTCGTTGATGATACGCTTCGCCTCTTCCTCGGCGCTGCCGATCTCCTTTTCGGCGACCTTCTTGCGATAGGTAACGCCAAGCACGAAGAACAGCGCGCCAAACACGACGAGGCCGGCTGCGATGCCAAGGAGGAAGGATATCACATGAAATTCCATAACCTGCGGACACACCTCCTGTTCTTTTGAATTGGGTATTGCTCTGAATCAGTCAAGCCTTGGCCGGCGTCCCCTACTGCCAACCTCCAGCCATACAAATCCTACGTTATATTGTACCGTTTCCCGGATAGTCTGTCAAGCAAGAATTGTGCAAACTGCCTGCTGCCTCCTCCCAAAATCGGACATATTAGACAGATTGCCGCAGTCATTTCCAGAAAGAAACCGTACATTTCCCGTGATTCCGGCAAATGTACGGTTGACTTTCGAAAAAAAGTGTGGCAGTCTACAAAAAGAGGCTCAGCCCGCCTTCGGGAGCCTGCGTTCGACCGCGACGCACAGCGCGCTTCCCACCGCGATCTTGAGCATATCGCCGGGCAGATAGATCAGCATTCCGCTGCGCATGACCTGCCAGAAGGTGAGGCCCTTTCCAAGATAGCCGTTGGCGATCAGCGCCATATACGGCACGCCGATGGCATAGAGGACGGCAAGCCCGGCCAGCATCGCCAGCGCCGTGCGCCAGAATTTGAGCGGCCGCTTCGCCAGAACCCCGATCACCCACGCCGCCGGGATCAGGCCCAGCAGGAAGCCGAACGTCGGCTGAAGCACATAGGAAAAGCCGCCGCCCTGCGCGAAGATCGGTACGCCGACCAGCCCCAGCAGCACATAGACCGCCTGCGACAGCGCGCCGTATTTGCGCCCCAGAAGCACGCCCGCCATCGCCGTAAAAAGGAATTGCAGCGTGATGGAGGCCAGTACGAACTTAAAGCCAAGGAATGCGCCGATCGCAGTCAGCGCGGCAAACAGAGCGGTCAGGATCAGATCTTTTACTTTCATTGTGTCTCCTATTGTAAACCGTTTTTATCGTTTGTGGTTTACAATCGAAGTATAGCATGTTACAATGGAAAAATCAATAGGAATGCCTCCGGCAATCCACTCTTTTCTGTCTTGGCAGAAAAGAGACGGTTTCAACCCCGCTTTCTTTCTCATATGAGAAA
>FR887186.1:0-4797 GCA_000436735.1 Firmicutes bacterium CAG:170
GACCCATGGCCGCGCGGCGGATGCCCTTGATGCGCTTGACGACCAGCGTCGCCGCCGTCAGCAGTGCGCCCGTCGAGCCGGCCGAGATAAAGGCGTCGCCGCCGCCCTCGGCGAGCATCCGCAGGCCGACGACCATTGAAGAGTCCTTCCGCTTGCGGACGACCGCCGCCGGATCGTCGTGCATATCCACCACATCCTCAGCGTTTGCGATCTCAACGCCCTTCGGGAGCGTCTCGACGCCGTTTTCCTTCAGGCACTGGAGGATGGCCTCTCCGCGTCCGACCAGCACGACCTCCGTGCCAAGCTCCTGCGCTGCGCGGATCGCTCCGAGCGCCGCAGCCTTCGGCGCAAGGTCGCCGCCCATGGCGTCAACGAGAATTCTCATGGCTCTCCTCCTTCGTTTTTCCGGTCATCGCGTCGATCACGGCAAGCGACCGGTTCGCAATGGCGAGATTTTTATTGGCCTTGCCCTTGACGCGGTAGCCGAGGGCCGGCATGATGCCGAAATTGACGTTCATCGGCTGGAAATTCACGACGCTCTCGTCGGAAATATACGCCGCCAGCGCGCCGATGGCCGTTTCGCGCGGGAAATCCGGGAGCGGCCCGCCCAAAACCTTCGCCGCCATGCTCACACCGGCAAGATAGCCGGACGCAGTCGATTCCACATAGCCCTCCACGCCGGTCATCTGACCGGCAAAGGCAACGAGCGGCGCTCTGCGGTCGGCATAATACCGGTCAAGCAGCTTCGGGCTGCACAGGAAGGTATTGCGGTGCATCACGCCGTAGCGGACAAATTCCGCATCGTGCAGCGCGGGGATCATCGAAAAGACGCGCTTCTGTTCCGGGAATTTCAGGTGCGTCTGGAAGCCCACAAGATTGTAGACGGAGCCTTCGGCGTTGTCCTTGCGCAGCTGCACCACGGCATACGGCTCCCGGCCCGTTTTCGGGTCCTTGAGACCGACGGGCTTGAGCGGCCCATAGCGGAGCGTGTCAAAGCCGCGCCGCGCCATGACCTCCACGGGCATACAGCCCTCAAAGACCTTCGAGTCCTCGAAGCCGTGTACCTCCGCCTCCTCGGCGGTCGTCAGCGCCTCGACAAAGGCGGCGTATTCGTCGCGCTCCATCGCGCAGTTGACATAATCCGCCTCACCGCGATCATAGCGCGATGCGAACCACGCCCGCGACATGTCAATGGAATCGAAGCTCACCAGCGGTGCCGCCGCGTCGAAAAAGCTCAGATAGTCCGCGCCGCCGAAGTAGCGGTGAATGGCCTCGCTCATGGCGTCGCTGGTCAAAGGGCCGGTCGCAATGATGACCGGCGGCTCCGGGATCTCTGTGACCTCGCCCTCTGCGACAGTGATATTCGGGTGGCTTCGGATCTTCTCCGTGACCATGCCCGAAAAGCCGTAGCGGTCAACCGCCAGCGCGCCGCCCGCCTCGACGCGGTTTGCCTCCGCGCATTGCAGGATCAGGCTTCCCAGCCGCCGCAGCTCCTCCTTCAGCAGGCCGACCGCATTCTCCAGCCGGTCGCCGCGCAGGGAATTCGAGCACACCAGCTCGGCAAAATCCGCGCTGTGGTGCGCGGGTGTCATTTTCTGCGGCTTCATCTCCATGAGCGTCACATGGACGCCGCGCTCCGCAAGCTGCCACGCCGCCTCGCATCCGGCCAGACCCGCGCCGATCACCTTGACTTCCTGCATGTGTGCTCCTTTCTGTGAGACCTCCGCGCCCGCCGCGTCTATGGGCGGGAGCCGGTCTCTCTGTCTGTGTCAGAACGGAAGCTCTTCTTCCGGTTCGCTCTTCTTTGCCGTCTTGGCCGCCGTCTTTCTGGCAGTCGGTTTTTTTGCCGCCGATTTCGCGGCAGGCTTTTTCGCAGCCGTTTTCTTTGTTCCGGCGGCCGTCTTTTTTGCGGGAGTCTTTTTCGCCGCGGGCTTCTTTGCCGTCTTTGTGGTGGACTTGGGCTCCGCCTCCGGCGCGGTCTCGCCTGCCGCCTGCGCGGCCTCCGCAGCCTCTGCCGCACGGTCTGCCTCCGCAGCCGCCTCGGCGGGCTTCTTCCGATAGCCGCGCTTGTCCTCGGGGAGGAAGTTCGGGCACTCGGGGTTGGCGCAGAACGGCTTCATCGCGCCCTTGCCGGAGCGCTTGAACATCGTCTGGCCGCAGGTCGGGCAGTCCTGATCGGTCGGCACGTCCCACGTCATGAAGCCGCATTCGGCGCCGCGCTCACAGGCATAGTAGGCGTAGCCGCGCTTGGACTTGCGCTTGAGGATGGTGCTGCCGCACTTCGGGCAGCGGCCCGGCATCCGCTCGACGATGGGCTTTGTGTTTTTGCACTCCGGGTAGCCCGGACAGGCCAGGAATTTTCCGAAGCGTCCGGTCTTGACGACCATATTGCGTCCGCAAAGCTCGCAGATCTCGTCCGTGACCTCGTCCGGCACCTTGAGGCGCGTATCCTTGAGCGCCTCCTCGGCGTCAAGCATCTCCTGATGGAAGCCCGCATAGAAGTCCTCAAGAACCTTCTTCCAGCGGAGCTGGCCCTCCTCGACCTCGTCGAGCTGCTTTTCCATCCCGGCGGTGAATTCCACGTTGATGACATTCTGGAAATGCTCCATCATCAGGCCGTTGACGACCTCGCCCAGCGGCGTCGGAGACAGGCGCTTGTCGTTTTTCACGACGTATTCACGCGCCTCAATGGTCGAAATGATGGTCGCATAGGTGGACGGGCGTCCGACGCCCTTTTCCTCCATCGCGCGCACCAGCGTCGCTTCGGTATAGCGCGCGGGCGGCTGGGTAAAGTGCTGCTGCTGCTCCGTTTTGGTGAGGGTCAGCGGCTCTCCCTGCGCAAGATCCGGCAGCGGAGATTCGATCTCCTCCTGCTCGTCGTCCTTGCCCTCTTCATAGATCGCCGTGAAGCCGGCGAATTTCTGGCTCTGATGCGTTGCGCGGAACAGATGCTTTCCGCATTCGGCCTCGATGGCCGTCACGTCGTAGACGGCGTTTTCCATCTGCGAGGCGATGAAGCGGCTCCAGATGAGCTTGTACAGCTGGTACTGATCCTTCGTCAGATCCTTCTGCACGTTCTCCGGGTAGAGCGCGACGTTGCTGGGCCGGATGGCCTCGTGCGCGTCCTGCGCGCCGGATTTCGGCTTGTAGCGCCGCGGGCCGGAATAATACGCCGCGCCGTAGCGCGCGGTGATAGCCTTTCCGGCGGCCTCCAGCGCCTCCTCGGAAATACGAAGCGAGTCGGTTCGCATGTAGGTAATCAGGCCCACGGAGCCTTCGCCCGTGATCTCAACGCCCTCATACAGCTGCTGCGCGATCATCATGGTGCGGCGCGGCGTCATGTTGAGCTTGCGCGAGGCCTCCTGCTGGAGCGTAGAGGTGATGAAGGGCGGTGCGGGATTGCGCTTCTTCTCCGATTTTTTGACGCTCTTGACGCCGAAGGGCTGCCCCTTCAGCTCCGAGAGCACCTGCTCCACCTCTTCCGCGCTGTGCAGCTCCCGCTTCTTCGGGTCTCCGTAGTAGTGCGCGGTGAAGCTGCCCGGCCTGCCGACGCGCTCAAGACGTGCGTCGATCGACCAGTATTCCTGCGGCACGAATGCGCGGATCTCATTTTCCCGGTCCACGACGAGCCGCGTCGCAACGGACTGCACACGGCCCGCAGACAGCCCCTTGCGCACCTTTTTCCACAGCAGCGGACTGAGCTGATAGCCGACGATCCGGTCGAGCACACGCCGCGCCTGCTGCGCGTCCACGAGGTTCTGATCGATGGCGCGCGGCTGCGCGATGGAGCGGCGCACCACGTCCTTTGTGATCTCGTTGAAGGTCACGCGCATCGTCTTATCGTCCGGAATGTCCAGCAGATACTTGAGGTGCCACGAGATCGCCTCTCCCTCGCGGTCCGGGTCAGTCGCGAGATAGACGTTCTGACATTTTTTCGCGCTGTCGCGCAGCTCCTTGATGATGGACTCCTTGCCTGCCAGCGGGCGGTATTCCGGCTCGAAATCATGCTCGATGTCCACGCCCAGCGTGCTCTTCGGCAGATCGCGCAGATGGCCCATGCTGGCCTTGACCTCGTAGTCCGGGCCAAGATATTTTCCGATGGTCTTTGCCTTCGACGGCGACTCGACAATGACCAGATTTGTTTTTTCCTTCGGCATTTTTGCCTCCATGCTTATTTCTCTGCGAGAGAAAAGCGTCTCGCAGGAAGTCTCCTGATATAGCCCTTGACCTCCAGCAGCGTCATGGACGCAAGCACGCGCCCCGCCGGGAGCTGGCAGCCGTCCACGATCTCGTCGATGTGCTTCGGCCCGTCGGTGAGCTGCTCCACGATGGCGCGTTCGTCGGCGGACAGGCTGTCCAGAATCTTATGTACGTCAATATAATCTCTGTTTTCCGGCTTGTCAACGTCTTTTCTGTCGTTTCTTTCCGGAAAAGTACGCTCCGAGGCCACGATTCTCTGGCTCTCCGTCCTTTCACGCGGCTCCTCGGCGCGGCTGAGCGTCATGGGGATCATCTTTGGGCGGCGTCCTGCCAGCGACGGGAACAGATGGACATACTCCTTCAGAACGTCCCAGCCGTCCGCCGCAACGATCGCGCCCTCCCGCAGGAGCCGGAGGTTTCCGGCGCAGGTCGCGCTGTCCACATTGGCCGGGAGTGCAAAAACGTCCCGGCCCTGTTCGAGCGCCCGCCGCGCCGTGATGAGCGCACCGCTCTTCTCCGGCGCCTCCACCACCAGAACGCCGAGGCTCAGTGCGCTGAGGATGCGGTTGCGCACCGGGAAATGCGCTCCGATCGCCG
>FR887186.1:4852-7280 GCA_000436735.1 Firmicutes bacterium CAG:170
GCCAGCCTCTTGTGCGCACGTCCTCGAAAAGGCTGCGGTTCGCGGCCGGATAGACGACATCCACGCCGCAGCCCAGCACGCCGATGACCGGCGCTCCGGCTGTCAGCGCGCCCTTCATCGCCATGGTGTCGATGCCGTCGGCTCCGCCGGAGACCACGACCGCACCCATCCGCCCGAGTTGATAGCCGAGCTGCTTTGCCTGCACCAAGCCGTAGGCCGATGCCTTTCTCGTTCCGACAACGGCGATCACCGGCTCCGTGTCGATGGCCGGGACGGTACCCTGATAATACAGCACCATCGGCGGATCGTCGATGCTCCGCAGGCGGTCGGGATAGGCGGCGTCCTGATACGTCAGAATGGAGATCTGCTTGCGGTAGCATTCGTTCAGGATCTCTTCCGGCTCCATGAGGCTCTTGTCCTCCAGCGAAGCCGTGCTGCGCAGGCTCTCCACCTCCGAAAGCGCGCTCTTTTCCGCGCAGTACGCCGCCTCCGGCGTCCCGAAATGGCGCAGGACCGCCAGCTGCTCGCGCGGGGAGAGATTTCTTCTGCTTGCCAGCCAGAGCCAGTATTTGAGCATACGCCGCTTCTCCTTCCGTTGCATTGATTTCTCTTCACATCCTCCGTCCGGCGGAATGCGTCTTTTCAAATGCCTTTCAGCATTTCATCTGCCATAAAACGATGGTCGCGGCGGCCGCCGCGTTCAGCGACTCGCAACGCGGGTTCATCGGAATGATGATCTTTCCGTCCGCCGCCGCGAAAAGCTCCGCGCTCACGCCGCGGCCCTCGCTGCCGATCACGACTGCACAGCCTGACAGGTTCTTTTTCCGCAGATCGACCGCGTCTGCGCTCATGGCCGTCGCCAGCAGCGGAATTCCCGCCGCGCGGCAGCTCTGCACAGCCACCGCGCGCGTCATGCGCACCGGCTGCGTGCGAAAGACCGCGCCCATGGTCGCGCGGACAGTTTTGGGATTGTAGGCGTCCGCGCAGCCGTCCAGCAGCACAACCGGCACCTCCAGCGCGTCGGCCGTCCGCAGGATCGTGCCGAGGTTTCCGGGGTCCTGAATGCCGTCGAGCAGGAGCGTTCCGGGACGCAGCGCCGCCGGACGCGCCTCCGGCAGGCGGCAGATGAAGATCGCGCCCTGCGGCGCTTCCATCTGAGAAACGCTCCGCATCAGGCTCTCCGGGATCTCCACCACACGCACATGCTCCGGAAGCGGGCAAAGCTCCACGCCCGTCTGCACCACGACCGTTTCCAGTCCGGGGTACCATTTCGCCGCCTCCTCGAGAAGCTTCGTCCCGTCGGCGGCAAATTCTCCGCACGCCTCCCGATAGCTCCGCGCGGCCAGCAGCTTTTTCAGATGCACCAGCAGCGGATTGCGGGCGCTCGTTACCGTCTCCCGCTTCATTTCTGAAGTCCCGAGAGCTGCTCGTTCTTGCCGACGGCGACGAGCACGTTTTCCTTTTTCAGCGGAATGTCGGCGTCCGGCGAAACGTTGATGGCGCTGCCGTCGCGGATGGCGATGATATTGGTGCCGTATTTCGCGCGCAGATTCAGCTCCCGCAGCGTTTTCCCGACCCACTTGTCCGGCACCTGCACGTCGGCAATGCCGTAGTCGGGCGAAAGCTCGATGAAATCGAGAACGCTCGAGGACGTGAGCGCCTGCGCCAGCTTGAAGCCCATTTCACGCTCGGGCACAACCACACGGTCGGCTCCGACCTTTTCCAGCGCTTTCTTCTGAATTTCATCCGTGGCCTTGCAGATCACCCTTTGAATCCCCAGCTCCTTGAGGTTGAGCGTGACGATCACACTCGTCGCCAGATCCTTGCCGATCGCAACGACCGCGCAGTCGTAATTGTTGACGCCGAGCGACCGGAGCACCTCCTCGTCTCTGGCGTCTCCGATGACCGCATAGGTCACGAACGGCTCCGCATGCTGCACCTTTCCCGCGTCGGTATCGATGGCGAGCACCTCATTTCCGAGCGCGAACAGGCGAGACGCGATCGCCGTGCCAAATCTTCCAAGTCCAATGACCACATAGGTTTTTTTCATGATTTCCTCCCGTTATCCGATCAGCATTCTGGCCGGCGCATATTCAAAGCGATCCTCCGCGCGGCTTGCCGTCAGGAAGCCGATGCTGATGGTCATGATGCCGACGCGCCCGAAAAACATAAATACGATGAGAAGCAGCTTCGGCAGCGTCGTAAGCGTGGCCGTCAGCCCCGCCGTCAGTCCGACCGTCGCCAGCGCGGAGACCGTTTCATACAGAGCCGCGGAAAGGCTGCATCCGCTGCACGCGCAGATCAGCGCCGCGCCTACAAACGCCAGCGTCAGCATCAGCATGAACAGCGTCATTGCCTGACTGACCTTCTCCTGCGGGATGGTATGCCGGAAAACGGAAGCCCGGCTGCGGCCGCGTGCCGTCCCGAC
>FR887186.1:7299-10153 GCA_000436735.1 Firmicutes bacterium CAG:170
GTCCCGACTGCCGCAAGCACCACAACGCCCAGCGTCACGGTCTTGAGTCCGCCCGCCGTCGAGCCGCTGGAGCCGCCGACAAACATCAGCATATCCGAAACGGCCTTTCCGGCCTCTGTCAGGCCTGCCTGCGAGACGGTGAAGAAGCCCGCCGTACGGGTCGTCACGGACTGGAACAGCGAGGCCAGCAGCTTCTGCCACACCGGCATTCCGCCGAGCGTCCACGGGTTGTTCCATTCCAGCACGGCAAGGAGCGCCGCCCCGCCGAAGGTCAGAACAGCCGAAAGGATCAGCACCAGCCGCGTATAGACCGAGAGCCGGGAAAACCGCCGCGTCCTGCGCAGCTCGCCCCAGACCAGAAAGCCGAGTCCGCCGATGGTGATAAGCGCAATGATAATAAGGTTGACCGCCGGGTCGGCGGCATAGAAGCTCAGGCTGCCGCCGGCGTCCACATCCGCAAGAATGTCAAAGCCCGCGTTGCAATAGGCCGAGACGGCATGGAAAATGCCGAAGCGCAATGCCTTCCAGAACGGGAACCGCCGGAGGAAGCACGCCGTCAGCAGCGCCGCGCCGCAAAGCTCGACCGCAAGCGTGCCGAGCACGACGTTCCGCACCATCCGCACCACGCCGTTCATGGAATCCAGGCTCAGCGCCTGCGCGAGGATCATTCGCTTTTTCAATCCGATCCGGCGGCGCAGCACAATATAAAATACACATGCGATGCTCATGAAGCCGAGGCCGCCGATCTGGATCATCAGCAGGATCATCCACTGGCCGAATATGCTCCAGTGCAGGCCCGTCTCCACGACGGAAAGGCCCGTCACGCAGGTCGCGGACGTCGCCGTGAACAGGCAGGTCAGAAAATCCGTCGGCGTTCCCGCCGCCGAGGAGGCCGGCAGCGTCAGGATCGACGCCCCGGTAAGGATCACCGCCAGAAACATCAGCACAATGATCTGCGGCGGATTCATCTTGCGCAGCAGATACACCGCCCGCTTCCGGAATCGTTCCAGCATTCCGTTTGTCCCTTCTTTTGTCAAAATTCTACAGAATATACACTATACTATACGTTCTGCTCTCCGGATTGTCAAGCCGCCCCGTCAGGCGCCGTCCTCCGGCTGCGGCACGAGCTGATAGAACGCCACGGCGCTGGCCGCAGCGACGTTCAGCGAATCCACGCCGTGCGCCATGGGGATGCGGACGGTATAGTCGCACCGCGCAATGGTCTCGGGCGCAAGCCCGTCGCCCTCCGTCCCGAGCACGACGGCAAGCTTCGGCTCTGTCAGGAGCCGCCGGTCGGAAATGCGCAGCGAATTGTCCCGCAGTGCCATCGCCGCCGTCCGGAAGCCCAGTGTGCGGAGCTTTTCCAGGCCGTTTTCCGGCCACGCCTCGCCCTCCGGGAAAAATGTCCACGGGATCTGGAACACCGTCCCCATGCTCACGCGGATGGCGCGGCGGTAAAGCGGGTTGCTGGACGCCTGCGTGAGCAGGACGGCATCCATCCCGAGCGCGGCTGCGGAACGGAAGATCGCGCCGACATTCGTCGGATTCATCACGTTTTCAAGCACCGCGATCCGCCGCGCACTGCGGCAGACCGCCTCGACCGTTGGGAGCGGCTTTCTGCGCATGGCGCACAGCAGCCCGCGCGTCAGCGCATAACCCGTCAGCTGCTGGAGCACCTCCAGCTCCGCCGTATAGACCGGAACGTCCCCGCATCCGGCCAGCAGCTCCGCTGCGGCACCATGCGCCAGCCCAGTTTCCGCCAGAAACGACACCGGCTCATAGCCCGCCGCGAGCGCGCGCTCGATCACAAGCAGGCTCTCGGCGATAAACATTCCGTTTTCCGGCGCTTCGCGGCAGAGCAGCTGATTTTCCGTCAGCCGCGCGTACACGTCCAGCTCCGGCGCGGAAAAATCTGTAATTGCGGTCATTTTTCCCATCACGCGCCCTCCGCATTCTCTCCGCTTCACAGAAACGGCAAATATCGATTTATTATCATGGCAGACCGAATGCGCTGTGTCAAGTTCTTTCTCACTGAGTGCGCCCGAAAGAGGCCTTTTCTCCCGACAACGCGTGTATTCTGTTTCGCCAAATGCAGACAGCGGCGCAAAAATATCGAAAAATGCGGATTTCTATTGTTCATCTGCCGTTTTTGCGCTATAATGGAAGCAGCTACAAAAAGGAAGGAGCCGAATCATGAGTTTTTTGGATCAGCTTGGAAAAAAGGTCTCGGACGCCGGAAAGGGCGTCGCGCAGCAGACGAAAAACCTTACGGAGATCGCCCGCCTGACCAGCGTTATCGATACGGAAGAAAAAATGGTCGCGCAGTCCTACACACAGATCGGCAAGACATATTATGAAAACCATAAAAATGACCCGGATGCAGAATGTGCCGCGCAGATCGCGCTTGTAAACAAATCTCTGGAAAAGATCGCGCAGTGGCGCGAGCAGATCCAGCGGATCAAGGGTATCGTCAAATGCCCACAGTGCGGCGCAGAGATTCCTTACGGTTCTCAGTTCTGCGGCGTCTGCGGCACCAAAATCGTCCGTCCGGAGGCCGCTCCGGCTGCCGCGTCTGTGCGCCGCTGCCCGAGCTGCGGTGCGGAGGCCGCTGCGGCCGACCGCTTCTGCAACAAATGCGGTAAGCCGCTCCCGCAGATGGCCCCGGCTCCCGTCTGTCCGCAGCCCGCGCCCGCAGCTCCGGCCCCGTCTGCCGTATCCGGAAACAGCTTTGGCTACTCTGCACCCGTCCAGCCGAATGCGCAGTATGCACCGGCAGCTCCCGCCGTGCCGGATATCCCGCTTCCTGTTGAAGAGCCTGTGATTTCGGAAACACCCGTTTCTGTCGAGGAGCCGG
>FR887187.1 GCA_000436735.1 Firmicutes bacterium CAG:170
TTTTGCAAGAGCACGGGAGGCTTTTGCTATTTGCTTGCATAAGTGCCTGATTTCGTCGGTCTAAGACTTTTTCTCCGTATATTCAGGTGACAAGGAAAAATTGTCAGAAAATTTTGAAGGGAGAAATGCCTATGAACCTATTTGATACCGTGAAAGCCGCCGTCACCCCGCGCATGGCGGCGGAACGGTACGGGCTGCCGATCCAGCAAGGCAGCATGGTCTGCTACCCCTTCCACGCCGACCGCACGCCCAGCATGCAGCTGAACGAGGATTACTTCTACTGCTTCGGCTGCGGGGCAAGCGGCGATGTGATCGACCTTGCGGCAAGGCTGTTCAGCCTGAGCGGCTATGACGCTTTGAAGAAGCTGGCGACAGATTTCGGCATGACCGAGCAAAAGCCGTCCATTCTCGCAAAGCTACAGCGCGGGAAGTCGCAGGCAGAAACCGAGCGGCGCTGCTTCCGTGTGCTGGGGGACTATCTGCAAATCTTGCAGGACTGGAAGGAGCACTGTGCCCCGCAATCGCCGGAGGACGCCATCGACCCGCGCTATGCGGAGGCCTGCCATATGCTCGAGCGCATCGGGAATATGCTGGACATTCTGGCCTGCGGCACGCCGCAGGAGCGCGCCGAGGTGGTGGCTGACTTGCAGAAGGACGAGCGGCTCATGCGGATGGAGGCGCGAAACCGACAGATCAGGGAGGAATCACATGGAACGAAATGAACCGCCCCGCTGGATGCAGGACAAGCACTTCAACGAGGTGCTGTTCTGTGAGGACTTTCTGGCAGAGTATCCGATGGTCTGCGTCGGCGGCAGCTTTTTCACGGTGGAGGGCCGCGTTGCTGACGAGGAGAGCATTCGGAAGCAGATTTATGAGATGCTTCGCCCGCATTTCACCAGCGGCACGGCCCGCCGCGCCACCAGTCTGCTGGAAACGCTCAAGCTGGAGGCTTACACGCCGGAGCTGCCCATTCAGGAGGATCGGATCCATGTGGTAAACGGCACGCTGTTTCTCAATGGCGAGTTTCGCACCGAAAAGGAGTTCTGCCGCAACCGTCTCCCCATCCGATATGACTCCAGCGCGCCGCAGCCGGTGACATGGCTGCGGTTTTTGTCTGACCTGCTGGAGCCGGAGGACGTTCTGACCTTACAGGAATACCTCGGCTACTGCCTGATTCCGACGAACCGCGGGCAGGTCATGATGCTGCTCAAGGGCAACGGCGGCGAGGGCAAGAGCCGCATCGGCGTGGTGATGCAGAAGCTGCTGGGCGGCAACATGAAAAACGGCAGCATCGCCAAGGTGGAGCGTAGCCCCTTTGCCCGCGCCGATCTGGAGCACGAGCTGCTGATGGTAGACGACGATATGAAGCTGGAGGCGCTGAAATCCACCCACTATCTCAAGTCCCTCATCACTGCCGAAATGCCTATGGATTTGGAGCGCAAGGGTGAGCAGAGCTACCAAGGGCAGATGTACGTCCGGTTTCTGGCGTTTTCCAACGGCGATCTGGAATCGCTCTATGACCACTCGGACGGCTTTTACCGGCGGCAGCTCATCCTGTCGGTGAAGAAAAAGCCGCTAGATCGGGAGGACGATCCCTTTCTGGCGGACAAGCTCTGCGATGAGAGCGAGGGCATCTTTCTCTGGTGTCTGGAGGGCTTGCGCCGCTTGCAGGCCAACAACTTCCGGTTCACAGAGAGCAGCCGGACGAAATCCAACCGTGAGGATGCGCGGCGGGAGGCCGACAACGTGCTGTTGTTTCTCCGCTCTGAGGGCTACATCCGCCTGAAGGCCGACAGCGCCATCCCGTCCGCCGCGCTGTACGGCATCTATTGCCTGTGGTGCAGCGACAACGCCTACAAGCCGCGCTCCGCGCGGACGGTGAGCATGACCCTCAAAAAGCACGCCGACGAGTTCGGCCTGGAGCACGACAATCACATCCAGAACGCCCTCGGCAAGCGGGTCAACGGCTTCTGGGGCATCGAGGCGCTGGTCGCGCCGCCGGTTGTATGAGCTCAGACACGAAATTCTCCATCCCATCCATCCCAAGCATCCCCAAAAACCCCGGATGGATGGGATAGATGTTTTCAAGTTCAGCTGTAAAGGAGGATGCAATGGGAAGAGTTTATTTTAAGAAGCTGCCGCTGTTTCACTTGTACGACAGCGATCTGACCGGCACGCAGAAGCTGCTGATGACGCTGCTTCTGGTGGCTCGGTACGATATTTACGACTTGAGCTGCCTTGCGCGGATGCGCCCGGAGGACGTGGCCGCCGATCTGACGGAGCTGAAACGGAAGGGGTATCTGCAAGGCAGGTGAGAATCGGAAAAAAATTTGCGCGGCGGCGAAAGGATTTTACGAAACCGCGCTGCTCGGAACCGCGCACCGGCTTCACGGATGCGCGTGGTGCTGCACGGTTTAGAGCGAAGTCACACGGATTCGGAAAGTCGATACCCCTCACTTACGAAGAAGGCATCGGCCGCCGCGTTTCCAGCGGATTTGAGGGAAACAGGATATTATGCCAAACAGCGAAGCAGGTTTTCGGAAACGCAAACCCGCTTCGCTGTTTTCATCACGAAAAAACAGGAGGTTTTTATGAGCATCAGAAATGAGATCAAATCGCAGATCGTCCGCGCCGGATTTACCATGCAGGAGGTCGTTGACCGACTGGCCGAGGAACACGATTGGAGCGACAGCGTTTCCAATCTGTCCGCAAAATTGCAGCGGGAGAGCATCCGCTATAAGGAGGTCGTGGAGCTGGCCGACGTGCTGGGTTATGACCTGATCTGGCAGAAACGGAGGGAGAAATAAATGAGTAAGCCTCTGTTTGCGATTCTCCGCTTTGCCAAGTACAAGGGGCCGGAAATCGGCCATATCGAGGCTCACAACGAGCGTACCAAGGAGAAATACGCCAGCAACCCCGACGTGGACACGTCCCGCAGCCACATGAATTTCCATCTGGTAACGCCCCAGCGCAAGTACCGCGCCGAGGCGGAAAAGCAGATCGCCGAGGCGGGCTGCCGCACACGGTCGGACAGCGTGCGCGTGGTGGAGGCTCTCGTGACGGCCAGTCCGGAGTTCTTTAAGGGAAAGAAAAAGGGCGAAATCAAGGCCTATTTTCAGGAGGCGCTGGGCTTCATCCGGGAACACCAGAACCCGAAAACCATCATCTCCGCCGTGGTGCATATGGACGAGAAAACGCCCCATATGCACCTTTGCTTCGTCCCGTTGACGGAGGACAAGCGGCTCTCCGCCAAGGAAATCGTCGGCAACAAGAAGAAGCTGACACAGTGGCAGGACCGTTTCTGGGAGCACATGGTCAAGAAATATCCCGACCTGGAACGCGGTGAAAGCACCAGCGAAACCGGACGAGACCATATTCCGCCGCGGCTGTTCAAGGAGGCTGTCCACCTGAACCGGATGAAGGAGCAGATCATGGCGATTCTGAACGACACCAATCCGTTCAACAAAAAGGTCAAGCTGGACGAGCTGGAAGCGCTGCTGGGAAAGTACGTTCCCGGCGCAGAGGCTCTGCGGACGAAGCTCAAGAAGTACGACGCAGCCTACAAGGCGCTGACCGCCGAGAACGCGGCGCTCGAAAAGCAACTGGGCGCTGCCTCCAAGGAAAGCATCCTGAAAAAATTGGAGATTAACGAAAAGCTCCGGGAGCTGGACGAGCTGCACCGCATGGTGGATGGCATCCCGCCGGAGATTTTGCAGGCGGCCAAACAGGTGGCCGCGCATAAGCCGCAGGAAAGATGAGGAAACTAAGGATGTTAAAGGAGGCTGGTTCTATTTGGAGATGAACGTCAGGGACGATCAGAAGCTTGTTGAAATCTGGCTGACGAATGCAGAAAAAATTGACCCCGTCCTGCGGGAGGGACTAAAAGAGATTTACGCCAAGTATAAGACGAAGAAATACATGGTCGCCGTGTTCGAGTCCGGCAAGGGCGATCTTTATGAGAACACGCTGGATCTGCTGCTCTTCAACCGCCGCCGCAGCGCCGAAAAGGCCGTGCAGCAGGCGAAAAAGCAGCGCGCCGCAGGCATGGAGCGATGAACCTCGGGCGGAAGAGAGAAATCTCTTCCGCCCTTTTCTTTTTTGCCCTTGCAAAGCTTGAAAACATCATGTACAATATTATCTAAAACAATGTGTTTATCAAAAGATATGTGTGGTTCATGCTTGCCGCCAGAGAAACGGAGGGAAACGCAAATGGAACATGAAATGATGGAGCACAGTGAAATTCTCCTGTACAGCGATGAAAACGGAAAAGAATTTGTAAATGTTGTATTTATGGATGAGACATTCTGGCTGACGCAGGTTGGCATGGCAGAATTGTTCGACTCCAGTAAGTCCAATATCAGCGAGCATTTGTCACACATTTTCGAGGAGGAAGAACTGGACAAAGTATCCTGCATGAGAAAATTCGGAATTTCCGAATTTTCTACGAAACCCACCAATTTTTATAACCTCGACGCCATCATCGCCGTGGGTTACCGTGTGAACTCCAAGAAGGCCACACGCTTCCGCCAGTGGGCGACGAAGACGCTCAAAGAGTACATCCAGAAGGGCTTTGTGCTGAATGACGAGTTGATGAAGAACGGCCGTCCGTTCGGCAAGGATTACTTCGACGAACTGCTCGAGCGCATCCGCGAGATTCGCGCCAGCGAGCGCCGCGCCTATCAAAAAATAGCCGATGTCTTCGAGCAATGCAGCTATGATTACGACAAAAATAGTGAGACGACAAAGGCCTTCTATGCCTTTGTACAAAACAAGCTGCATTACGCCGTCACCGGCAAGACTGCCGCAGAGCTGATTTCCGAGCGGGCGACACTGGACAGTCCCACGATGGGGCTTACCACATGGAAGGGCGCGCCGGATGGAAAGATACTAAAAAGCGACACACTGGTAGCGAAGAACTACCTGAACGAAAAAGAATTGAGCCGTTTGAATCGTCTTGTGACCATGTTCATCGACTACGCCGAGCTGATGGCAGAGGACGAGCAGCTCATGAGTATGCAGGACTGGCTGAACGAAACCGACCGATTTCTGACCAACAACCGCCGCAAGGTGCTGGACGGAAAAGGTCGCATTTCGCGGGAAGCGGCGACCAAAAAGGTCGGCGCAATTTACGATCAATTCCGCAAGAAGCAAGACGCTGAATACATCTCCGAGTTTGACCGGCAGACGGAAAAATATCTCAAGGGTGAATGATATGAATAACCAAGAGCAATTCGCAGAATTTCTGCACTGTTGCAGAGAACAGCGCGTAAAACGCATTCATCTTGCCGAGCCGTGCCTGATCGTCAATTCATCGGCGGGTGATTTTGGGAGCATCCTCATAGAGTTTGAGCAGAGCAACTATTTCATCACATCCAAATACCTGCCGCACCAGCCGGAGGACGAAGAAATCGATGAATTCTGCGTGAAACAATATGAGTGCCTTGATGACCTCAAGGATGACGATCTGCTGGAGACGGACATATACAAGACCTTGTCCGGCGAGGACGCCCCCATTTCGTTTCTCGCAGAAATGGTGGATGCTGAGGGCTTCTTCAATGGGATGGAGTGGACATATGGAACCGATTATCTGTTCTTTCTGGTCTCCTGCCCCATCATTATAGTGTCCGCCAGAGCGGATGAGAAACTCAAGCACCTCAACTATCCGCACCAGTTTGGAGAAGAATTGGACCCATCACCAAATCGCGGTGAGCCTTTAGAGCTGTTTCCGGGCGCTTGAGGGCGGAGGTGTATGATGAAAAAGGCATTTGAATTAAATAAAGCCCTGCTTAATGCCGTAACTGCCTGCGACTATGAAGAGGCCGAACGATTATTGGTAGCAGGCGCTGATCCGCTCGGCTCTTCAGATGAAAACGAACCAGATGAGCATCTTTTGGGTGAACTTTTTTGTGAAATGCAGGATAACGAGAATTTGGAAGCTGCGTTCCCGAAGTTTCTGGAGCTTTTTTATGCGCACGGAATGGATATTGCCTCCCGCAACATCCCTACGGATGACGGAGACAACATCCACCCGCTTTGGATGTTAGCCTTTTGCCAAACGGAATCCGGACTGGAAATTCTGCATACGATGCTGGAGCATGGTTTAGATCGAGATTCTGCCGAGGTTCTGGTAGATCACATTCTGATGGATATGGAGATGTGCGACGGCTGCGAAACCGAGGACGCATGGTGGATGGAGAGCTGTTCCTGCGGATTGAAGATGCTGATGCTGATTGCCTCCTATCCAACTATTCTGAACGAAAGCACTTATCTTCAAAACTGCGTTGCACTTGAAAAAAACGATGCGCAAATGCTTCCCCAGTTCCGAAACTGGAATGACTTCGATTATCACATTGACCTTTCCACCTGCACAAATATTCCGCACGGTCTGCGGGATGCGACATTGACAATCCGAAACCCCAAAAGCAAAAAAACCGTATGGACGCTATCCATATGACCAGCCTCACCGGCAAAGGAGCCTATCATGACCGAAACATTTGACATTGCGGGCTATGCCCGTATTTCTGTGGATGATGAGCAGGATCAGAAGAACATCTCCATCGAGAACCAGAAGGCCATCATCGAGGACTATGTAAAGACCCACTTCCCCGGCAGCACGCTGACGTTTTTTGAAGACCGCGACCGCTCCGGCTACACGTTTGAGCAGCGCGAGGGCTATCAGGAGATGCGCCGGGGACTCATGTCCCACAAGTACGATATTCTCATCATCAAGGATTTTTCCCGTTTCTCCCGCCGCAACTCGCGCGGACTGGTAGAGCTGGAAGACCTGCGCGACGCGGGCGTCCGGATCGTCTCCATCGGGGACGGCGTGGACTTCCCCAATGACGACGATTGGCTGAAAATCCAGTTCCAGTTCCTTGTGAACGAAATGCCCGTCACGGACACCTCCCGCAAGGTGCGCAGCGTTGTGAAGCGGCGGCAGAACGACGGCGAGTGGATCTGCGCCGCGCCCTACGGCTATCTCGTGACCGAGGACAAGCAGTTTGAGGTCATCCCCACGGAGGCCGAGACCGTCCGCAAGATTTTTGACCTTTACAGCAACGCCGGTTGGGGCTACAAGAAAATCGCCAACTACCTCACCGATCAGGGCGTTCCCACGCCGCGCATGTCCGAGCGGATGCGCAAGGAGGCGGCGGGCAAGAAAACGAAACGGGAAGCCAAAAACGCCTGGGCCATCGCCACGGTGCAGGGCATTCTGGACAACGATTTTTATATCGGCACGCTCCGGCAGGGCAAGTATACTCGCGCCAAGATCAACGGCAAGGAGATCAAGCGCAACGACGATGAGCATATCGTCATTGAAAACCACCATCAGGCCATCATCGACTACCGCACCTTCGCCATCACCATCGCTTTGCGGGAAAAGCGCAGCCGTAATAACTATCGCGGCGTCAAGATCAATGACAACGTGTATTCCGGCTTTTTGCAGTGCGGCGACTGCGGCAGTCCGATGTTTGCCATGAGCCGGAGCGATTTAGCGCCCGCATACACCTGCGGGACGTATCACCGTCGCGGTCTGAAAGGCTGCACCAGCCACCATATCCGCGTTGACCGGCTGGACGAGCTACTGAAAAGCTATGTGCGCAAGCTGGCGGACAGCTCCTCCGCCATGCTGGCGCAACTCAACGAGGAGCTGAAGCGCGAGACCGAGCAGGTGGCGGAAACGGAACAGTCTGCCGACAATCTGGCGGCGGTGCTGGCCGATCTCACCGAGGAGCTGAAGGTCACAAAGCGCCAGCGCATCCGGGAGATTATGAAAAAGCCGGAGCAGGAGGCTTCCATCGAGGCGCTGTATGATGAGATGGAAGCCGACCTCCAAAAGAAGATCGACGGCATCAACCACCAGATCGACCTGCTGTCCGATAAGCGCAACACCATCATTCAGGTGAACCGCGTGGCGAAGACCGCCATCGACGTATTTCATGACATTCTGGAAAAGGACAAGCTGGAGCGCAACGACTTAGAGCTGCTGATCGACCGGATCATCGTCTATGAGGATCATTTAGAAATCAGGCTGCAATCGGATATCGACACGCTGCTGCGCTGCGGAACACTCCCCGCGGAAACGGAGAATGCCGTAAATTTTAATTCCGGCACGGAAAATATCGAAAACACGCTGATCCAGTCCTCAAAAGGCCACGAGGACAAGATTTTCCGTGTCCATGTTATCAGTGACGGCGACCCGTTGGAGATCTACACGGAGAAGGATGGAGAGGTCATTTTTAAAAAATACTCGCCGATGGGAGACCTGACCGATTTTGCGGCGCAGATCTGCGACTCCATCGGCAAGAACACCGGTCATATCGCCGTGGTCAGCGACCGCGACAGCATCATTGCCGTAGCCGGAGCGCCGCGGCGGGAGCTGATGGACAAGCGCTGCTCGCAGGAGCTGGAGCGGCTGATGGAGGCCCGGAAGATCTACCGCTACACCGACGGCGAGAGCCGCATCTACGTCTGCGATGGGCTGGAGCGCTATTTTCTGGGCGTTGCGGCGCCGATCCTGTCCGAAGGCGACCTGATGGGGTGCGTGATGCTGCTGCTGGAGCAGGGCAGCGCGCCGCTGACGGAGTCCGAACAGAAGCTGGTGCAGACCGTCGCGGGATTTCTCGGCCGGCAGATGGAAAACTGAACACAGAATGTCCCGGCGCAGAGCTTGGCTGCGCCGGGACATCTATATTATTTGTTTTGCCGCATTCGCTCAGCTGAGGCATTCGCTCAGGTACTGCGCGACGGCTGACGGCTCGATCCCGAGAACGAAGCCGAACTCGCCGTAGAGCATTTCCTCCGCCGTTTTCCAGCTGCGCATCTCCGTGGAATTGATGCTGCGCCGGAGGCTGGACAGGGCCTGCTGCTTCTGGTGGAAGGTCTTGCAGAGCTGAAGCAGGCGGTCACAGCGATGCTCACTGAGGATGGAGCGGTAATATTCGCCTGCCAGACGGCTGTTTTCCGGGACATCGCTGAGCGGGGGGAGCTGCCGGAGCGCCGGAAGAAGCGCGTCCAGCGCTTCACGGCTGATGACCCGCCGCATGGCGATCTTGCCGTCCACCGGGGCATAGATGGTGCCGCCGCGATAGTACGGCGTGAGCCGGTAATATTGCCGCGACTTGTCCAGACCGGCGACGTGCGGACAGCCGACCTCGTCCACGCGGCAGACGCCCTCATATCCATAGATCACATGATCCCCGACTGCGAACATAGCAGATTCTCCCTTCTTATCGTATTGCGTATCTCCATTATAGCAGAAAGCGGCAGGGAAATGTAATAGAAAAGTTGAAAGAATTGTGAAAAACTTTTTTGGGCGAAAAAACGAAAATCCATGAAAAACGAACATTTGAAGGAAAACGGCCCCCGGAATGCTTCCGGGGGCCGCGCC
>FR887188.1 GCA_000436735.1 Firmicutes bacterium CAG:170
CTCCGCTGCTCACGCACCGTCTGAGCGGCTTTGAAAGTCTGGAAACGGCGCTGCTTCTCATGAAGGACAAGCCGAAGGAACTTATCAAGCCCGTCGTCCTGCTCTGACGGCGCGGCGGAATACGCAAAAAAGGCAGCCTCATGAGAGGCTGCCTTCGATTTTCAAATTCAGAAATACTTTGCCATATAGCCGGGCGCCGTCTCGGGGTCGCCCTGCATCGTGAAGGTAAAGGAAACGTCGTTTGCGATCGAGAACTGATTGCACCAGTTCAAAAAAGCTTCCGTTTCGGAATCGTCCTTACAGTGCGCGATCTTATATAAGCCGTCGGCAAAAATGTGGGTGATGTCGAAATTTCCCGCATGCAGACCGCTGATAAAGCCCTTCAGGAACGTATAGCTGCCGAGGGCGTATTCGCCCGCGTCGATCAGGCGGACACGATGATCGACGTCAAAGCGCAGGGTGCTGCCTTTTTCGATGCAGACCATGCTGCCGCTTTCTTCCTTCAGAGCCTGATGGATGGCGTCAATGAGCATTTTGGTTTTGCCGGAACCTTCCGGTCCCATGATGATGTGAACCATAGAGCATTCCTCCTTTTCCTGGTCCAACCGTATATTCTGATTCATTATAGCATTCTTTTTCCGAATACACAAGAGCATATCCCGCAAAGTTTATGCATTTTCCTCCGGTTTCCCCAAAATCGCCGCCGCAGCCTGCCGGGAGGGCAGCACCCTGGGCAGGTCGAAGGGGTCGATCCCGCAGGCACACGCAAAGATCGCGTTTGCCAGCTCGAAGAAATAGAACAGCTCTCCAAGCGCCGCCGGAGTCATTGTCTCACCCTCCAGCACGATCACCGGCACGTCGCCCGCCGCATGCGTGTCGAGCATGGCCTGATAGGCCGCCTGCTCAACCTCGCCGACGCTCCGCCCCGCAAGATAGTCCAGCCCGTCGTAGTCCTTCCAGTCCATCTCCACATTGATCTTCTGTGTGCTGAGCGGTGCAAAGCGCAGCAGCGTTTCAAACAGCGGATACCGCCCGGAGGCGATCATGAGATCGAGCGCGTCGAGGCCGCCGGTCAGCTCCATCGGGACCGGCAGCACGCCCACGCCGTCCTGGCATGTGTGGCGGCAGACCCACTGCGCCCACCATTTTCCGAACGCCGTAAACGCCGGGTCAAACGTCCCGAGCAGCTCCGTGGCGCGTCCCTTGCCATAAAGCGCGTACCGCGCCCCGGCGTACATCCACACCGGATTTTCAAACGCGCGCAGATCGTACTGGCTGTAGGCCTCCGCCGCGCCCTCAAGCACCTCCAGCGGGTCTACGCCCGCCGCCGCCAGCGGAAGGAGCGTCGCCGCCGTGAGCGCACTGTAGGCGCCGCCCGGCTGCGTAGGCATCGGCAGGAACACATGTCCCTCCTCCTTT
>FR887189.1:0-6215 GCA_000436735.1 Firmicutes bacterium CAG:170
TGCCATTTCATCTATAGTGTTCGGCAATCATGGTGCCGCTGACGGGACTCGAACCCGTACAGAAGTAAAATTCTGGCAGATTTTAAGTCTGCGTTGTCTACCGATTCCAACACAGCGGCATATTGTGGTACATATTTTACCACCGAACGGGGGATGCGTCAAGTAAAACCGGAGGGGAGAAGCGAGACCGGTGCAAAAGCTGCTTCGGCTGAAGAAAAAAGGAACGCCGCAAGGCAGCGTTCCTGATTGCGTAAAATATCAGTCCTTTTCTGTTTCCGGGCAGAGCAGCCGGATCTGATTGATCCGCATGGCGTCGATGTAACGCTGCGGCGGAAGCGTGTCCGTCACGACGCAGCTGAGATCCTCAAATTTGCAGAAGGTGATGATCGAGGAGCTATCGAATTTACTGTGATCCGCCATGAGGACGGCGCCGCGGCTGCGGCGGATGACGATGCGCTTCATTTCCGCTTCCAGATAGGTCGTATTGGTCAGACCGTTTTCCAGCGTGATGCCGGTCGCACCGATAAAGACCGTATCGATCGACAACCGGGAGAGCGCGTCCATAGATGTGATGTCGATATAGGACGCGGTGTTGGAATAGAAGATGCCGCCCAGCGCGATGACATTCAGATTCGGATATTTGGACGCTTCATAGAGCGCGCTCAAAGAGTGGGAAATGACCGTCACGTTGGATTTTGTCGCCAGATGGGCGAGGATCGTCGGCGTTGTCGAGCCGGAGTCGATGAAGATGGAGGCGTTATCGGAAACCAGCTCCGAGGCCAGACGGCCGATCTCCTGCTTTTCTGCAATGTTTCTGCTGGCGCGGATGGCATACGGGAGCGGGAGCTGCACATGCTGGCTGGTCTTGATCGTAACGCCGCCATAGACCTTTTCCAGCGCGCCGCGCTCCAACAGCTGCCGCACATCCCGGCGAATGGTATTCATCGAGACACCAAAGTGAGTAGCAAGCTCCTCCAGAGAAGCAGTCTTGCACTGGATCACATACTGCTCGATCATGTTCAGTCTGTCAATGCGCATGTTGTAGCTCCGTTTCCAAAATCAGATTTTCAAATCTATATATTACAAAT
The DNA here is from genome assembly GCA_000436735.1 of Firmicutes bacterium CAG:170. Classification (GTDB taxonomy): domain Bacteria; phylum Bacillota; class Clostridia; order Oscillospirales; family Oscillospiraceae; genus CAG-170. The sequence goes on from FR887189.1 coordinate 1,089, forward strand.
AGTATACCATATTCTTGGAGTATTTCAAGAGTTAATCATGCTTTTATTAAAAAATACAAACATAAGACAGACTCCTGCACGAATTTTTGCGGATCAGATCCGCTCTACGGTGCCCTCCCAGGTGTCCATGGCCTTTCTGCGCGAGTGCTCGTCATACCAGTGCATGGTGACAGTTTTGGCTCTGGTGTAGAAGCGGACGCCGTCAAGCCCGAGCACATGCTGGTCGCCGAAGAAGGAATCCTTGTTGCCGGAGAACGGGAAATAGGCGGACGGGACGGGAATGCCGACGTTGATACCGACCATGCCGCCGTCTGTCAGCATTTCAAACTGACGCGCATAATAGCCGTTTTGCGTGAAGATGGCGGAGCCATTGGCGAACGGATTTGCGTTCATGATGGCGAGGCCCTCTTCAAAGGTCTTGACGCGCTTGATGAGCGTGACCGGCCCGAAGATCTCGCGCTGACCGATCGACATTTCCGGCGTGATATGGTCAAGAATGGTCGGGCCGACAAAGAAGCCGTTCTCATAGCCGGGGACGACGATGTTCCGGCCGTCGAGGACCAGCTCCGCACCCTCGTCGAGGCCCTTCTGGATCCAGTCGCAGATGGACTTCTTGTGCTTTGCGCTGACGACGGGGCCGAGCTTCGTTTCGGGATCGTAGGCACAGCCAATCTTCATGGTCATAGCCTTTTCCTTGAGCAGCGCAACAAACCGGTCGGCAATGGATTCCTGCACGACAATCACCGGCAGGGCCATGCAGCGCATACCGGCGCAGCCGTAGGTGGAGTTGATGACGGCGTTGACCGTGCTCTCCAGATCGCAGTCCTCGAGCACGAGCGCGTGATTCTTGGCCTCGCACTGAGCCTGAACGCGCTTGCCGTGCGCGGCGGCGATGGAATAGATGTGCTTGCCGACCTCTGTCGTACCGACGAAGGTGACGGCCTTGATGCGCGGGTCGGTCAGAAGGACCTCCGACTCTCCGCGGCTGCATGTGACCAGATTTACGACGCCCTTCGGGAAGCCGCCCTCGTCATAGAACAGCTCCATGATGCGCATGGAGGTCAGCGGCGTCTGGGACGCGGCCTTGAGGACGACGGTATTGCCGGTCGCAATGGCCAGCGGAACCATCCAGCCCCAGGGGATCATGGCCGGGAAGTTGAACGGAACGATGCCTGCCACGACGCCGAGCGGCATACGATAGGTGGCGGTATCAAAGCCGGTCGTCACCTGAAGGGAGGCGGATCCCTGCGAGCTGAACGGTACGGAGCAGGCGAACTCGGTCGGCTCGATGGCCTTGAGGATATCACCCTTCGCCTCATCGAGCGTCTTGCCAAGTTCCTTGGCGCAAAGCTCTGTCAGCTCGTCCAGATGCGCGACGAGAATGTTCCGCCACTTGAACAGCAGCTGCGTGCGCTTGGAGATGGAGACCTGGCTCCATTCCCGGAACGCGCGGTCGGCGGCGTCGATCGCCTCGAGAACCTCCTCCTGCGTGCAGGACGGAACCTCCGCAATCACCTCGCCGGTGGACGAGTCAGTGACCGGCAGCCACTTTTCCGTTTTCGATTCCTTCCATTCGCCGTTGACGCAGTATTTTTTCCTTTCGATGCTCATAATGGTTCCTTTCGCTGTGTTCACCGTTTCCGAGCGATCACCTTTTTTACTCTCTCTACAATAAACGGGGCAGTCAGACCGAAGAGCTCCTCCAGATAGCTCTGCGGGCCGACCTCGCCGAATTCATCCTGTACGCCAATGCGTTCCATCGGAATGGGATCCGATTCCACCAGCACCTCGGCGACTGCGCTGCCGAGACCGCCGATGATGCTTTCGTTCTCGCAGGTGACGATCGCGCCTGTTTCGGCGGCGCAGGTACGGATGCAGTCCGCGTCGATGGGCTTGATGGTGAACATATCCACAACGCGCGCGGAAATACCCTCCTGCGCCAGCATATCTGCCGCGCGGAGCGCCTGCACGACCTCCATGCCGGAGGCGATGAGCGTTACATCAGAGCCGTCCCGGATCACAGCGGCCTTGCCGAGCGTGAAGGAGGAGCCCTCCTCATAGACCTTGTAGACCTTTTTGCGCGGCATTCTGAGATAGAAAACGCCTTCCGTCTCCGCGATCTGCGGGAGAAGGCTGCGCATCATGGCTGGGTCGGATGGCTCGACGATCGTGATGTGCGGGATCAGGCGCATGATGCCGATGTCCTCAAAGGCCATATGCGTACCGCCGTTGAACGCGGCGCTGACGCCGGCGTCGCAGCCGACGATCTTGACGTTCTGTCCGGCGTAGGCGCAGGAGAGAAAGGCCTGATCATAGACGCGGCGTGTGGCAAAGACGGCAAACGTATGGAAGAACGGGACAAGCCCGGCAGCGGACAGGCCACCCGCCATCGCGCAGGCGTTCTGCTCCTGAATGCCGAGGTTGAAGGCACGGTCCGGGAAGGCCTTCCGGAAGCCCGTCGTGCCGCAGGAGCTGCTTAGGTCGCAGTCCAGACTGACGATCCGCGGATCCTTCTTCGCGGCCTCAATGAGCGCGTTGCAGTAGGCATGGCGCATCTCCTCCGGGGAGACGGCGATCGTTTCACATAGCTTAACCATCAGCGGATACCTCCTGGATATGTGCCGGCGGCGAGTCTTCTGTCGATCTCGGCGCAGGCCGCCTCTGCTTCCTCTGTACCAAAGGTCATATAGTGGTTGAATTCCTGCTTCTCGGCGAAATCGATGCCGAGGCCCTTGACGGTATCAAGGACGATCACGTGAGGAAGTCCTTCAACGGCCTTTGCCGCGTCGATGGCTTCCCAGATTGCCTGCGTATCAGAGCCGCAGACGGTCCTCGTGTCGAAGCCGAATGCGCGGAGCTTCGCTTCGATGTCGAGCGGCTCGCAGATGTCCTCTAGACGGCCATCGAGCTGCTTCTTGTTCCAATCGACAAAAACGATCAGATGGTCGAGACGGAGGTGGCGGGCCGCCTCGCAGGCTTCCCAGACCTCACCCTCGTTGAGCTCGCCGTCGCCGACGATGCAGTAGGTGTAGCAGCTGCGCTTCTGGATCCGGTTGCCGAGCGCGATACCGGCGGCCGCGCTGATGCCCTGACCGAGCGAGCCAGTCGACATATCCACGCCGGGGACCTTCCGACCGTCGGCGTGGCTCGGGAGCCTCGTCCCGGGCTTGTTGACCGTCTGGAGCCAGTCCAGCGGGAAATAGCCGGCCTGAGCCAGCGCGGCGTAAAGGCCGGGCGCACAGTGGCCCTTGGACAGCACGAGCCGGTCACGATCCTCCCAGTCCGGGCGGGAGGGGTCTACGCGCATCTGTCCGCCGTAGAGAACAGCAAGAACGTCTGCGATGGAGATAGAGCCGCCAATATGTCCGAATCCGGCGCAACCGATGGCGCGGACAGTGCTTTTGCGGATCTCCGCACTGAGCGTTTTCAGTGCGTTGAAATCGGGCTTTGCCATGATCTTTCCTCCTTCTTGCGCCGAAGTCAGCCGGGCTGACGCGGCGCGGGTAAAAAACCGGAACGGGCATTGCTCCGTTCCGGCCTGATTCTGTGAAAAGGGTCACTTCTTCGCAAAATAGTCCTTCATGGATGCAATGATCGCCTCATATTCCGGCTGCGTCAGCAGCTTTGCCGGCGCGGGACTCATTTGGAACATGCCGCCGAAATCCGTGCCGCCGACATACTTCGGTACCAGATGACAGTGCAGATGGCGGACCTTGTCGCCGAACATGGCAATGTTCACCTGCTCCGGATGGAACAGCTCGTCGAGCATCTGCGCCACGCGGCGGATGCAGGCGAAATAATCGGCGGTCTCGCCGACGGTCAGCTCGGAAAGCTTCCGCTTGTGATCCCGGAAGGCGACGATGCAGCGGCCGGGATAGGTTTGGTCGCGGAAAAGATACAGCCGGAAGCCGTCTACCTCGCATACCGGGAGCATCAGACTTTGCAGATGCTCGTTTTCCGCACAATACATACAGTTCTGATCATACATGGGAACCAGTCTCCTCCTTTATACGCTGTGCTTGATCTTCCGGATCAACGTGTCCTGATGCTCCTTCGGCAGCGCGACGAAGTAAGCGGACAGGCCGCCCATGCGGACACGCAGATTCGCATACTTTTTGGGATCCTTCTGCGCGGCAATCATATCCTTTTCGTTTACGCCCGTCAGCGTCAGGATGACGCCGCCAAGCTCCATGAAGGACTGAATCAGCGCGACGATGCGCTTGACGCCCTCCTCACCGCCGGCCTCGTTGGCATTGATCTGCATATCGAGCGGACAGCCGTTGAAGTACTTGATAAGATCCGGCTTCGTGATGGACTTGATCACGGCCGTCGGGCCGTTCTTATCCACGCCGAGTGCGGGGGAGAGGTTGCTGGAGATCGACTCGTGCAGGCCGCGTCCGTCCGGCGAAGCGCCCATGTTGTAGCCGATGGACATATACGTTTCGAAGGTCGCAACGCCGAGACCGGTGAGCAGATCTTCTACGTCCATGTGCGCCTTGACCTCGTCAAGCACCTTTGCGCAGTCTCCAAGCACACGAACGGCCATTTCATCGGCGCGGTCGTCGTCGTTGCCGAACTTCGGCGCGCGGTTCTTGACGAGCTGCTGCATGGCCTCGTAGCCGACGTAGTTGCAGGCGGTCGCTTTGACCACATCGTCCATTGTAATGAGCTTCTGTTCATACACGAGTTCCTTGAGCACGACCAGAGAGTCGATGCAGTTGGCAACGCCGGTCAGCATGAGTGGGTAGATGTTATACCGGGCGCCGTCGTTGGACAGATCGCGGCCGGATTCGATGCAGCCGTCCATGATGGCCGAGAGCAGGGGAGAAGGCGCGATCTTGTAACGGTCGGCGCGGTAGCGCAGCTTGGTCTTGAGAACGAATTCCATCCGCTTTTGGATGAGCGGGAGGAAGAAGGTGCTGTAGAAGGTGTCGAAGTCGGGGCAGGCACAGGGATCGCCAAGGTCCTCGGCCTCCTGCTTCTGGCGGACGAGGCTGCGGCCGTGGTGGAGCGCGTGCTCCAGAATCTGAAGGATGTTGACGTACTCAAAGCCGAAGTTCGTCTTGCCGGGGATGAGCGTTTCCCAGCAGCCGTCGTTGGAGTAGCAGCGCGCATCCTCAATGGGAA
>FR887189.1:6242-6907 GCA_000436735.1 Firmicutes bacterium CAG:170
TGCCGATGTCCACAAGGCCCTGAATCACGACCTCGTCGTTATAAAGCGCAGGCTCACCGCTGCCGTCGCGCAGGATGCGCGCGCACATATCGTAGAGCCTTGCGGGCGCGTTTTTATGCAGGCGTACCGAGCAGACGGGGACAATGGCTTCGAGATAGGCCCACTGCTCGAGAAGCAGGTAGGTCAGGTCGTTGGTTGCGTCCGTGCCGTCCGGATTTTGACCGCCCAGGATCATATTGAGCAGGAAATGATTTGCGGAGGTGCCGAAATTGTAATCCTTGTCATTTTCCATGGCAAACGAGCCGCCGTAGTTTTCGGGGTCGCCGCCGTCGGACTGGTCGAGCGCTGTTTCATGATTGGCCTCGAAGAACTCCGGATTGGTCTGGACACGCTCGCTGAATTTGGCGAGCCAGCTGACGATCAGCTCCTCGGCCTGCTCCTTTGTCAGAACGCCCGTCTCAAGGTCGTGCTTGTAATACGGATACAGGTACTGATCCACGCGGCCGAGCGGAACGATCTCCAACGTGCTTTGCAGGGCGCACATCATGAAAAATACGCTTTGCAGCGCCTCATGGAGACTGGACGCCGGGTTTTCCGGGACCCTGTTGCAGATCTCGGAGATAGTCAGCAGCTCCTGACGGCGGACGGAATCGACGGGTTTGGCC
>FR887189.1:6932-8018 GCA_000436735.1 Firmicutes bacterium CAG:170
TTTTGGCCGCCTCGTCCAGCGTGAGCTTCGCATAGCGGTAGGACAGGTCGTTGAGGCTGTTGATGCTGATGAGCATGGCGCGGTAATAATCGATCTTTCCGGCGTCGCAGCCGGGCTTTGCGGCCTCCTCGCGGAGCTTGGCATAGATCTCCTCGCGCAGGCCCTTTACACCGACGCGCAGCAGCTTTTCATAATCGCCGGGGTGATGGCCCCAGACGGATTTGAAGGTATAGCAGGAGCGAAGAGCCTCCTCCTTTTCCTCCGGCAGAGCATAGTCCGGGAATTCGTAGCCCAGACCGGTGGCCGCCATGGTCGCGATGCCGACGATCAGTTCGTCGGGCTTGATCTCGGCGGGCATATTCCGCATGACGTACTCGATCCCGAGCGCCTTGCGTACCACGAGCGGCTCCTTTTTGATCGCGTCGTTGGTCAGAATGGTCTCGTTCATGCCCCACCATTCTTTTTTCGTGACATATTCGACTTCAAACAGGCGTTTTTTGATTTTTTCAGCTCTTGTCATGTGTTTTATCTCCTCTGCCGGAATAGATTCCGAGGCCCCCGATGTTTACCGGGACGCCGAGCGCTTCGATTTGCTGTTTTGCCGTTTCCAGCTGCGCCTCGCTTGGCGGCTGGCAGCTGCGGCATTCATAGGGCATTCCGAGGTTGTCCCATTTTCCCTCGCCAAGCTGGTGGAAGGGAAGAAGGTGCAGCTCCCACGCGCCGACCTCCCGTGCGAGCAGGCCGGTCTGCCGGAGGTTTTCCTCCGAGTCATTGACGCCCGGAATGAGCGGCACGCGGATGATCAGATTTGCGCGGCGCGCGCCCAGCTCGCGCAGGTTTTGCAGAATCTGCTCGTTGTCGCCCCCGGTATAGGACCGGTGGCGCGCGGGATCCATCAGCTTTACGTCATAAAGGAACAGATCTGTCAGCGGAAGGAACCGCAGCATGGTTTGCAGGCTGCACGCGCCGCAGGTCTCAATGGCCGTATGGACGCCCTCTATCTGGAGCGCCTCCAGAAGGGCCAGCGCAAACTCCGGCTGCATCGTGACCTCGCCGCCCGAAAGCGTGACGCCGCCGCCGCTCTTC
>FR887189.1:8087-14497 GCA_000436735.1 Firmicutes bacterium CAG:170
CCGCCAGCGTCCATTTTGCGCCGGGGATCGTCCGTGCGCCTGCGTAGCAGGTCTCTACGCAGCTGCCGCACGCGGTGCAGCGGCTGCGGTCGTATTCGCCGGTTTCCGGGTCGATGGCGTGCTTCGGGCAGGCACGGATACACGCGCCGCATCCGATGCAGAGCGCCGGATTGTAAAGGATCCGGTCTGCCAGCTTCTGCGTTTCCGGGTTCTGACACCATTTACAGCGCAGCGGACAGCCCTTAAAGAACATGACCGTGCGGATGCCGGGGCCGTCGTGGACGGAGAAACGCTGGATATCTGTGAGAATGCCGTTTATTTGTCGTTCCATACGCGGCGCTTACTTGGCGGAGATTTTCTTCTGCTTGCTTGTGATGTCCAGGAAAACAGCCAGCAGCAGAACGCAGCCCTTGATGAGGAACTGCCAGGTCGTTCCGAGATTCAGAAGGCTCATTCCGTTGTCAAGGCTGGCCATGATCAAGCAGCCGATGATGGCACCGATGGCTGTGCCGCTGCCGCCGAGGGTACTCGTGCCGCCGAGGATACAGCCCGTGATGGCACTGAATTCAAAGTTCGTGCCGGTGGCCGAGGAGGCGGAGCCGGCGCGGCCGAGATAGATGATCGTAGCCAGAGACAGGACGAAGCCGTGCAGCAGATAGACCTTGAAGGTCTCGCGGCGGATATTGATGCCGGACAGGCGGGCTGCATCGCGGTTCCCGCCGATTGCATAGATGCTGCGGCCGAAGGGCGTGCTGTTGGCCATGAAGGTTACGAGCGCGCAGACGATGATCAGCAGGACGAAGGCGTTCGGTACGCCGCGGTAGCTGATGAGAATGATGCCGACGGCGACGGTCACGACGCAGATCGCGGCGATCTTGAGGATCTCTATGCCGAGCGGCAGCGTCTCAAAGCCGTATTTCTTCTTGGAGCGTCTGGAGCTGATGGTCAGAAGGATCGCCACGGCGAGGAAGAGCACGATGGCGAGCACACTCGTGTCGCTGTAGGCCCAGTCCTTAAAGATGAGCTTGGGCAGGAAGGAACGGCCGAACATGGCGAACGATTCCGGGACCGGGCCGATCGATACGCCCTTGCCGACCAGCAGGTTCAGACCTTTGAAGATCATTTGGCCGGAGAGCGTGACGATAAAGGCGGGCATCTGCTGGAAGGCGATCCAGTAGCCGTTGAACGCGCCGATGAGCAGGCCGCAGAGGATCGTCAGCAGGATCGTCACACCGGTGGAGAAGCCGAGCGTTACGCTGAGCGTAGCGGCAAAGGTGGACAGGAAACCGATCACGGCACCGGCCGAAAGATCGATGCCGCCGATGACCATGACGTAGACCATGGAGCAGCCCATGAGGGCGTAGGTGCAGGTCTGAAGAATAAGATTGTTGATATTGGTATTGGTCAGGAACATGCCCTTGGAAAACAGAGCAAAGACCGCAAAAATGATGATCATTTCTACAACGATCGCATATTTGGAAACGTCAAGCTTCAGCTTGAAGCCTTCTTTATTCTTGAGCATTCGCGTTATCCCCCTATCGCACAGGAGAGGATCTTCTCCTGCGTAGCTTCCTTCCAGGACATTTCTCCCTTGATCTTGCCTTCATGCATAACATAGAGCCGGTCGCTCATACCGAGCGCCTCCGGCATTTCCGACGAGATCATGATGATACACACGCCCGCTGTCGCCAGTTCGTTCATAAGATTGTAGATCTCATATTTTGCGCCGACATCGATGCCGCGTGTCGGCTCGTCGAGGATCAGGACCTTCGGCTTGGTCATGAGCCATTTGGCCAGAACGACCTTCTGCTGGTTGCCGCCGGAAAGATTCTTTGCTTTCTGCATCAGGCTGTTGGTCTTGATGCGCATGCGCGCGACATAGTCGTTGCAGCGCTTGATTTCCTCATTGCCGCGGATAAAGCCGCCGCGGCCGCAGAGCTTTCGGAGGCTGGCAAGCGAGATGTTATGCTGAAGGTCTGCGTCGAGCACGAGACCGAAGCGCTTGCGGTCCTCGGTGACATAGCTGATGCCGCAGTCGATGGCCTGCTTGGGGTCCTTCGGCGCAACGCGCTTGCCGTCGAGATACAGCTCGGAGTCCGGCGTGTGGGTGTATTCGCCGAGCAGGCTCAGCGCCAGCTCAGTGCGTCCTGCGCCCATGAGGCCGATGATGCCCAGAATCTCGCCCTTGCGTGCGACCAGATCGACGTGGTCGATCAGCATTTTGTCCGGATTGTCCGGGTTGACCACCGACCAGTTCTTCAGCTCGAGCATGACCTCGCCGGGCTGATGCTCCTTGCGCGGGAAGCGGTCGAGCAGGTCGCGGCCGACCATGTAGGAGACCATGGAATCCTCGGTCAGCTCCCTTGTCGGAAGGGTCGTGATCGTGCGACCGTCGCGCAGGACGGTCACAGTGTCCGTGACGGAGAAGATCTCGCCCAGCTTGTGGGAAATGTAGATGCAGGTGGTGCCGGAGGCCTTCAGCTCACGTAGCGTTTGCAGCAGGTTCTCCGTGTCGGCGTCCGTCAGGGACGAGGTCGGCTCGTCGAGGATCAGCAGGCGCGCATTCTTGCCGAGCGCCTTTGCGATCTCGACCAGCTGCTGCTTACCGGCGCCCATATCGATAATCTTGGTTTTCGGATCTATGTTGAGATGAACGCGCTCAAGAAGCTCTCTTGTGACGCGCATCTGCTCATTCCACTGAATAATGCCGTTTTTCAGGATCTCGTTGCCGAGAAACAGGTTTTCGCAGATATCCATCGTCTTGATCAGACCAAGCTCTTGGTTGATGATGACGATGCCTTTCTTTTCGCTGTCCTTGATGCTGGTAAAGTGCTGGACCTCACCGTTCAGGACCAACTCGCCGGTGTAGCTTCCGGCGGGATACAGACCGCTGAGGATCTTCATAAGTGTAGATTTTCCGGCGCCGTTTTCGCCGACGAGCGCGTGAATCTCCCCGCGCCGAACGCTGAAGGTCACGTCGGAAAGCGCCCTGACGCTGCCGAACTCTTTTGTGATGTTTTTCATCTGGAGAATATAATCGTCCATGCTACCTCCTATTACAATGGAATCGGAGGGGAGACGGGCAGCCCGTCCGGCCTCTTCCTGCTCGTAAATGCTGCATTGTATGCAGAAGCAAGGCTCCTGCATACAATGCGGTTTGTATTCTCGTGCTGTGCTGTGTGTTTCGGCTTATTCCCAACCGGGGATCTTGGAGGCATCGCGCAGACCGGTGTCGATCAGCTTGGTCTGGATGTCTTCACGGCTCGTGATGCCTTCGGCGTAGACCGCCAGAGCGGGAATTTTGTCCAGCTTGCCGTTGCTGTAGTAGCCGGTGATCTGATCGTTGTAGGACTCGGGCAGAACGCCGTTGTTCTCAATCAGAGCGACAGCAGACTCAAGCGCGAGGACGACCTGCTTGCGGGTGTTCTGAGCGGTGGTGCTGACGATCTTGCCCTCGAGCAGATAGCCGAGGTTGATGTAGTCGGCGTCGTTGCCGGTGATAATGACCTTGTCCATGATGCCGGCAGCCTCACAGGCCTGCATGACGCCGCGGGAGATGCCGTCGTTGCCGCACAGGAAGACCTGGATGTCGTTGTTGTACTGGGCAAGAGCAGCCTCGGCGTAGACCATGGCGTTATCGCTCGACCAGCTGGTGACGTACTGTTCCATAACGACGTTGATCTTGCCTGCGTCCTCGGCTTCCTGCGTGACGCTGTGCCAGCCGGTGAAGAACTCGTCGGTCTCGGGGCTGCTGGCGATATCGCCGCTGAGCATGACCCAGTTGCCCTCCGGGCAGAGATCATAGGCGACCTTGGCGTTGGTCGCGGAGACGACGATCGGGTCGAACCAGGTCATCATGTTGACCTCGCAGTTTTCCGGCATACGGCAGTAGGCGGAAACGTAGATGCCGGCTGCGGCTGCGGAATCGAGCGTTGCGCCGATGGTCGCAACATCGACCGGGCAGACAATGATGGCTTCGACACCCTGCGCGATCATGCTTTCGATCTGCGTGTTCTGCTTTTCAGCGTCGAGGTCAGCGACCTGAAGGATAATCTCGACGTTATCCATCTTGTCGGCCTCTTCGGTGAAGTAGTTGAAGTCATTCTGCCAGCGCTCTTCCTGGAGCGTCGGGATGCTGACGCCGATCTTGTGGACGACGGGGGCGTCGCTGGTCCCGTTTTCGGCAGGAGCTTCGGCTTCCGGGGTGTTCTGTGCGGGGGTGTTGTCGTTCTTTGCATCGGGATTCGATGCGCAGGCGGCAAGGCCAAGCACCAGGATCAGTGCAAGGGCGAGTGCGATAAGCTTTTTCATTTCGGTTCTCCCTTCGAGTGTGTTTAATTTGATAGCTGAGGACAGCTATGCCTACGAATACAGACGGCAGTCGATGCCGGTCATGCCGCAGAAGAGCTGCAGCGCCTGGATGTAGTCGCCGTAGACTAGGTGGATGTGATTGGAGTCGTAGGACTGAAGGAAATCCTTCGTCAGCCCGGTACGGACCTGCGCACAGGGGAACGCATGGGGAACGGATGCACGCACCTGCTCCGGCATGGGAATGACCTCTCCGGCGACGATGCTCATGCAGTGCCTCCCGTTTTTAACGCTGAGGCGCGCGAGCGTAGCCTTGCCGGGACGGAGCGTTCCGCACAGTCCACCGCCGCCGCCGGCGCCGAAGGTGTGCCGGCACATGTGTAGGCCGCGGAGCGGCGCCGAGGTGTCGTCCGTCAGAAGCTCCGGAGGCGTGCCGCCACAATTGGCAAGCGTCAGGACGCCGGCCTGCGGATCGAGCGTGCGGATATCCAGAAGAGTCGTCGGCTTTCCGCCGGAGAGAAGATTGAGGATCCGCATCGTGATCGCGCCGTTTGCATCGGCCTCGCAGGCGTAGGGAACGGCGTCGCAGCGGCCCTCGGAGCAGACCGTCCCGTTCAGGAGCGCGTGCGCCAGACACTGCGTGACATAGCCGTCGCTGAGCTCCTTCTGGCACTTGACGCCGAGGAAGCTGCCGCCGAAGCGGTCAATGAGCTGCTTTGTGGCAAGGTAGCTTCGGATCTGCCTGCGGAACGCCGCTTCCGTAAAGACCTCGTCGAAGTCTGCGGAGCCGTCCGTCAGGAGCCATTGGAGCTGACGCTCCACCTCCGCCTCGGGGATCGCCTCGGCAAGCTCAACGATCTGCTCCTGCGGGAGCTGGCGGACGCTGACACTGAAATCCTGCCGCCAGAGCGCCTCCACCGGGTCGGCCGTGACGATGCCGAGGCTGCGTTCGCCGAAGCGAAGCATGGTGCTGCCCGCAAGCGCCTTCTTTGCATATGCGGCGCGCAGGAATTGAAGAACGGTCTCCTGCTGTGCTTCGCCGGAGCCGAATACACGGCTATGCGAGATCCCGCATTGGTCCAGACCGCCGCCCGCGCCGAGCGTTCCGACTACAGAGGAGGTCGTGCCGCGCGTGTTGCCCAGCAGGAGGACCGGCCCGCCGAAGCTCTGCGCCAGAGAAAGGCTGAGCTCAGGGTCTGCCCAGATCGGAATGTGGATGATCATTGCCTGCGCGCCGCTCTGTGCGGCCTGACGCCCGAAGTCGTCTGCGGCCTGTGGGGTGCGGATGACCTCGGAGCGGATCACGGCGCCGAGCTCATCGACGAATGCAGTGCTTTCCAGCTCCTCCTGTAAGAGACCGGCACGCTGCTGATAGTAGTCGTCACGCGAGTCGGCAACCGTCGCAAAAGCAAAGTATAAGCAATTGTTGACCATAAATTATCACCAATTTCATAAGAAGTTAACCTTGTGGTATAAATTATAGTCTCTGCAAAATGGAATGTCAACATGAAAACCAGTGCGGCCTGCGTTTTTGTGTGTATTCCTCTATATTGTGGCAGCTTTTTTGTTGGAATTGCATGAGGAGAAACGAAAGAAATGGTGAAGTGTAAGAAAAAGTTGATAATTTCAATCAAACTTGTGAGCAACTTTTATCAAAATAAATGGGAAACAGTGAGAAGAATGCTATAATTTTTCTACAAGGATACCCAATGCGGAGAAACGGGCCGCAAGCTGCTCCAAACGCTCCGCGGACGGAGGCGTGAAGCGGACGGCGTTCATCCGGAGACCGGCATATTTTCCTGCGCCGAGCGTGTGGTAGGGCAGAAAGCGCAGCGCGGCGGGCGGATACCGGTGCAGAAGCGCCTCCAGCATGGCCCAGTTTTGCGCGGTATCGTTGACTTCTTCCATCACGGGTACGCGCACATGCACGGTTTTGCCGCTCTGGATCAGGTGTACATAGTTGGCAAGGATCTGCCCGTTCCCGCAGCCGGTATACTGCCGGTGCAGCGCGTCGTCCATGAGCTTGAGATCGTACAGGAACAGGTCCGTCAGAGGCTCCACGGCGGACAGGGCCTCGGCGCCCGCACAGCCGCTGGTATCTA
>FR887189.1:14662-18363 GCA_000436735.1 Firmicutes bacterium CAG:170
GGGCCTCGGCGGAGCCGCTTTTGCCGTAGAGCTGGATCGCGCCGGCCGGGCAGACGCGCGTACATGCGCCGCAGAGCGCACAGGCGGAGGGATCGAAGCGGTGCGCGCCATCCGGCGAAAAGCGGTGCGCGCCGTTCGGGCAGACGCCCGCGCAGGCGCGGCAGCCGACGCACAGCGCCTGCTGGAGACCGTACTCGCGCTGCGCATGCTGTGTCTCCGGATTGTGGCACCATTGGCATTTCAGTGGGCAGCCCTTGAGAAAGACGGTCGTGCGGATGCCCGGACCATCCTTGACGGAGAAGCGCTGCAAATTTGTGATCTGTCCGTTCATAAACGCCTCACAGGGACGATCGCCGCACGATTTCATCCTGCTCGTCCGGAGAGAGCGTGACAAAATAAGCGCTGTAGCCCGTGACGCGTACGAGAAGATCGCGGTATTTTTCCGGATGGAGCCGGGCGTCCTCCAGTACCTTTTGATCGTTGACCATGATCTGCATATGCAGGCCGCCCTGACGGAAATAGCCCTCCAGAAGGCCCTGGAGCACATCGACGCCGCCGTCGCCGGCTAGAAGCTCCTTCTGGATCTTTACGTTCAGACCGCCGCCGGGCGTATAGCGGAACGGCAGCTTTGCCACGGAGTTGAGCGCGGCGGTCGGGCCGTTCCTCATGACGCCGTAGACCGGGGACTGGTTTTCCGAGATCGGCTCACCTGCATGACGGCCGTCTGCGGAGGCGGCAGTCAGCCGACCCATGGGCGTGGCATGGTCGAGCGAATAGAAGGTAGGGATCAGCATTCTGGTGATTCCGTTGTCCTCCTGAATGGGGGAGTGCGCCTTGACGACGTGGCAGAACATTTCGCCGAAGCGAACGGCATAGCAATCGACCTCGTCCAGATCGTTGCCGAATTTGGGGAACTGCGTCAGGATCTCACTGCGAAGCGCCTCATGCCCGGCCCAGTCTGCACGGAGAATGTCGCGCAGCGCGGCAAGAGACATCCGGTTTTCACGGAAAACGAGCCGGTCGATGGCATAGAGACTGTCGCCGCAGGTCGCAATGCCTGCGCAGTGGACGTTGCAGTGCTTGTAGCGCGTCATCCGCGTCATGTCGATGCCCTGCGCAAGGCAGTCCGGCAGAAGCAGAGACTCGGCGGAGAAGGTCTTGTTTTTGCGGACCGTTGCGTCCGAACGGGCGGTAATCTTCTTAGAGGCCTCCAGCGCGAATTCCAGGTGGCTCTGGACGATACCGAACAGCTCGTCATAGGAGGTGATCTCCTCGGCGGGCTTGCTTTCATAGGTCAGGAGCCTGCCGGTGAGCATATCATGGCCGCCGTTGAGCGCAAGCTCCACGAACTTCGGCATGATGTTCCAGATCTCGCGGATCTCGTCCTCCTGCGAGTCGAGATTGATGTTGTTGCAGCCGTAATGCGTGAAGTGCCGCGCATCCTCTGGCGTGACGACATCGGTGTTGATCAGCGCCTCGACGACCTTTGCATCATTATAATAGCAGGGGTCGCCGCGCCCCTCGCGCGTGACGGCCACGGCTTTGTGCAAAAAATCGCGGTTGATCTGCTCGTGATAGTGGATGTAAAGCGTCGGCTGCTGCATCCGGACCTCTGCGCATGCTTCCAGAAAAAGATACGACAGTGCGTTTGTCGCGTCATGGCCCGCGTTGTCGGTGCCGCTGATATAGATGTATTGCAGAGAATGGTTGCAGAGGGAACGCTTCGGATGGTAGTTATACACGCAGTAGCCAATGATCTCATTGATCTTGACGTAGAAGCTCTCGATCAGCTCCAGCGCGCGGTCGTGATCCAGACGGCCTGCGGCAAGATCGGCTTCATAGTAGGGCAGCAAATACTGATCCATACGGCCGAAGGCGTAATCCCGCGCGCCACAGACGTTGGAGTTGATCATCTGGACGAGCCAGACGGCCTGAAGCGCCTCATAGAAGGTGCGGGCGGGCTGCATCGGGACGCGGTCGAGATTTTCGGCGATCTGCTGAAGCTCGGCACGGCGCTGCTCCGTCGGGGCGCTCTGCGCGAGCGTACGCGCCAGCGCGGCATAGCGGGCCGCGTAGCACTCGTAGGCATTGCAGATAATGACACCGTTTTCATAGAACACGCGCTGATCGGCGTTCAGGTCGTCGTGCTCCAAACGCTCCTGCATGAACGTGCGGATGCCGCCGAAGCCCTTTTGCAGCAGCAGCGGCCACGATTCGGTGTGATGGCCGTAGGAGACGAACCATTCGGGCGCATAGCGCTCGACCCATTCCTCGCTTTTTTGCAGCAGCAGAGAATCGAAGGAATTGCCCCACTGCATATCGTTCTGGTTGCCCGGTCTGGAAATGACCTTATCATAGAGCGCCTGCTGTTCGGCGGTCGGAATGATCTCCTTGACACCGCCCACAATCAGCTCGTCGTCCAGAATGAGAAGTGCCATGTGCTTCAGCACATAGTAAAATGCGTCCGCGTAGCGCCGGCCGGTCTCCTCATCCTGATACAGGGTGTACGCCTGCTCGAGCAGCGTCATCCGCTCATAGAAATAGGCGTCGTTTGTCATGTTCTTGACATAGTCGATTCGTTTTTCAATCCGTGCATTCATTGGTTGCAACTTTCCTTTCCTGCTGGAACACGCTCTGCGCGTTCCGCGTCAGACTTCGCGCATTCCCCATTTTTTGCGGAAAAGCTTGCTGTGCGGCGCGGTCCAGGCTTTGCCGTCGCTGCCGAACAGGCGGATGTACTCGCCGAGACGGCGCTTGTAGCCCTTCTGGATCAGCTTCCAGAGATCGTATGCGCCGTCGAAGGTGTTGTCGTGATTCTCAATCTCAATGCTGGCCGCACGCAGCAGGTCGCAGGAGACGTTGACCTTGTTGATGCCGAGGCGGCAGGCCTGCGCCAGCTTGTCCTCACCGGTGCCGGAGGCACCGTGAATAACCAGAGGAATGTTGACCTCCTTCTTGATCGCGGTAATGCGGTCAAAATCAAGCCTCGGTTCGCCCTTATAGCTGCCGTGCGCGGTGCCGACGGCAACGGCCAGACAGTCGACGCCTGCGCGCTCCACGAATTCGCGTGCCTGCGCCGGATCGGTCAGACCCTTCTCGCGGGCAACATCGTACAGACAGCCCTCCTCCACATGGCCAAGCTCAGCCTCGACGCTAACATTGACCGCATGGGCGATCCTTACGATCTCAGCGACCTCCGCGATGTTCTGCTCAAACGGCAGCGTGGAGCGATCGACCATCAGCGAGGTGAAGCCGGCACGGATGGCGTGGATGCACTGCGCGAAATCCTTGCCGTGGTCCATATTGATCGCGACCGGTACGGAGGCCTGATCGGCCAGCCGGGTCATGTACGAGCCGACGAACTCGAGATCCATCGTGCCGCGCCAGGAGATGTCCAGGATCAGCGGGGCATTCAGGTCCTCCGCGGTCTCCAGTGCGGCGCGTCCATCGATCTCGCTGATCACGTTCGGCGCGGCGACGGCATAGTTCTGTTCGTTGGCGACGTCTAGGATCTCTTTCATTGTAACAAGCATGGCCTATTTTGTTCCTTTCATTAATAATATCACTAATTTTATGTCATGTCACAGTTATGATTTGGAAATGCCCAGCAGCTGCTCCACGGCGGAGCGGCTGAGCGCGCTGGTGGACGCGCCCATGAACTGCGTACAAATGGCTGCGGCGGCGCTGGCGCGGCGGGAGCA
>FR887189.1:18376-25403 GCA_000436735.1 Firmicutes bacterium CAG:170
GCGCGGGCGCGGCGGAAGCATTCCTGCGGAGAAAACTCCTCCAGAAGCGCCGACAGGAAGCCGGCTATAAAATGGTCGCCGCAGCCGGTTGTATCGACCACATGCGCAACCGGAAACGCCGGCTGACGGAAGGAACCCTGCGCAGAATAGAGCATGCAACCGTCCTTGCCCAGCTTCATGACGACGTTTTTGACACCCCAGCTCAAAAGAACCCGGCAGGCCTCCTCTGGAGAGGCGGCCCTTGTGTAGCACATGGCCTCCTCGTCGTTGGGGAAAAAGTAGTCGAAATACGCGAAGGCGTCACGATAAACGGAGAAATCGAACTGATCGCGCACGGTGTAGGCGTCCGCGCACACGATCGCGCCGCGTGCCTTTGCCTCCGAAGCTGCGCGCCGGACCTGCGCGGAATCCCGGAGTGGCTCCTGAAGAAGGCTGCACAGCGCAACGATGTCACCCGGACAGACGCTGTTCAGCGGGATCTCATAGGGAGCGTAATCCCGGGCGTCGATGAACAGCGTGCGCGCCCGGTCCTCAAAGCGGAAGATCTGCGTTGCGGCCTTTGGCTGCGGGCCGCGCAGCGTCTGCGAGGTGTCGATGCCGTAGTGGCGGAGCGCCGTCAGCAGGCATTCGCCGACGACATCGTCGCCGACGCGGCTAATCAGCTGCGCGGGACAGCCGAGCTTCCGCAGCGCGATGGCGACGTTCGTCGCGTCGCCTCCGAGAGAAAGACGGATCGCCGGAACGTTGATCCGGGCGCCTTCCGGGGCAAATGCACCGGTCACGCGGCCTGCATCCGTCGTCACATCGACGCAAGTCTGGCCGATGCAGATGATTTTTCTGGGCATTTCGTCACCATCCTGATAAAAAGACTGGGAATATGATAACACTTAACATATAATGTGTCAATAGTTATCCAATGAAACGGTTATATTCAAGAAACAGAATTGAAATATTTCGAAAATGGACGCAAATACAGACGTTTTTGACAATCCGCCGGGCCGAAAGTTTTTGACTGACAGAACGGAAAGAACAGAGAATTTTGAGAAACTTCAGATATTATCCAGTTTTCACAAGATTGATTCGGGTTTCTTGTGAAATATTTTTGTGATATTATATTGATTTTATTGTTATATTTTGATAATATAAGGGCGCGGACGGGGGAGCACGATCAAAATACAGCTTCCCGGCGCAGAAAACAGGAGAGATACATTTATGTATATACAGAAGCAGGAGTTCCGGCCGGGCTTCAACGACTATCTCCGCAGCGACGCGGGCGTCGGCCGGGAGATCAACATGGACGTTCAGCTGCTGATCTTGGAGCGGGACGACACGATCCGGATAGAGGAGCCTGAAAAGGAAATGGCGATTCTTCTGTTTGAGGGAACGGCGGACGCGGCGCTCGACGGGCAGACACGGCGGATCTCGAGGCAGGACACGTTCCGCGACGGCGCATGGTGCATCCATATCTGCGCCGGAACGCCGGTCGTCCTTCAGGCAAGAGAGCACTGCGAACTTTATATTCAGAAAACCGCGAATGAGCGGACCTTCCCCAGCCGCATCTACGGACCGGACGACGTGCAGACGGTCGAGGCCGGGAACAACGGCGAGCTGGACGGCACGATGCGCCGCTATATCCGCACCTTTTTCGACTACAGCAACGCGCCGTATTCCAATATGGTGCTCGGAGAGGTGCAGAATTTTCCGGGAAGGTGGAGCAGCTATCCGCCGCACCACCACCCGCAGCCGGAGGTCTACTTTTACCGCTTCGACAAGCCGCAGGGCTTCGGCGCGGGCTTTGCCAACGGCGAAATATACAAGACCGGGCACAATGGGCTGCTGGTGATCCAGTCGCAGTTCCATTCTCAGGTCTGCGCGCCCGGCTATCCAATGATCTATGCGTGGGGGATACGCCATCTGCCCGGAGATCCGTGGGACAAGACCCGGATCGACGACGAGGAGCATACATGGCTGCTCGGCTGCACGGACGGCATGTACCGGAAATAAAATGAGCTGTCGGCTGTTTTCAAAAGCAAAACAATTTCCATAGAAAGAAGGATAAAAGCATGAAAATGATCATCAACGGCGAATGGGTTGATTCCAGCGACAAGCAGGTCATCAACGTCATAAACCCCGCTACCGGCGAAGTCACCGAAACGGTACCGCAGGCGACTGCGGAGGATGTACAGAGAGCGCTGGAGACCGCGCAGCGCGGCAAAAAGATCTGGGGCGCCTACAAGCCTGCTGAGCGTGCGGAGATCCTGCTGCGCGCCGCGAAAATGTACCGCGAGGAGCAGGAGACCATTGCAACGCTGGAGACCAAGGAGGCCGGAAAGACCTATCCGCAGGCTCTGGCGGAGATCGACAATGTCTGCGCGCTGTTCACCGGCTATGCAGAGCTGATCCGTCACCGTTATGAGACCGTCCTGCCCAGCGAGACCGATCTCATCTATGTCACGGAGGAGCCACTCGGCGTCGTGGTCTGCGTGATCCCGTTCAACTTCCCCGTCGATCTGTTCTCTTACAAGGTAGCGCCCGCGCTGGCCGCAGGCAACGCCGTCATTGTCAAGCCGGCTTCCGATACGCCGACTGCCGACATTTACATGGTCGATGTGCTCATCCGCGCCGGTGTTCCCAAGGAAGCGATTCAGGTCATTACCGGCAAGGGCTCCGTCGTTGGCCGCCTGCTGGCTGAGTCTCCGCTGGTCAACGGCATCACCCTGACGGGCAGCACCGCCGCCGGTATCGACGTCAACGAGCACGCTGCGAAGAACCTGACCCGCGTGATGCTTGAGCTTGGCGGAAACGATTCCCTGATCGTACTGGACGACGCCGACATCGACGAGACCGTGCAGATGGTCATGGACGGCCGCGTGTTCAACGCCGGTCAGATCTGCATCGCCAACAAGCGCCTGCTGGTCCACAACAGCATCCGCGAGGCGTTCACGAAGGCGCTGGTCGCACGGCTGGAAAAGGTCGTCGTCGGCGATCCGTTCGATCCGAAGACGGAAATGGGCTCCCTTGTCAGCGAGGCTGCGGCCGACCAGGTCGAAAAGCAGGTGGCCTATACGGTCGCGCAGGGCGCGAAGTGCATTCTGGGCGGTCACAAGATCCGCTACGGCTTCTTTGAGCCGACCGTTCTGGTCAATGTTACCCCGGACATGGACATCGCCAAGGATCTCGAGGTATTTGGCCCGGTGTTCCCGATCATCGGCTTCGACACCGACGAGGAGGCAGTCGCCATCACGAACCAGTCGTCCTACGGCCTCTCCGGCGGCATCGCCACGGCCAACACCCGCCGCGGCATCGCGCTGGCCAAGCAGATCGACTCCGGCGGCGTCATCGTTCACGGCACCGGTATGTACCGCACGCTCGATATGCCGTTCAGCGGCCATAAGCACAGCGGCCTCGGCATCGGCGAGGGCATGAGCGTCTCGCTCGAGGAAATGAGCATCAAGAAGTCCATCGTTATTAAAAACGCACTGTAATTCGCAGTTATACATGCGCAAACCCTGATAAAGCGATCCGGTGGAGGACACTTTCTCTGGTGGGCGGTTTTGTAACCGTATAAAACGAGCAGCCAGGGAAAGTGTGCCCTCCGCATTTTTTATCTTTTTACGGCCGAAAGGTCTCTTTTTCAACGAAAAAAGGAGAATGCATCATGAATTCAGAATTTCACAGCCTTGCGCTCCTTGCGGCGCGCGCCAGAAAAACGGCCATGGAGATCGCAAACCGCGCAACGACCGGCCATCTCGGCGGCTCGTACTCCTGCACGGAGATCCTGACAGCGCTGTACTTCCGCACGCTCCGCATCGACCCGGAAAACCCGAAGGATCCGGATCGCGACCGCTTCGTGCTCTCCAAGGGCCACGCGACGCCGGTCATCTATCCGATCCTGAGTATGCGCGGCTTCTTCCCGGCGGAGGAGCTTCAGGGCTACCGCAGCATCGACAGCCGGCTCTCCGGCCAGATCACGGTGGACGTTCCCGGCGTTGACATGTCAACAGGCTCGCTGTCTATCGGCGCATCGACGGCGGTCGGCATGGCCATGGCCGGAAAGTATGACCAGAAGGCATACCGCGTCTATACGCTGGTCGGCGACGGAGAATGCGAGGAAGGACAGATCTGGGAAGCGTTTATGGCCGCGTCAAAGTACGCGCTGGACAATCTCTGCGCGATCATTGATGTCAACGGTCTCCAGATAGACGGCCCGACGTCCGTCGTCATGCCGTCGGAGCCGCTGGACGAAAAGCTCGAGGCGTTCGGCTTCTATGTCATTCGCATCGACGGACACGATTACGGGCAGATCTTCCGCGCGCTGGATGAGGCGGCCGCGACGAAGGGCAGACCCACGGCGATCCTGGCGAAGACCGTCAAGGGAAAGGGCGTCAGCTTTATGGAGAATGTCGTGGAATATCACGCAAAGGTGCCGACCGGCAAGCTGTTTGAGCAGGCTATGCAGGAGCTGGACAAAACGCTGAAGGAGCTGGAGGAAGAATGATGGAAAAGATTGCAACGCGCGTTTCTTACGGCAATGCGCTTGTTGAGCTGGGAGTTGCTGATCCGGACGTCGTCGTTTTTGAGGCGGATCTCGCGGAGGCGACCATGACAAAGGGCTTCAAGGCGGCTTATCCGGACAGATTCTATGAAATGGGCATCGCCGAGGCCAATATGTACTGCGCGGCGGCCGGTATGGCCTCCTGCGGCAAAAAGCCGTTTGCCAGTACGTTTGCGATCTTTGCGGCAGGACGCTGCTGGGAGCAGGTGCGCAATTCGATCGTCTACAACCGCGAGAATGTGGTCGTCGTCGGCACACACGCGGGCATTTCCGTCGGACAGGACGGCGCGACGCATCAGTGTATCGAGGATATCGGCCTGATGCGCGTGATCCCGGGCATGACGGTCGTATGCCCCTGCGACGATTTTGAAACACATGCCGCCGTGCGTGCGCTGGCGGAATATCCGCACCCGGCATATCTGCGCGTTGGCCGTATGCCGGTGGAGGTTGTGACAAAGGATGCGCCGGGTTACCGGTTTGAGATCGGCAAGGGCGCCGTCCTGCGCGACGGCGGCGACGTGACGGTCATTGCCTGCGGGATCATGGTGCAGATGGCGCTGGAGGCGGCCAAAACGCTGAAGGACGAGGGAATCTCAGTCCGCGTGATCGATATGCACACCATCAAGCCGCTCGACGAGGAGCTGGTGCTGCAGGCTGCGCGTGAGACCGGCGCGATCGTGACCTCCGAGGAGCACAATATCTATGGCGGCCTTGGCGCTGCGGTCGCAGAGCTGCTGGCTGAGAATTGCCCGACGCCCATGGTGATCCACGGCGTACAGGACCGCTTCGGTCATTCCGGCGATCCGGCGCAGCTGCTTAAGCGGAACGGACTGACCGCGCAGGCGCTGGCGGACGCGGTGAGAAAGGCAGTTTCCATGAAAAACGCCCGCAGCGGCGCGCATGTTGAGTGAAAGGCAGGCAAGAGTACAATGAATCCTGAAATGAAAAAACTTGCTCTCACCGCGAATGAAGCCAGAATGCTGGCGATCCAGATGGTCAAGCGCGCTGCGTCCGGCCATCTCGGCGGTTCACTGTCCTGTATGGATATCCTGACGACGCTGTATTTCCGCAATATGCGGATCGATCCGGCAAACCCGCAGGATCCGGACCGCGACCGGTTCGTTATGTCGAAGGGACACTGCTCCCCGGCCATGTACTCCGTTCTGGCGCTGCGCGGCTTTTTCCCGGTGGAGGAGCTTCGCTATTACCGCAGCATAAAGGGCCATATGTCCGGCCATGTGGAAAAGAGCGTCCCCGGCGTGGACGCTTCGACCGGCTCCCTTTCACAGGGCGTGTCGGTCGCGCTCGGTATGGCGCTGGGCGCAGGCGCGTCGAACAGAAGCTTCCGCGTTTACGCGATTCTCGGCGACGGCGAGATCGAGGAAGGACAGGTATGGGAGTGCTTTATGGCTGCGGCCAAGTACCATCTGGATAACTTTTGCCCGATCATTGACGTCAACGGCTTGCAGCTCGACGGGCCGACGGCGCAGATCATGCCGACGGCACCGCTCTCTGCCAAGCTCAAAGCCTTCGGCTTCCATGTCATTGAGATCGATGGGCACGATCATGCACAGATCGCCGCCGCACTCGACGAGGCCGCCGCGACAAAGGGCGTGCCGAGCGTGATCCTGGCAAAGACCGTCAAGGGCAAGGGCGTCAGCTTCCTGGAAAATCAGGTCAGCTCGCATGGCAAGGTGCCGAATGACGCCGAGTATGCGCTGGCCATGCAGGAGCTGGAAGCGAAGCGCAGAGAACTGGAGGTTTGAGTATGGAAAAGATTGCAACCCGCGTTTCTTATGGGCAAGCGCTCAAGGCGCTTGGCGCGACGCATCCGGAAGTCATGGTGCTCGACGCCGACCTCTCCGGCGTGACCATGTCCAATCAATTCGCTGCGGCTTACCCGGAACGCTTTTTCAATATGGGCATCGCGGAGGCGGATATGTTCGGCGTTGCAGGCGGCATGGCCTCCTGCGGCAAGACGGTGTTTGCCAATACCTTTGCCATGTTCTCGGCCGGACGCTGTTGGGAGCAGATCCGCAACGGCATCGCATACCCGGATCTGAACGTCAAGGTGATTGGCGGTCACGGCGGTATTTCGATCGGACAGGACGGCGCGACGCACCAGTGCATCGAGGACTTTGGCCTGATGCGCACGATCCCCGGCATGACGGTCGTATGCCCCTGCGACGACCATGAGATGAAGTGTGCGGTGACGGCACTGGCAGAATATCCGCATACGGCCTATATGCGGCTCGGGCGGATGCCGGTGGAGACGGTCACAGACGCGGTCCCGGGCTATCGGTTTGAGCTGGGCAAGGGCGCAGTCCTGCGCGGCGGCAGCGATGTGACGGTCATCGCCTGCGGGATCATGGTGCAGATGGCGCTGGAGGCGGCGGAGGCGCTGCAGGCCGAGGGGCTGTCCGTCCGCGTGATCGATATGCACACCATCAAGCCGCTCGACGAGGAGCTGGT
>FR887190.1 GCA_000436735.1 Firmicutes bacterium CAG:170
ACCGTCCAGATGTCCGCATCCGTATAGCCGGTGAGCTTGCCCTCTGCCAGCGTCACGTCCGTACCCTTGTTATAGTAGCCGGAGTATTCCGTGGACAGAGTCTTGCCATAAACGGGGTTGAACACAACGACCTTATCGCCGTTCTGGATGTCCTCGGCCTTGATGATGCCGCTCTGGCGGGCCGGGGCTGCTTCCAGCTTATACAACGAGATCGGCTGCTGGTTTTCACTCTTATAGTAGCGGAAACGAGTGCCGTTCGTCGCGGCATTGTTGTACTGCAGCGTCGTCGTGTTGCTGACGATCTTGACCTTGCCGTCGGCAAAGCTGATCGCATTCAGCGCCGGGGAGGCATTGCTGTTCAGCCTGTTCTTGCCAGATGTACCGGAAATGTACTTTCCGCTGGCAGACTGCACAGAATAGCCGCCCTCCATCGGTGCGATGGTGAAAGCATACTTCGCATAATCACCGGCGATCTTGCCCTCGGTGATCGTAACATCGACCTTGTTCCCCTCGACATCAAGATTCGTGAGGGAACCGTCCATGATCAGGCTGTCGCCCTCAGAGACGATCAGGTAGGTACCCGACCAGTCCTTCGGCGCGGCCGTGACCTTGGTGTAGGT
>FR887191.1:0-3811 GCA_000436735.1 Firmicutes bacterium CAG:170
CGATGTACTCGACCTCCGCGTCGGACAGGGCGGTCATGCAGTGCGGACACCAGTTGATGATGCGGCTCCCCTTATAGATGAGTCCCTTGTCGTAAAGCTCGCAGAACGTCTCGCGGACGGCCTTGGAGCAGCCCTCGTCCATCGTGAAGCGCGCGCGAGACCAGTCGCAGCTGACACCCATCTTCTTTTGCTGCTCCACGATGCGGTTTCCGTACTTCTCCTTCCACGCCCAGACGCGCTCAAGGAATTTCTCGCGGCCAAGGTCGTAGCGTGTCAGATTTTCTTTGGTTCGAAGCTCCTCTTCGACCTTGATCTGCGTGGCGATGCCCGCGTGATCGATGCCGGGGACCCAGAGGGCGCTGTAGCCCTGCATCCGCTTGTAGCGGGTCAGGATATCCTGGAGGGTGGAGTCCATCGCATGGCCCATATGGAGCTGTCCGGTGACGTTGGGGGGCGGCATGACGATGGAATACGGCTTTTTGTCGGGGTCGGGGTCTGCGTGGAAGCAGTCGTTCTCCATCCACATCTGATAGATGGAGTCCTCGACGAGCTTTGGATCATACTGCTTGGGTAATTCTCTTCTCATAATGCTTCTCCTGTTGTTTCTGTCTCAGACGCGGCGCCGGACGGCGCTTCGTCTGCGTTTTCTTCTGTTATTTCCTCTGTCCATGCGATTCGCTCCGTCGAGCAGCCGGAGGCTGCGGCAATGTCTGACAGGAATGCCTCCGGCGCTCCCTCCGTCAGATCGCGCTTTTGAAGCACGACGCCCGCCTGCCCGTAGGTCACGAACCACATATGCTCCGTCTCCACGACCGAATGAAGCTCGGGATACGGAACATCCACATTTTTGCTTTTTGTCGCAATGGTCATTTTCTCGTCGTCAAAGCGGACGTTGAGGCCATTTACGAAATTGTTCTGCCGCAGCGCGGCCAGAAGCCGCTGCGCCTTCTGAAGCGATTTCTGACTTGCGTGCGCTTCACCGGCAGGTGCGCCGGAGCGCATCACCATCAGTCCGACGCCGAGCAGCAGAAAACCAAGGATTTGGAGCAGCTTCGAGCGCTGCACCATACTGGTAACACAGAGCAGCAGCGCGCCGCCCAGCACCATCACCGTGATCCCCGCGATCTTGCGCCATTTGCGGCTCACGGCGGAGGCCTCCTTCACGGCCTTCGGCGGCGTTGGCTTTGCGCCGCGCTTGCGCATGGAAAGCGCGGAACGCGCGTCGAGCGCCAGCGCGATTTCCTTTTCCAGCGCGGGGGCTTCATAGGAGCTGACGGAAAAGCTGTAATTCATCTGCGATCTCCTTCCGTTTTTGGGGGATACACGGCCCCAAAGGGCCGTGCAGCATGAATCTGATTATCTGCGCGGTATAAAAAACGCCCTGAGCGACTGCTCAGGGCGATTCTAAACCGCGGTACCACCTGAATTTCCACTGCTGCGGACACTCTGCCTCTGTAACGGGAGGACCCGGCAGAACCTACTGAGCATACGCCGTTCAATCTGCGGCTCGGAGGCGACATTCTCCGCATACGGATAAAGGCTTGCACCGGCCGCCTTCTCTCTTTGCTCCCTATGCGGATACTCTTCCTCGTCACTGCCTTTGGAAGTATTTCAAATGCAGGATCATCGTACCGGAAATTCCGAAAAAAGTCAAGCCCGGATCAGATGTCCTCAATGATGGGCGACGGCTTCGCCGCCTGCGGGTTGACCAGCGCGCGGAACTTGCTGCGCGATTCGCGGATCTCACCGAGCGACTGCGCGATGGCGTCCTCGGTACGCTTCATGGCGTCGTCCACATAGTCGTTGGTGACCTGACGCAGCTCCTTGATCTTGGCCTGCGCGGCCTTGATCATTTCAGCCGACTGCTGCTCAGCCTGACGGACGATCTCCTCGCGGGAGATCATCTGCTTGGCGCGCTGCTCCGCCTGCTTGAGGATATTCTCCGCCTCGCGCTTGGCGTTGGTAATGACCTCCGTGCGGGACTCGACAATGGTCTTGGCCTGCTTGATCTCGCCGGGAAGCTGGTTGCTGATCTCGTCGAGAAGGTCGAGCGCCTTGTCGCGCTCAATGACGCACTTTTCCGCGCCCAGCGGCAGGCTCCATGCGTCCTGGATCATTTCGTACAATGAGGTGATGATCTCTTCAACTCCGTTTGCGTTTGCCATAATGCTTCCTCCTTAGTTTTGCTCCGCCATGCGAGCCAGAAAATCCGGAATGATCTCCGGGGGTAAAAAGCGATCCAATTCCCCGTTTTGAAGCTCATAGCGCCCAAGCTCCTTGACGATGCTGGAACTGAGGAACATGAACTGATGCTCCGATGTCAAAAACATCGTGTCCAGCTCGGGGTTGAGCTGGTGATTGATCAGCGCCATCTGGAACTCGTGCTCGAAATCCGATACGGCGCGGAGGCCCTTGACGACCACGCCGCACTGCTTGCGCCGCGCATAGTCGGCCAGCAGCTCGTCGGAGTGCTCGATCTCCACGTTCGGGATATCCTGCGTCACACGCCGCAGCAGCTCGACGCGCTCCTCCGGCGAAAACATCGGATGCTTGGCGCCGTTGACCATCACGCAGACGGTCAGCCGGTCGAAGATCCCGGCGGCGCGGCGAATGATGTTGAGGTGTCCGTTCGTGACGGGGTCAAAGCTGCCGGGATAGATCGCAGATTTCATAGGGACTGCTCCAGATCGTTGTTTTTGCGGTAAAGAGAGACGGCGACGCGCCCGTAGCGGTACTCACGGCTGACATGCAGGCAGCCGATCTGCGCCGGAAGCGTCTTTTCCGCCGGTCTTTCACAAATCAGTATACCACATTCCGAAAGAATGTCAATTTCCGATATGGATTTCAGCGCATTTTCAAGAAAAATCTCCGCGTAGGGCGGGTCGAGGAAGATGAGATCGAACGTTTCCCGGCAATGGGACAGATAGCTCAGGTAATCTGACCGCAGAACCTGCGCGTTTGGCGTCAGGCGCGTCTTTTCGAGATTTGCCCTGACGACGGCGCAGGCGTCCTGCCGCATGTCCACAAAGACCGCGCTTTTCGCGCCGCGGCTGAGCGCCTCAATGCCCATCTGGCCGGAGCCTGCGAACAGATCGAGCACGCGCCGTCCCTCCACCTCAAACTGGATGGCGGAGAAAATGCCCTCCTTGACCTGATCGAGCGTCGGGCGCGTATCCATGCCCTTCGGGGCCTGCAAACGCACGCCGCGTGCACTTCCCGTAATGACTCTCATGCTTCTTCCGTATCCTTTCCGCCGTGGAAATACGCATAGACCGCCTCCGCCTGCTTCTCGGAGAGTACCTCGCAAAGCTGCTGTTGGGTCGCGTTTTTCACAGCCGTAACTGATTTGAATTTTTTCAGAAGGAGCTGACGGCGCTTTTCGCCGATGCCCGGTATTTTTTCCAGCTCCGATTCCCGCATCCGCTTGCTGCGCAGCAGGCGGTGATAGGTAATGGCGAAGCGGTGAACCTCCTCCTGTATGCCGCCGATGAACGCAAACACAGCGGGAACGGCGGAAATTGCGATCTCCTGCCCATCCGGCGTGACCAGCGCGCGCGTCCGGTGGCGGTCGTCCTTGACCATGCCGAACACCGGGATATCGATCGACAGCTCCCGCAGCACGTTCAGCGCCACATTCGCGTGCTCCACGCCGCCGTCGATCAGCAGCGCGTCCGGACGGTCGGAAAACCCAGCGTCGCCCGCCAGAAAATGTGCGAACCGGCGCTCCAGCACCTGCTTCATCGACGCATAATCGTCCTGATCGCGCAGGCCCTCGACCTTGAAGTGCTTGTAATCCTTCTTGCACGGCCGC
>FR887191.1:3898-26294 GCA_000436735.1 Firmicutes bacterium CAG:170
CCCCTCCAGCCGCTGCGGCGGCTGCGGAAGCCCCAGCATTCCCTGCATCAGCGTCAGGACGCCCGCCGCGCGTTCGGCCTTGGTCGTGACGCGCTCCGCCTCCTCGCGGGCATTTTTCTGCGCCAGCTCCACGAGCCGCACGCCGTTGCCGCGAACCGGCTTGCGGATATGCACCTTCTTTTTCAGCTCCTGATACAGGAGCTGTTCGAAAAGCGCCGCGTCGTCCATCTCGACCGGAAGGAGAATCTCCTTCGGAGCCGCGCCTCTCGCCAGATAATACTGCTTGACGAGGGTCGAGACGGCCTCCTGCGCGTCGTCCGACGGCGCAAGAATTTCATAGTCCTTGTCGAGCAGATTGCCGTTTACATAGTGCAGCACCGCGAAGCAGCCCTTTGCCTCGCTCTGATAGTAGCCGATCACGTCGGTGCTCGCCATGGAGCCTGCCGTAACAAGCTGACGCTGACCGAGCGATTCGACCGCAAGCAGGCGGTCGCGCAGCGCAGCGGCGCGTTCAAAATCGAGCGCTTCGGCGGCGGCCTCCATCTGGGCGCGCAGCTCCTGCGCCGTTTCTTTGTATTTTCCCTCGAGCATCTGCACGGCCTGCCGGATGCGCGCGCGGTATTCCTCCGGGCTGCGCGAGAGCTGGCACCATGCGTCGCAGTTGTTCATGTGGTAGTTGAGGCAGGGCCGATCCTTCCCGAGGTCGCGCGGAAACTTCTTTCCGCAGCCCGGGAGCTTGAGCGTCAGCCGGAGCGTGTCGATCACATGCTGCGAAACAAAGCGTCCGCCGTAGGGGCCGAAATACTCCGCGCCGTCGTCCTGCACGCGCGTGGCCAGCTCGATCACCGGGTATTCCTCATGCAGATTGACGCGCAGATAGGGATAGCCCTTGTCGTCCTTCAAAAGGATATTATATTTCGGCATGTACCGCTTGATAAGCGAGCATTCCAGCACAAGCGCCTCAAACTCCGTCCGCGCGACGATCACGTCGAAGTGGTCGATCTGCGAGACCATCCGCCGGGTTTTCGGCGTATGGGCGGAGGAGTCCTGAAAATACTGGCTCACGCGGTTTTTGAGCTTTTTTGCCTTGCCGACATAAATGACCGTGTTGGTCTTGTCCTGCATGATGTAGACGCCTGGCTCATACGGCAGGCTCAGCGCCTTATCCTTTAATTCTTCAAACGTCATAATTCCGAAAAAACCGCCTCAAAAACCCAAGGCTTTTGAGGCGGTCACGATCCACTCAGGGCTTTGCCGCACGATCCGGCAAGCCGCTCCGCAGCGCAGCCTTGGCCGGTCAGGGGTCGAAAGGCGAAACGAAATTCTGAATTTCGAGCCGTTCCAACCGGCGAACCGGCAAAAGAGCCAGCGAAGCGCACCGGCACGAGCATGCGGCGATGCCTTAGAAAATTTCCTTAACCAGCATTTCCGTCAGCGCCTTGACGGCCTCTTCCTCATCCGGGCCTTCGGCAAGGATGCTCACGCGGGTGCCCTTCGTGATCCCCATGGACAGGACGCCGAGCAGGCTCTTTGCGTTGATCTTCCTATCCTCCACCTCAATCCAGATGCTGGACTTGAATTCGTTGGCCTTTTGAATGAAGTAAGTGGCCTGACGGTTATAGAGGCCGGACTCGCATTTGACGATGGATTGCTGCATGTACATAGACGACACTCCTTACATATCGTGCTTGTGAAGATCCGTTTCCTTTCAGGCGTGTGCCTGAAAAGGGGTCAGCTTGGCTTTATTTTATCAAAAATCAGGAAAAAGTCAATATTTATTCACGGCTTATTTGAATTCCGCGATGGTCACGCCGTTTTCACCCTCGCCGTAGACGCCCAATCGGAAGCTTTTTACATATTTCGACCGGCGCAGCTCGTCCTGCACCGCGCTTCTGAGCACGCCCGTTCCCTTACCGTGGATAATGCGCACGGTCGGGAGATTGGCAAGGAACGCGCTGTCGAGGAAGTTATCCAGCACCGGCAGCGCCTCGTCCACGGCCATGCCGCGAAGATCCAGCTCCGGCGAAACCGCGGCTTTCAGCTCACGTACCTTTCCCTCGATGACCTTTTTCGCATTGCCCTTCGGCTGGTTTTCGAGCAGATAGATTTCATTTGCCTTGGCGTTCACCTTCATGATGCCCGCCTGGAGCTGATACGTTCCGTCCTTCCCGATGGAAAGCACCGTCGCCTTCGAGCCGTATTTCAGAAGCTCGACCGTATCGCCCACGCGAATCTCGCGGCTGGCCTTCGGCCGTTCCTTCTTTTCCTCGCCGCCGGAGAGCTTTGCCTCCGCCTCGTTGAGCGTCCGGCGCAGCGCGGCCTGCCGCTCGTTGGAATTCTGCACATCGGTGCTGTCCTGCATCTGCTTGCGCAGCTGCTTCAGCTCGTCATAGACCTGATTGGCCGTCCGGCGTGCGTCGTCGATGATATACTGCGCTTCTTTTTTCGCCTGCTGTGCGGCCTTCTCGCGCTGGAGCTTGATCTCGTTGTAATACTGCTCGGACTGCTTTTTCTGCTTTTCGGTTTCCAGACGGAGCTGCTCGGCCTCCGCTCTGGCACGCTCCATCTCCTGACGCTGCTGCTCGAGCTGATTGAGCACGTCCTCAAAATTCGTGTCATTCTCGTTGACCATGCTCTTCGCCTTGTCGATGATGTGCTCCGGCAGGCCGAGCCTGCGGGAAATGGCGAACGCATTGGATTTTCCGGGAATGCCGATCAGCAGCCGGTAGGTCGGCTTGAGCGTCTCCACGTCAAACTCGCAGGAGGCGTTGATCACGCCGTCGGTACGCATGGCGTAAATTTTCAGCTCCGCGTAATGCGTCGTCGCGGCGACCTTAGCGCCGCACTGGCGGCAGAATTCGATCAGCGCGACGGCCAGCGCCGCGCCCTCCGCCGGGTCGGTGCCTGCGCCAAGCTCGTCCAGCAGCACCAGCGACTCGCTGTCGCAGACGCTCACGATCTCGACGATATTCTTCATATGCGCCGAGAAAGTGGATAGCGACTGCTCGATCGACTGCTCGTCGCCGATATCGGCCAGAACCAGTGGAAAAACGGAGACATAGCTTCCGTCGTCGGCTGGAATGTGCATACCGCACTCCGCCATCAGCGTCAGAAGGCCGATGGTCTTGAGCGTAACGGTCTTGCCGCCAGTATTCGGGCCGGTGATGATGAGGGTGTCAAAGTCCGTGCCGAGGCGCACCGAGATCGGCACGACCGCCTGCCTGTCGATCAGCGGATGGCGGGCGCGTTTGAGTTCGAGCCTTCCGTCCGTTCGAATTTCTGGCTCCATCGCGTTCATCGCAAAGGAGAGCTTCGCCCTTGCGAAGATGCAGTCGAGCGTCACGAGCACACGGTAGTTTTCCTCGATATGCGTCCGGTAATTCGCGCATTCGGAGGAAAGCTCCGCAAGGATGCGCTCGATCTCCTTCCGCTCGGCCACAAACAGCTCCCGAAGCGCGTTGTTCGCATTGACGGCCTGCATCGGCTCGATGAAAAACGTGCTGCCGGAGGCGGAAACGTCATGCACAAGGCCCGGCAGATCGTTCTTGCACTCGCTCTTGACCGGCACGACAAAGCGGTCGGAGCGGATGGTGATGATCGGCTCACGCAGAATTTTTGCGTAGGACGGCGAGGAGATGATCTTTTGCAGCGACTCGCGGATCTTCGCGCTCTGCTGGCGGATCTTCCGGCGGATGGAGGCCAGCTCGTCGCTGGCGGCGTCCGCGATCTCGTCCTTCGCGGGAATGCAGGTATAGATCTTCTCTTCCAGATACTTATTGGCCATCAGCTGGAAGAACCACGGATCGAGCACAGTCGGGACGCTGTCGCCGTCCGCATAATTCTTGACCATCCGGGCAGACTTGAGACAGCCCGCGATCTGGAGCAGCTCCTCCGTGCTGAGGACGCCGCCGCGGTCGGCGCGGGCCAGCGACGCGCTCATGTCGCGGATACCGCCGAGGCTCGGCGAACCTTTGAGCGTAATGAGCTTGCAGGCGTCGCTTGTCTCCTTCTGAAGCGCGCGGATATCGTCCGCGTCCGTGAGCGGCGTCATGGCGCGGCATTTTTCCTTTGCCGCCTCGCTTCCGGCGTGTTCCGCCAAAAGCTCCAAAACCTTGTCAAGCTCCAGCTTTTTCAGAGATTTTTCGTATAATTCGTTCATAATTCTCAACTCATTAACAGGGATTTGTAAAAATCAAGCGTATAAAAGCCGCGCTCCAGCTGGGTTTGCAGATACGTTTCCGCGAGATCGCACAGCTCCTTCACCGCGCGGCCCTCGAGCCGGAACGAAAAGAGGCGCTTTGCATCGCAGGAGACCAGATAGCGCATCGCGGCAAGCGAACCCGGACTGACCGGCAGGCGAAGGCCCTCGCCTGCGCTGCATGACGCGCAGCAGAGGATACCGCCGCGCACATCGAAGCGGTCCGGCTCCGGATTTCCGCAGACGGCGCAGCCGGAAAGCTCCGGCGTATAGCCGCCGAGGCAGGCCGCGCGCAGCTCAAACGCCGCCTTGACCAGCTCCGGCATGCAGAGCCGTCTGCACAGCGCGTAAAACGCGTTGAGCGTCAGTGAAAGCAGCTCCGGATTCGGCATATCCTCCTGCGAAAGAACCTCCGCGACCTGCGTGAAGTAGGACGCAAGCGACAGAAGCTCGATATCCGTCCGAAGCTCCGGGAACATCTGGATGGCGTTCGCCTCGTCGATCGTGTGGAAGCCGCGGTTTTCAAAGACCGTGAATTCGGAATACGCCAGCAGCTGGCAGGCGCCCTTGAGCCGGCTCGACCGGCTGCGGACGCCGCGCGCCTTGAGCGTCATCAGTCCGTGCTCCTTCGTCAGGACGGTCAGGATCTGATCGTTGTCCTTGTAATTCACCTGCCGGACCACCAGCCCGTCCGTTTTCAGAAACATATGTAAACTCCCGCCTCAGGCGGAGACAGGCTCCGCCGTTTTTACCGCGTGCCGATAAAGCAAATACGCCTCCGGTGCGCCGGTCTCCAGAAAAAGCGTCCAGTAAAATGCTGCGTCCATCTGCGTCCCTCCATGCGGTTAGAATGGACGCCGGGCGCGGCGGCTATACAGGAAGTTCCTTCCCTACGCCGGGCGTGCGTGGCACGTCCCGGAAAAAAGCGGCGGAAATTCCACACCCTAGGGGAAAATACCGGGAAATCTGACGCAGGAATACCGGCCGCAGGGAGACTTTCCCATGCGCAGAAAAAGGGCGCTGCCCGAAAACAGCGCCCCGATGCACAGCTTACTTTTCCACGACCTCGAGAATCTCCATCGGGCAGGCCTTGGCGCAGATGCCGCAGGCGATGCACTTGGAGGCCGGCAGCTCCGGCTCCTGAACCAGCACGCCGAACGGGCAGGCTTCCTTGCACTTGCCGCACTGGACGCAGAGCTTCTTATTGATCATGTAGACGCCCTTTGCGTTCTGGGTGATCGCGCCGTGCTCACACGCCTGCGCGCACTTGCCGCACTGGACGCAGACCATGGGCTTCGGCTGGCCGTTGCGCTCAATGATCTGGATGCAGGACTTGTCCTGATGGAACTCCTTGTAGAACGCGGTGGAGCATGCGCGAACGCACTCGAGGCACGCCATGCACTGGGAACCCTTCTTGACCGACAGCTTTTTCATGGGATGGACTCCTTTGTTTCTGTTAGTGTTTTATTGTTTTTTTCATTATACAAAGTTAGGGCGCAATAATCAACCGCCTTTTCGGATTTTCTCTGTCCGGCGGCTTTCTTTTTTCCTTTCCTCCCATTTCCAGACGCTTTTCGAATAAGCCCGCGCACTGCGCGGATACTATATCATGCAAAGCGATTATTTGAAGCAGGAGGTATTTTCAATGAAACGCATCGCAATTCTTGCCCTTTCCGTTCTGCTGCTTACGGCGCTTCTGTGCGCGTGCAGCGCGACCGGCACGATGGATCCCTATTATGGTGGCTACAGCAACGTATCCACGACGCGCAACGGCCGTGTCAACGGCACGAACGACGGCTACTACCGCGGTCAGTACGGCTACAACGGCATGTACGGCCAGACGGGCTATGCAAACGGCTACGGCCGGACCGGCTACGCAAATGGTTACGCACAGGGCGGCTACGCGGGCAGCTCCTATCCGAACGGCTACAGCCAGAACGGATATACGAACGGCAGCGCGGCAAGCGGATACACCGGCAGTGCAAACAGCACGACCGGCATGAGCACAACGACCACAACAGGCCGTGCGGCTACCACCCGATAACGCTCAAGGCGGCAGGGGTATATTCCCCTGCCGCCGCTTTTTGCAGCCAGGCGCAGTTATCTCTGTGGGACGGAGATATCCATTTTCAGTACCGCTGCGCCGTCCGTTTCGCTCTGTAATAGGAAGCCCTGATGCTCGAAGAAGTGCAGCGCACGGCGCATTTCGTCCGGCACGGCGGCCGCAAGCGTTCCGCAGCCCATTTTCCGCGCAAGGCTGACCGCCTGTCCGAGCAGCTGCGCGCCAAGCGCACGCCCGCGATGGCTTTCCTCCAGAAAAATATCCTCGATGCGAAGCTCGCCCTTTTCGCAGTCTCTTCCGCTCACGCGGATATGTCCGACGCGCCGGTCGCGCAGGACGGCGTAGGAGGTCTCCCCTTCCGTCTCGAACCACATATTGAAGTCCCGGCGGTCGCCGCCCGCGCGCCACCATTTCTGCCGCGCGAAGGTGGAGATCTCGTCGCTCAGATGCGAGCTGTCGTTGAGGTATTCGATTTGAAACGCGCCATTTTCATAGTCGAGCAGCGAGACCGCCGTGTTGTCGCAGTAGGGCGGCCATTCGTTTCCGCTCAGCAGATACTGCACACCGCGCAGTACGCAGCCGTGCGTGAATACGGCAATCGTTTTTCCGTCGTTTTCCTCCGCAGCCTCCCGCAGCGCCGTCAGAAAGCGCTGCGTATATTCCGGGAAGGTCTCGCTGTCCTTCACCGACCAGAGCTGCGGCTCCTTGTTGAACTGCGTCATACGCTCCGGCTCGAAGCGCTCGAGCCATCCGAACGGGATATCCTCCCAGCGGCCGAGATCGACCTCGCGGAAGCGGCGGTCGCGGCGCAGC
Organism: Firmicutes bacterium CAG:170; assembly: GCA_000436735.1. Classification (GTDB taxonomy): domain Bacteria; phylum Bacillota; class Clostridia; order Oscillospirales; family Oscillospiraceae; genus CAG-170. The sequence goes on from FR887191.1 coordinate 10,972, forward strand.
TCCAGTCCCTTCGGCAAGTAAACGGAGCGTGCCGTCACGCAGGTGCGGTTCAGGTCGCTGGTGTAGCAGGCGTCGATGGGAATACCCTGAAAGCGTGTCCGGAGCGCCTCGACCTGCCGCAGGCCGTTGGGCGTAATGCGGGAATCATATTGTCCGTGGATGCGGCGGTAGACGTTTCCCTCCGCCTCCGCGTGCCGTACCAGATAGATTTTTGTCATATCAGATCACCGTAATGTAGGTCAAGATCTGCTCGCGCATCTTCTGCGCGGCATTCCGGGCGGCCTGTGCATATTCGTGCTCGTCCGTTTCCTTTTTCAGATAGGCGTACAGAATGCTGCGTCCGGCCATGACAACTGCGCCGTGGCCCATGCGGTCAAAGGCGTACTGCACATCCTTCGCACCTGCGCCCTGTGCACCGAAGCCGGGGACCAGCAGGAACAGCCGGTCATAGCGCCTGCGGATGCTTTGCAGCACAGGCACGTTGTTCGCGCCGACAACAAGGCCGATCTCCGAATAGCCGTTGGTTCCAAAAAGATCCGTGCTCCAGCGCATGGCGAGGTCTGCCATGACCTGATAGACCACACGGTCGCCGGAAAGCAGATCCTGCACCTCGCGAGCGGACTTGTTGGAGCTGTGCGCCAGCAGGAAAACGTTTCGGCCCTCCGCGCAGAAGCGCGTAAACGGCTTCACGGCGTCGCTGCCGAGATAGCTGCTGAGCAGAACGCCGTCGCAGACATACGGCCTGTAGCCGTAATCGCCGACCTGGATCAAGCCAAAGCAGGACTGCGCCAGAAGCTCTGCATTCGGAGCGATGTCGCAGCGCATCGCGTCGAGCAGGACGTAATAGCCCTTCTGTGTGGCATAATTAAGCACCTGCTGCATCGCGGTGGTGCCGTCGGCGCCCAGCGCTGTGAAGCAGGCCGTCTCTACGCTGACCGCCGGGACGATATCCGCAAGCGCATCCAGGATCCCACAGGAGAACGCCAGGCAGGCCTCCGCCGCCGCGCGCAGGGTATCACCGAATTCCGCGCGGGCATTCTCGCGCAGGTAGGCCGGGATCTGGTCGTAATACGGGCAGATACAGACCATAGTCGGATTTTTCATCTTACGGATCTTGCTCTGCAAAGCGTCAATGGACATAGTCGGCTTCCTCCCTGAAAATTCATTTACCGCTATTTTAACACAAAAAATACCGTTTGAAAAGGCAACTCATCCACACTTTTATCCACATTTTTCGTTTTTTCCCGTGGTTAACATTGCATCGGTTACGCGCCGCGCTCAGCGGAAAAACTATTGCCGGAGGGAGATGAGAGTATGAAGCTGAGTTCTTTTCTGGCGACCATGGGCGCGGGCATCGCGGTCGGCGCACTGGGCGTGATGATGCTGCCGAAGAACGGCGAGGCCTACAAGTTCACCAAGGACGCCGCCAAGACCATCAAGCAGGAGGCCGAGAACGTCATGGATTCCATGAGCGGGATGCACTGACGGACGGTCAACGCAAAAGCCGTCTGCCGGTATTCGGCAGACGGCAATTTTTTGATTTCAGTTCTCAGATTTTTGAATATGTTCCCTGATCTCGGCCTCGTGCGCCTTGCAGTAGGCGTAGCTGCTCCGCATAAAATCCTCGATGCGCTGTGCTCTGTACATTTCGTCCAGCGTCTCCAGGATCGGCCTGCCATCCGCCGTCATGTCGAAAAAGTACGGATAGATGCAGCCGCCGTTTTCTCTTGGAAAGTAGGGATTGATGGAGCTGAGCCGTTCATCCTTCATAACGGACTCCACGACCATCTCGCTCAGGATCCACTTCAGTGAAGGACGCTCATATTCCTCCCAGCGGTCTCCGAACACCCTGTTCCAGACATAAAACCAGACAAAATGGATGATCTCATGGATCCCGCTGCCGATTGCACCCCGTTCACTGTTCAGATAGAACGTGTCATAGCTGTGTTCCTTCAGAAAACGCGGCTCGATGGGGTTGAGGCTCAAATTGCACCGTATGTCATTGAACAGCCCCGAGCAGTCCACATCGAACGCGTCCGACAGCGCCGCTGTGATCTGCGGCTTGCAGACCTGCCAATGGCGCGCATATAATGCGGCCTTTTGATCGATTGTATCCTCAAGCCCGGCATAAACGGAGCGCATTGTGCGCTCGATGTAGCTTTTTCGTTCGCCAAACGGCAGTCCTTCCGCATAGCCTCTATCCAGCTGCGGATAAAAATGATACAGAGGCTCCGACCAGAACGCGGCCTCTCCCTCTGCCTGAAAGGCCAGTATCCCGCAGATCATATAATCAGCGCCGGGATTCACAAAGGTTACCTCCATGCCGCCTCCGATCCCGCGGGCCCTGCCCGCGTTAAGATATAAAGAGAAAAGCAAATGATCGAAATCATCTGCTTTTCTGGTACGCCGGAAGGGACTCGAACCCCCGACCTACTGGTTCGTAGCCAGTCACTCTATCCAACTGAGCTACCGGCGCGTACCGCGCTTTCATCGCGCTCAAGTATATTAGCACAGACCCTTTCAAAAAGCAAGTCCTTTTTTTCATTTCTTTTGAATTTTTTTATTTCCGTCTCACAAGCTTGCGTCCTCGCGGAAACGCGGTATAATGAAAGCATCCCGGAAAGTGAGGACATGCCTATGAAACGACTCATGCTGCGCAATATTTTCCGTCTCGTCTCCTGCGACGATCAGGATACGGTCTATGAAAACGTCGATCTCTACGCCGAGGACGGCGTGATCCGCGCCATCGGCCCCGAGCTTCCGCAGCAGGCGGAGGAAACGCTCGACGCCTCGCATATGCTCTGCTACCCCGGCCTTATCAACACGCATCACCACCTCTATCAGCAGTTTTCCCGCAATCTGCCGCAGGTGCAGAATATGGAGCTGTTCGACTGGCTGAAAACGCTCTATGAGATCTGGAAAAACCTCGATGAGGACGTCATCCGGCTCTCGTCTCTGACCGGCATGGGCGAGCTGATGAAGCATGGCTGCACGACGTGCTTTGATCATCATTACGTATTCCCCGCCGGCTCCGGCGACCTGATCGGTGCGCAGCTGGACGCCGCCGGTCAGCTCGGTATCCGGATGGCCTGCTCGCGCGGCTCGATGGATCTGTCCGTCAAAGACGGCGGACTGCCGCCCGACTCCGTGGTGCAGAGCGTAGACGAGATCATGGCTGACAGCGTCCGCCTGATCGAAAAGTACCACGATCCGTCCTTCGGCTCGACGCACACGCTGGCGCTTGCGCCATGCTCACCATTCTCCGTCTCGCCGGAGCTTCTGCGCCAGAGTGCCATTCTCGCACGGCAGTATCATGTCCGGCTCCATACGCATCTGTGCGAAACGAAGGACGAGGAAAACTACATGCTCGAACGCGAGGGTATGCGCCCGCTGGCGTTCATGGAAAAGCTCGGCTGGGTCGGCCCGGACGTCTGGTACGCGCACGGCATTCATTTCAATGACGAGGAATTGAAGCTGCTTGCCGACACGCACACCGGCGTATGCCACTGCCCCATTTCCAATATGAAGCTCTCCTCCGGCATCGCGCGCATTCCCGAAATGCTGCGCCTCGGCGTGCCGGTCGGCCTCGGCGTGGACGGCTCCGCCTCCAACGACGGCTCAAGCCTCATGGAGGAGCTGCGCACGGCGTTCCTCCTGCACCGGCTCCAGTCCAGCAAAAATGCGCCGTCCGGCTACGATTTCCTGAAAATCGCCACGCGCGGGAGCGCCTCTCTGCTTGGCCGCAGCGACATCGGCTCTCTGGAAGCCGGAAAGTGCTGCGACTTGTTCCTGATCGACAGCCGCAGGATCGAGCTGACCGGCGCATGCTTTGACCCGAAATCAGTCCTTGCGACCGTCGGCGTGCGCGGTCCGGTCGATTATACCGTCGTAAACGGAAAGATCACCGTCCGTGACGGACGACTCGTCACCATCGACGAGCCTCTGGCCGCCGAAGCCGCGCGGAAGAAGTGTGCCGCCTATCTCGGCATGTGAGCGCCGCTTCTCCGCAGAAGCTTTGCCCGTCATACGCTTACACAGGGCCGGTGCGCCATAAGGCTGCACCGGCCCAAAATTTTTGGATGTACCAAACGATTTTTGTCAAAATATCAAAAAGCATTCGTATATTTTTGTAAAAAATACCGCTTAAAATTGCAAACAGTATCCGCTATAATATTAGTACAATCTAAGATTGGTAGCTGTAAGGAAGTGTTTCGCACACGGGCTGCAACTATCACTCGGCGCGGCGCTTGAGTGTTTCAAACCGGAAGGTTTGAAACATTTTTCGTTATCCGGCGGGTGGTGCAATCGGTTGGATCAAGATAGGAGGAATTCACGATGTACATTCTCACAAACGGACGGCTCATTACCCGCGATCCCGACGCAAAGGGCTACTACGAAAAGGGTGCCGTGGTCTACGAGGGCAGCAAAATCGTCGAGGTCGGCGAGGAAGCGGCTCTGACGGCGAAGTACCCTCAGGCGGAAAGAATCGACGCCAGGGGCGGCGTCATCATGCCCGCGTTCATCAACGCGCACACGCATATTTATTCCGCGCTGGCCCGCGGCCTTTCCATCGTCGGAAACAACCCCACCAACTTTTTTGAAGTGCTCGACGGCACATGGTGGGCCATTGACCGCCACCTGACGCTCGAAGGCACCCGCGCCAGCGCCGACGAGCTCTACATCGACTGCATCAAACAGGGCGTCACGACCATCTTCGACCATCACGCATCCTACTGCCAGATCCCCGGCTCGCTGTTCCAGATCGGCGAGAGCGCCAAGAAATTCGGCATCCGCTCATGCCTCTGCTATGAGGTCTCCGACCGCGACGGCGAGGAAAAGTGTCTCGAGGCCATTCAGGAAAATGCCGACTGGATCACCTACTGTCAGGAACACAAGGACCCGATGCTGGCCGCCATGTTCGGCGGACACGCCCTGTTCACCATCTCCGACAAGACCTTTGACCGCATGGTCGCCGCCAACAACGGCCGCACCGGCTATCATATTCACGTCTCTGAGGGCATGAACGACGTCTACGACAGCCTCCAGAACTATGGCCGCCGTCCCGTCCAGCGCCTTCAGGATCACGGCATTCTCGGCGAAAAGACCATCCTCGGCCACTGCATCCATGTGAACACCGCCGAAATGGAGATCATCAAGGAGACCGGCACGATGGTCGTCAACAACCCGGAATCCAACATGGGCAACGCCATCGGCATCTGCCCGGTGCTCCAGCTCTACAAGCGCGGTATTCTGCTCGGCATGGGTACCGACGCCTACACCAACGACATGCTTGAATCACTCAAGGTCGCGCTCTGCTCCCAGCGCAGCCAGAACTGCCTGCCGAACGTCGGCTGGTGCGAGGTCACGGACATGCTCTTCAAGAACAACGCAAAGATCGGCGCGAAGTACTTCCCCGATCAGCTCGGCGTCCTCAAGGCCGGGGCGGCGGCGGACATCATCGTCATGGACTACAAGCCGTTCACGCCGTTCTCGGATGAGAACATTGACGGCCATATGATCTTCGGCATGACCGGCCGTCAGTGCCAGACCACCATTGCTGCTGGCAAGCTCCTGATGAAGGACCGCGAGCTGGTAGGCATCGATGAAGAAGCCGAGAATGCACACATCCTCGAGGCCTCCAAGAAGCTCTGGGGCAGCCTGAATCACCGCGAATATTAAGGAGGAATCGTCATGTCTGAAAAAATGTATCCGATCCCCTTCCGTTCCCTTATGAACTGGATCGTCGAGGAATATGCCGTGACCGGCGATATCTTCGGCGTACATAAAGCCTATCACGCATCCGGAAAGACGCTCCCCATCTTCGGTGAGCGCATCGAAACCCCCTTTGGCCCGGCCGCAGGCCCCAACAGCCAGCTGGCGCAGAACATCATCGCCGCCTACTTTGCCGGCGCGCGCTTCTTCGAGGTCAAGACTGTTCAGAAGATGGACGGCCACGATCTGGCGGTCTGCGTGCCGCGTCCGTGCATTCTGGCCGACGACGAGGGCTACAATCAGGAATGGTCCACAGAGCTGGAAGTTCCGCAGGCCATGAACGAGTATATCAAGGCATGGTGCGCTCTCAAGGTGCTTTCGAAGGTCTATGGACTCGGCGACCCGGACGGCTTCGTGTTCAACATGTCCGTTGGCTATGACCTTGAGGGTATCAAGGGCCAGAAGGTCGATACTTACATCAACGGCATGATGGATGCATCCAACACTGAGCAGTTCCGCGAATGTCTGGACGTCCTGACCGAACTGTTCCCGGAGGAGAAGGACTGCATCGCGTCCATTTCTCCGCGCGTCTCACGCTCCGTCACCGTTTCCACGCTCCACGGCTGCCCGCCGCAGGAGATCGAGCGCATCGCGTCCTACCTTCTGACGGAAAAGGGCCTGCACACCTTCGTCAAGTGCAATCCGACCATTCTCGGCTACAAGACCGCCCGCAGCATTCTCGACTCGATGGGCTACGGCTACATCGTCTTTGACGAGCATCATTTCAACGAGGATCTCCAGTGGGCTGACGCCGTTCCGATGTTCGAACGGCTTCAGGCGCTGGCGGACTCCAAGGGGCTGGAATTCGGCCTCAAGCTGTCGAACACCTTCCCCGTCGATACCACACGCGGCGAGCTGCCCGGAAACGAGATGTACATGTCCGGCCGCAGCCTGTTCCCGCTGACCATCGAGATGTGCAATCGCATTTCACGTCAGTTCAATGGCAAAATGCGCATTTCCTTCGCGGGCGGCGCAGAATTCTTCAACTGCGACAAGCTGTTTGCCGCGGGCATCTGGCCAATCACCGTCGCCACCACCATTCTCAAGCCCGGCGGCTACAACCGCCTTGCGCAGATGGTCGAAAAGGTCGAGCCGCTTCCCTACCGCGCGTTTGCCGGTACGGATACCGCAGCCATCGCGGATATGAGCGCCGCGTCGCACACCGATATCCACCATCTCAAGCCCATCAAGCCCATTCCCGCCCGCAAGAGCACGGAAAGCGTCCCGCTGATCGACTGCTTCACGGCTCCGTGCAAGGGCGGCTGCCCCATCCATCAGGATATCCCTGAGTACATCGAGCTTTGCCGCAAGGGCCTTTACGGCCCGGCGCTCAAGCTCATCACCGAGAAGAACGCCCTGCCGTTTATCACCGGCACCATCTGCGCACACCGCTGCCAGAACCGCTGCTCCCGCAACTTCTATGAAGAGTCCGTCCAGATCCGCGACACCAAGCTAGTCGCAGCGGAAAAGGGCTACGGCGCACTGATGGCCTCCATCCGCCGTCCGGCGAAGGTCGAGGGCAAGAAGGCTGCCATCATCGGCGGCGGCCCGACCGGTATTGCGGCGGCCTACTTCCTTGGAAGAGCTGGTGTGGAAACGACGATCTTCGAGCGCGAGGAAAAGCTCGGCGGCGTGCCGCGCTATGTCATTCCCGCGTTCCGTATCTCCGACGAGGCCATCGACAAGGACGTGGCGCTGATGGAAAAGTACGGCGTCGAAGTCAAGTGCGGCGCTCCGGCACCCTCCGTCGAGGAGCTGAAAAAGAAGGGCTATACCCATATCCTTCTCGCCACCGGCGCATGGCAGGCCGGGAAACTTGACATTCCCGGCAACGTCAAGGGCGTTATCGGCTGGATGAAGGAAATGAAGCAGCAGGTCAAGCCGTGCCTCGAGGGCCATGTGGTCGTCGTTGGCGCGGGCAACACCGCCATGGACGCAGCGCGCGTCGCCAAGCGCATGGGCGCGGAGTCCTCAACCATCGTCTACCGCCGCACCAAAAAGGAAATGCCCGCCGACGAGCACGAGCTGAAACTCGCCATCGACGAAGGCGTTCAGATGGTCGAGCTGGCAGTCCCCGTCGAGCAGAAGGACGGCAAGCTGCGTCTTGAGAAGATGAAGCTCGGCGAGCCGGACGCTTCCGGACGCCGCGCACCGGTCGGGACCGGCGAATTCTTTGAGATCCCGTGCGATCTGGTGCTCTCTGCCGTCGGTGAAAAGGTCGATGCACAGTTCATGGCCGCAAACGGCATTGAAATGGAGCGCAAAGGCCCCGCCTTCAAGACCAACGTCGAAAACGTCTGGTGCGCGGGCGATGCTCATCGCGGCCCCGCGACCGTCGTTGAGGGCATTGCCGATGCCGCCGCGTTCGCGGAAGCCGTTATCGGCGAGGCGCATACCTACGAGATCCCGGCGGCGGCCTATCCGTCGAAGTCTCAGGCCGTCTCGAAGAAGGGCATTCTGAAAATGGCGAAGGACGCCTGCTGCGAGGGTGCGCGCTGCCTGAGCTGCAATACCGTCTGCGAGAACTGCGTCGATTCCTGCCCGAACCGCGCCAATGTCGCGGTCGTGCTGGCCGACGGCCGGACGCAGATCGTCCACGTCGATAAGATGTGCAATGAGTGCGGCAACTGCACGCACTTCTGCCCCTACGCCTCGGAACCGTGCCACGACAAGTTCACGCTCTTCCAGACGGCGGAGGACATGGCCGACAGCGCCAATCAGGGCGTTCTGTTCCTCGGCGGCGATCAGGTCCGCGTTCGTCTCGGCTGCAAGGTCGAGGACGTCGATCTGTCGAAGCCGAACGACCTGCCGAAGGAGATCGAGGTGCTGATCCTGCGTATCCGCAGCCACTACAGCTATCTCTACAAATAAACCGTAAAATGCAGAAGCCCCTTCCGGAACCCATGGTTCCGGAAGGGGCTTTCATGCTGCAATCATTCACGTTTTCTCAGTCCAGCGGGTTATTGACGATGCCTGCAAAGAGCGGCTGCTCGTTTTCTGCCGTGACAAGGAACAGGAACGGACGATCAAAGCTAAGGTCGATCACCTCGCTGACCATGGCGCACTCTTCCACGCCTATCACGGTGAACGCCGCCGCCTCGCAGCCCTCCTCGTCGATCTTCACGCGAGCGGCATACTGTGCCTTCGTGACAGCAAGCGCCTTAGCATCCGCGGCCAGCGGCGTGAAGTCCGAAACGGATGCGTCAAACACATCGCGGACGCCAAGCGCCATGAGGCCGTCCTTCAGGTCGAAGTCCGCCGAGACATCGAATTTCGGCAGGGTGAGGTTCACAGTCCGGCTCTTGCAGTTTGCCCAGTCGCCGCCGGAGGCAAGAAAGCGCTGCGCCTCCTCGTCTGTGAGAAGCTCCTCGGGGGTGTGGCCCTCTCGCGGCAGGACGAGCCACATCGCGCCGCCCATGTCAAAGCGGAGGCAGACCGCCTCGAATTTCTCGCCCCAGTAATAGCCCGCGGCATCGCCGCCGTGCATAAAATCGCACGTCACATCGCCGTTGGGCGCGTGGAAAGTGTCGCTCCGGGTTGCGCCCGCGTAGAACTCGTTTTGCCACGCGGCGCGGAAATAGAGCGTGGACACCAGCGCAATGACGGTCTCCGGACGCAGAGTGATGTTCTTCACCGCGTCCTCCAAAAGTCCTCCGGTCTGCTCGTTCAGCCAGTTTTGGAGGGCTTCATTCAGCGCCGCGCTCCCCATTTCGCCCCGATACGACGCAGCGTGATAGTGCTCCGCAAGCGCGTCCATCGTCTCCTGCCGGAAATCGATGTCCCGGTTCAGCCAGACAGACGAGCCGGGCAGGCACTTGGTCTGGCCGTCATCGCAGTATGTCGAACTCCAGAGCGCGGAGGCCTTTTTCCGCTGGATCTCGATACTCTCCGAGCCGAGAAGCGACAGGATCTGCGCGCGGCTCTCGCCGTCTGTACACTCCGCCAGCATGGCGAGCGCAAGATAGAGGCTCAGCGGCGAATAGACGCGGTTATCTCCGTCTGTCCCGGCAAGATACTGCTGCGACGTGGTCAGGAAAAACGACTGCATTCCATGGCTCCAGCCGTCATCCAGCGCCAGGCGGTCGGTGCGGTCGTCCTGCCACGCTTCGTAGGCGGCGTTGTACGCCTCCATGTCGAGCGTTCCGTCCTTCGCCTCATAGTCCTCGAAATTGGGCCGCTGTACCGTCTGCGGAAGCTCCGGCTTTGCAAGCAGCATTCCCTTTGTATCCGGGGAATCCGCCGTCCCCGGCTCTTGCGTCCCGTTCTGTGTGCCTGCGGCACATGCGGCAAGCGAGCAAAGGCTCGCCAGCACAAGGATCCAAGCCAAACATCGTTTCATATCTGCGTCCTCCCTTTCGTGAAGTGGTATTGTGTCCTTCTGACCATAAAGACGCAGTTTTTTACGGCTGGTTGCACCGCGCCGAAAAATTTACGGCAGCAATATGTAGAGCGCAAGATCCACTGCGACCGCAGCCAGCACGCACACAATGACAGGCAGTTTTCGCCATGCCAGCAGCCCCGCTGCCGCACCGCCTGCAAGGCCGATATAGGGCCGCGCCGGGTCGAGGGTCACGACGCCCGGAAACACCAGCGCCGCCATGGCCGTATAGGGTATCAGCTGCAAAAACTTCTCGACCTTCGGCCCGAAATGCAGCTTTTCGAGCAAAACGGCAGGCAGCATCCGGGGAATGTAGGTCACGAGCGTCATTCCGGCGATCAGAAGCAGGATATCAGTCCGCATCGGCATCTTCCTCTTTCGGCAGCTCTACGAAGAAAACGCCCGCGGCGGCTCCAGCCAGCGTGGACGCGATCAGCGCCCAGCCGGAGTCGAGGAACCGCGACAGCAGCGTGTTGACCGCCGCCGTCAGCAGCACCAGAAGCCCCAGCCGCCCGTTTCCACGTACGCTTGGCGCAAGCAGTGAAATGAACATGGCGTACATGGCGACGCCCAGCGCCGCCGTCAGCAGCGCAGGCAGAAAATCGGACGCGACCGCGCCGATCACCGTCCCCAGATTCCATGACAGATAGGAGATCAGCGCCATGCCGAGAAAGACAAGCCCCGGCCGCTCCAGCTTTTTCTGCGTCGTATAGATGGCAAAAACCTCATCCGTCACGCCGAAGGCCGCAAGCTCCTTGAACGCGCGCTTTTCCGAGCGCATCCCGTTCATCACGCAGGCTGACATGATAAAGTGCCGCAGATTCAGGATAAACGTCGCAAGCACGATGGCCGCGATGCCCGCGCCCTGCGCGTACATGCCCGCCGCCATCATTTCGCTGGCTCCGGCATAGACAAAGACCGACATCATGCACGTTTCGAGTACGGAAAAGCCCGCCTGCCGTGCGATGAGTGCATAAGCGATCCCGACGGGGATATAGCCCAGAATGACGGGAATGCCGAGCCTCGCACCCGTCCAGAAGACGGAAGCGCCTGATTTTTTCATGCTTCGCCGCATCCCGGAAGTATTTTCTGGCAGAAAGCCACGTCAAGCCAGCGGCCAAGCTTGAAGCCGGACTTGTAGAGCCGCCCGACCTCGCGGTAGCCGTGCCTCTCGTGGAAGGCAATGCTCCGCGCATTTTCCTCCGTGATGATGGCGACAATGCTGTGCAGTCTCATTTTCTCGCCTTCGTGCTCGATGGCCGTCAGCAGCTGTGAACCAACGCCGCGCCCCATGCAGCTGTGCGCCAGATAGATCGACAGATCAGCGGTATAGCGATAGGCGGAGCGCTCGTTGTAGGCGTCAAGATACGCATAGCCGACGACCGCCCCGTCCTCCTCCGCGACCAAGTACGGATAGTGTTCCTGAATGCGGCTGACGCGGGCGGAAAAGGCTTCCGGTGTCAGCGGCTCTTCCTCAAAGGTGATCGTCGTGTTTTCGATATAGTAATTGTAGATCGTCAGGCACGCCGGAATGTCGCGCTCCTCGATCGGTCGGATTGTGAGCATAATCGCACTTCCCTGTTGATGGATACTGGCATTATAGCAACAGATTTTCCGCATTTCAACCGTCGCGGAAATAGAAAAAGAGACAGGCGCGCCGCCTGTCTCTATACATTTCTGCTTATTTTGCGCATTTTTCCGCCTTGTATCGGTCAGCCGCCGCCAACAGCTCCTCCGCACCCTGCAAAAGGACGGGGGTGACCTCCGCGCCGCCCGTGATGCGGGCCAGCTCCTTTCGTCGTTCTTCACGGCTCAGCTGGAGGACGCTTGTATAGGTACGGTCGTTTTCAACGCGCTTTTCCACGATAAAATGCGTGTCGGCCATCGCCGCGATCTGCGGCAGATGCGTGACACAGAGTACCTGCTTGCCGCGCGCAACGTCGGAAAGCTTCTCCGCGACCTTCTGCGCGGCTCTTCCGCTGACGCCCGCATCCACCTCGTCGAAGATCAGCGTCTGCACTGCATCCTGCTCGGCAAGGACATTCTTCATCGCCAGCATGATGCGCGCAAGCTCACCGCCGGAGGCGACCTTGCTCAACGGCTTGAGCGCCTCGCCGACGTTTGCCGACATCAAAAAGCGCACGCCGTCCATGCCCGTCGGCGAAAGCGGGATCTCCTCAAACTGACAGACGAAGCGGATCTTCGGCATATCGAGCTGGGCAAGCTCCGTCTGGATCCTGATCTGCAGCTTCTCCGCCGTCTCTTTTCTGGCGGCGCGCAGCGCAAGCGCAGCGTCCTCCGCTTCCTTTTTCGCTTTGTGCAGCTGCTTTTCCAGCCGCTCGATGCGGTCGGAGGCAAATTCGATCTCGTCGAGCTGCGTTTTCGCATTCTCCAAAAATTGCAGAATTTCTTCGCAGGAGGAACCGTATTTGCGCTTCAGCCGGTGGATCGTATCGAGCCGTGACTCGATCTCCTCCAGCTCCTCGGCGGAGTAGCTCAGACCGTCGAGCGTATCGCGCAGCTCCTCGGCGGCGTCCTGTGCCGCATACATGAGGTCGGATATTTTTCCGTGCAGCGCGCCGATGGACTCGTCCACACGCTCCACGCGCGAAAGCGCCTGCTCCGCACCGGCCAGAAGCTCCGCAGCGCCGGAGCTGGATTCGTCGCCATAGAGCGCCGCCATGGCACTTTGCAGCGCACCGGTGATCTTCTCCGCATTCTGCAAAACCTTCCGGCGGGCCTCCAGCTCTTCGTCCTCGCCGGGATGCAGCGCAGCGCGCTCGATCTCGTCGATCTGAAATTTCAGCGCCTCGACCAGCCGGAGCTTTTCGCTCTCGCCCATCGAAAGGCGGTCGATCTCCTGCCGGAGCGCCTGCACACGGGCGTATTTCTCGCTATACTGTCCAAGCAGACTCCCATCGCGCGAGAAAAGGTCGAGATATTGCAAATGCGTTGCCTCGTCGAAAAGCTGCTGCGAGTCGTGCTGTCCATGGATCTGGATGAGCTGTTCCCCGAGCCTTTTCAGGATAGAGACCGTAACGGGACGGCCGTTGACGCGGCAGACGTTTTTTCCGTCCGTATAGACCTCGCGCTGCACGAGCAGCTCGTCCGGGTCATACGGGATCTGATTCTCTTCAAACCACGCAAGGCGCGGCGTTCCGGTAAAGACCGCGCTGACAAAGGCGCGGCCTGCGCCGGTACGGATCACGTCGCGGTAGGTGCGTTCGCCGAGAATGGCGGAAATGGCATCGATCACGATGGATTTGCCCGCGCCGGTCTCGCCGGTGAGCACATTGAAGCCCCGGTCAAAGGAAATATTGGCCTGCTCGATCACCGCGATATTCTCAATGTGCAGAACGCTCAGCATAACATCCGCCTCCCGCGGCTCAGTGTGTGATCTGTTCCCGAAGCTCAGCGCACAGCGTGGACGCCGAGGCCGAGTCGCGCATGGCGATAAACGCCGTGTCGTCGCCGGCCAGCGTGCCGACGATCTCCGGAATATTCATCTTATCGAGCGCGGAGCAGGCCGCAGAGGCAAGTCCCGGCATGGTTTTGATAACCAGAATGTTCTGCGCATGCTCCACGCTGGTCAAGCACTGCTTGAAAATGATGTTCAGCTTTGCGGAGAAGGTATGCTCCACCGGCTTTGCCGATACGCTGTAGCGGTATGCGCCGGTCGAGCCCAGCTCCTTGATGATCCGAAGCTGCTTGATGTCCCGGGAAATGGTCGCCTGCGTGGTCTGGAAGCCTGCCTCGCGCAGCTCGGAAAGGAGCTGCTCCTGTGTCTCGATGTCATGGTCATGGATCAATTGCAGAATCTTTTCCTGGCGTTTCGATTTCATTTCAATACCTCTGTCTGTCAATAAATTTGTGATTCAGGATCTCGAAAAAGCTGGTATCTTTCAAACGAACGAGCTGGGTGATCTGCGAGGATGAGGTTATGGTCGTGATATCGCCGGGGCTTAAACGGAAGGCTCGCCCGCCGTCAACGGACAAAAAGGCGTTGTGCCTTCCGATTTTTCCTGTTCGAATGCCGATCACGCGCTGCGGGCCGACGACGATGCTCTTGGCAAGCATCGCATGGGCGCAGATGGGCGTGATGAGCAGGTTTTTTGCGGACGGCTCCATGATCGGGCCGCCGGCAGACATGGAATAGGCCGTGGAGCCGGTCGCCGTGCAGACGATGACGCCGTCGCCGGAAAAGGCCGTGGCGTCCACGCCGTCGCATGAAATGCCGATCTGGATCACCCGCGCGATGGCGCCCTTGGTGATGACCGCGTCGTTGAGCGCGGTCTCATGGAACAGCTGCTGTGTGCCGTTCGTGACCTTGACGTCGAGCATACTGCGCGGCTCAAGGGTGTAATCCCCGGACGGGATTTTTTTCAGCAGCTCCAGCTCGCTGGATTCCAGTTCCGCAATAAAGCCCATTGTCCCGATGTTGACGCCGAGCACGGGGATGTGATTGGCCGTCGCAAACTTGGACGCATGGAGGATCGTTCCGTCGCCGCCGAAGCAGATCAGCATCTGCGCGTCGCGGATCTCCTTTTTCAGGTCGTAAAAATGGATGCCGGACGGAAGCGGATAGCTCTTGTCTACCTCAAACGGCAGACACATCCGGACCGTTACGCCCTCGGCCTCCAGAATGCTCTGTGCCTGCTCCGCGACGCGGAACTGCTTGTCGCGGTAGGGATTGGGCGTCATAACAACTTTCATGCCTTATCCTTTCAGCGCCGCATGCGCCTGCTCGACCAGCTCGTGCAGCGGCGGATAGTGATTTTCTCCCGGCTCCATGGAAAGGTGCGCCAGAAATTCAATGTTGCCCTCCGGGCCCTTGACCGGTGAAAAGGTCAGATTCCGAATGGTCATGGGGAGCTGCTCCGCCAGCGCGACGAAGTCCGCAAGGACCTCCTCGTGAACGGCGGGGTCGCGGACGACGCCCTTCTTTCCGACCTTTTCCTTGCCCGCCTCAAACTGCGGCTTGATGAGGCAGAGAACCTGACCGGTCGGCTTGAGCAGTTTCCGGATGGCCGGAAGGACGATCTTCAGAGAGATGAAGGATACGTCCACCACAGACAGATCCAGCGGCTCGCCGAGCTGCTCCGGCGTCACATAGCGGATGTTGGTGCGCTCCATCACGACCACGCGCGGGTCGCTGCGGATCTTCCACGCCAGC
>FR887191.1:26386-30170 GCA_000436735.1 Firmicutes bacterium CAG:170
TCGACGCGCCGGAATCGCTGCAAACATAGCCCTCCGGCTTCACGCCGAAATCGCGCAGCGCCTTTTCAAGCTTGAGTCCGCCGCGGCTGACATACGGGCAGGTGCTGCCGCGTACCTCGATCTCCGCCTCCAGCGGGATATCCGCACCGGCCTTGTCCACCTTCTGCCCGTCTACATAGACCTCGCCGCTCATGATGATGGCCTGCGCCTTGCTTCTTGTCTCGGCAAGTCCTCTTGCCACAAGGAGCACGTCGAGCCGTTCCTTATTTTTCACGACGCATGACCTCCGTGATCCGATGATAAATACTGTTTCCGTCCAGCCCAAGGAGCTGATAAAGCTCCGGGATCGTACCGTGCGGCGGGACGTTCGCGCCGAGATTGATGCATTCGCAGACCGGATGCAGTCCCTCCAGCGCAAGCTGGGATAAGATCTCCTGCCCGGCGCTGCCTTCCTCGATCGTTTCCTCCACGATCAGGAGCCGTCCCGTCTTTCGGACGGAGGCAGAGATCGCCGTCAGATCGAGCGGCGCGAGCTTTGGAAGCTTGACGATCTCAAGGGATATCCCTTTTTCACTGCACAGTTTCCCAGCATCGAGCGCGGAATTGATGAGCGTGCCGTAGGTCACGAGCGTGCAGTCCGTTCCCTCGCAGAATACCGGCTCCATAGTGCAGCCGGTATAAGCGCCCTCGCCTCCGGTCGGGTAGCGGACGGCCACCGGGCCGCTGCACTCCAGAACCGCCGTGCGGAGCATCCGCCGCAGCTCGGCGAAGCTCGCCGGGCAGAATACCTGCATTCCCGGCACCTGCCGCAGGAAGCCCACGTCATAGATGCCATGGTGCGTCTCACCGTCCGCGCCGACAAGGCCGGTGTGATCGACGGCAAACACCACATGCAGCTGCATAAGCGCCACGTCGTGCAGAAGCATATCATAGGCGCGCTGCAAAAACGAGGAATAGATCGCCACGACCGGTGTCATGGCCTGCGCGGCAAGACCGCTCGCCATGCAGACGGCGTGGCCCTCGGCAATGCCGACGTCAAAATACCGCTTTGGGAATGCCTTCGCAAAGCCCTCAAGCCCGACGCCCTGCTGCATCGCGGCAGTGATGGCGCAGATCGACGCGTCCTCACGCGCCATCTCCGTCAGCGTCTCGCCGAAAACGGACGCAAAGGTCTTTTTCTTCTGACAGACCGGCTTGCCGGTCACGGGGTCAAACTTCCCAACGCCGTGGAATTCCTGAGGGGTTTTCTCCGCAGGGGCAAAGCCCTTGCCCTTTTTGGTGCTCAGATGCAGAAGCACCGGCTCGTTGAGCGCGGCGGAGGCGCGCAGCAGCTCCGTGACGGTCTCCACGTCGTGCCCGTCCACCGGGCCGAGATAGGTAAAGCCCATGTCCTCGAAGAGCGTTTTTCCGATCAGACGCCTGCGGATGCGGTTTTTCAGCTTGTGCGTAAAGGAATACAGCCGCATGCCGCCAGGAATGTGGGACGTAAATTTGCGGTACCAGAGCTTGAAATCGAGGTATGAGGGCCGGAGCCGCATTTTTGCAAGATAGCGGGAGATCGCGCCGACGTTCGGCGTGATGGACATGCCGTTGTCGTTGAGAATGACGATCAGCGGCTCCCGGCTGGCGCCGGCGTTGTTGAGTCCCTCATAGGCAAGGCCGCCGGTCAGTGCGCCGTCACCCAGCAGCGCGATCACGCGGTGATCCTCCCCGCGAAGCGTCCGTGCGCGCGCCATACCGAGCGCGACGGAGACGGCGTTGGAGGCGTGCCCGGCGATAAAGGCGTCATGGACGCTTTCGCTCGGCTTCGGGAAGCCGGAAAGGCCGCCGAAGCTCCGCAGCGTGGAAAACCGGTCCATGCGTCCGGTCAGAATTTTATGCACATAGGACTGGTGTCCCACATCAAAAACCAACCTGTCGCGGCTGGTGTCAAAAGCCTTCTGGATTGCAAGCGTCGTTTCGACGATGCCAAGGTTGGAGGCAAGATGTCCGCCGGTCTGCGAAACGTGTTCGATCAGGAACTGCCGGATCTCCCGGCACAGCTGCTCGTCCTCCTCGCGGGTGAGCGCAAGCAGATCCTCACGGCTGTGGATCCTCTCCAAAATCATATCGGAACCTCAAGATGCTTTCTTTTTCTTCGTGAGCTTTTCCGGCAGTGTCCGGAAAAAGGTCAGAATGCGCGCCGTTGTCTGCACGATCGGCGTGCTCATATGAATGGCGAAGGTCTTGCCGAACGCCTTGCCGCCGACCGTCAGCGCTGCGACCAGCGCCGACAGCAGCAGTTCTACGAATGGGTTGGCGGACTTGCCGGAGAGTACCTTGACCGCGATGGTCGCGGAGGCCGCGCCGGAGATAACGCCGCAGATATCGCCGATGACGTCGTTGCAGAAGGAGGAAACGCGGTTTGCATTGCGGATAAGCCGGAGCGCCTCCGCCGCCTCGGGCACCTTGCGCGAGGCCATAGAATGAAACGGCTTTTCCTCCGCAGAGGTCACAGCGACGCCGATCACATCAAAAATAATGCCGATCAGGACAATGGAGATCAGGATCAGAAACGAGACCGCGAGATTCGCGCGTCCCAGAAGCTCGGAAGAAATAAAGGACATCGTGCCGGAAATGACCATCGTCAGCGCAAAAATGAGAATGATCCATTTGTAATCCGGCTTTGGCATTTTCTTGCCCTGTTTCTTTTTTGTCTGACTCAAGACAAACCCTCCGAAAGATAAAAATAAACGGACGGAGCCGTCCGATGCAGTATGCAGCGTAAAAAGACAATGGCGGCAGAAATGGTTAATCTTACGGCTTAGGTCGGGTTTGTTTTCCACATGGACGAACCTCTCGTCGCCGAAGAGGCGGTTTCCCTTTCATATCCAAGCCGGTCTGTTTCCAAAACCGATACCCGATTGCCACTTAGTCCGTACCGCAATCCCATTTCTGCCCCACAAGGACAGCCTAGGTGATTTCCACAGCGGCTTTTTCCGGTTCTTATCCTCTTTTGCAAACAGTCTTTCCAAAGAAAACGTTCCGCGCTCAAGGCCATGAGTCTGGACGCATAACTCTTTTTCCCTGATCTGTTCACGCAAGGCAGGCTACGCTGCACACAGCGTTCACGGCGTAAAGCCGGGTAGCACCGCATTGCAGGTTCATCCCGGTACCGTACAGCAGTCGCTGACCACGAAGGGAGTACGCTCCTGCACGAGATCCGGCCTCCGCAGAAACAGGGTTCGACGTCTCCATGCCATTGGAGGCCGCCCTGGATCCGCAGGCGAATTTCGCCTTCCCCCAGCATCCACCCCAGACTGGGCGTAAGAAGCAGACACCACGGGTTTCACAGATATGCCCTTTAAAGGATTTTTAGGCCCTTCCTCAGAACCGGCAAAGCCGACTAGGATACTGCGTCATTGCCGCTTTTATCATATCATGCTTTCGCTGCATATACAAGCGTTTATCCAAAAAAGTTGTGAATTTTCGGTAAATGAATCGCCCGAAGCCGTTGACGCGCTCCGGGCGATAACAATGCGGTCAATATTCGCGCAGGGCAAGCCGCTGCGCAAGCTCGGAAAGAAACTGCGTATCCGAGAACAGCGCCAGCGCGGCGACGGCCTCGCTGGTATACCGCTCGATCATCTTCGAGCATTCCCCAACACCATAGAGCGCAACAAATGTATTCTTATTCGCGTCCATGCCGGTCGCCTTGCCCATCTTCTCCGCGTTGCCAAGGACATCGAGCATGTCGTCGCGCAGCTGGAACGCAAGACCCAGCGCGGCCGCATAGGCCCGCGCC
>FR887191.1:30294-35675 GCA_000436735.1 Firmicutes bacterium CAG:170
GGATATCGTCCGCGCCAAGGCGGAGCTTTTCCCCGGCCAGATCGAGTACCTGCCCGCCGACCATGCCGTTTTCACCGGCGGCCTCCGACAAAATGCGGATGATCTTCACTACGACCGCAGGCTCCGCGTCTGCGCCGGA
The DNA here is from genome assembly GCA_000436735.1 of Firmicutes bacterium CAG:170. Lineage (GTDB taxonomy): Bacteria > Bacillota > Clostridia > Oscillospirales > Oscillospiraceae > CAG-170. The sequence goes on from FR887191.1 coordinate 30,434, forward strand.
GGCCGTCTCAAACGCCGCCGTCAGCAGCGCGTCCCCGGCCAGAACAGCGTTCGCTTCGCCGAAAACCTTGTGATTTGTCAGCCGTCCGCGCCGGTAATCGTCATTGTCCATGCACGGAAGATCGTCGTGGATCAGGCTGTAGGTGTGTACCATTTCAATTGCAGCCGCGAACGGCAGCGCCCTGCGCCAGTCTCCGCCGCACAGTCGGCAGAATTCCAGCGTCAGCACCGGGCGGATGCGCTTGCCTCCGGCCAGCAGGCTGTAGCGCATGGCCTGAAACAGCTCCCGCTGCGGGCAGGATTGATCCGCAAAGCAGTTTTCGAGATATTCCTCGACCGCGCTGCGGTAGACTTCCATCGTTTCCTTGTACTCACTCATCTCTCGTATACTCCGTTTCTACCGGTGCGCCGTCGGCGCCCTTCATCAGCTTCACGACCTGAAGCTCCGCCTCGCTCAGCATTTCGTCGCAGGTCTTGACGAGGCCGGTGCCCTCCTGAAACAGCTTGAGCGCCTGCTCCAGCGGAACATTCCCCTGCTCCAGACTGCGCACGATCGCGTCCAGCCGTTCGATGGATTTCTCAAAGCTCACCGATTTTTCACGCATCCTCTGCCTCCAAAACCTGACTGACTTCCGCAAGGAGCGTTCCCTGCATCAGATCGATCTGAATTCTGTCTCCCGGCCGGGCGTCCGCCGCCCGTCGGAGCACACTGCCGTCCTCCGTCCGGACGACGCTGTAGCCGCGCGAAAGCACCTTCAGCGGGCTCATGGCGTCGAGCTTCGCCGTCAGACGGACGAACTGCTCCCGCTTGGCCTGCATCAGCCGCTGCGACGCCGAGGAAAGCCGTTCCCGGCTGTATTCCAGCGTCATGCGCTTGTCCTGCAAATAATTCATCGGGCTTTGCAGTACCCGCTTTCCGGCCAGCGCTTCGAGTCTCTGCCTCGAAAGGCTCAGCTGCCGTTCCACTGCCGCCGCCATCCGCGCCTGCGTCTGCGCAAGGCGCTTGCGCAGCTCCTCCTTATCCGGCGCGACAAGCTCCGCGCCGTTGGAGGGCGTCGCTGCGCGCACATCCGCGACGAAATCCGAGATCGTCACGTCCGGCTCATGTCCGACCGCCGAAACGACCGGAATTTCCGAGGCGTAGATCGCGCGCGCCACGCGCTCGTCATTGAAGGCCCAAAGATCCTCGATGGAGCCGCCGCCGCGCCCGGTGATGATCACATCCGCGATCTTCCAGCGGTTGGCGTACCGGATGGCCCCGGCGATCTCCGCAGGCGCTTCCGCGCCCTGCACACGCACCGGCAGAATCAGCACCTTGCTGAGCGGATACCGCTTTCCGAGAATGCGGAGCATGTCCATGATGGCAGCTCCCGTACCCGAGGTAATGATGGCGATGCGATGTGGAAACGGCGGGAGCGGCTTTTTGTGTTCGCGGGCGAAAAGCCCTTCCTCCAGCAGCTTCGCCTTGAGCTGCTCAAAGGCCACGTGCAGATCTCCCACGCCGTCCGGCGTGAGGTCCGCGCAATAAAGCTGATACGCGCCGTCGCGCGGAAAGACCGTGATCCGGCCGAAGGCAATGACCTTCATGCCGTTTTCCGGCCGGAAGCGCAGCCGGACAGCGCTGGAGCGGAACATGACGCACCGCAGCGCGCCCGTCTCGTCCTTGAGCGTAAAATAGTGATGTCCGGACGGATAGACCTTGTAATTGCTCAGCTCGCCCCGGATGAACAGCGCGTTCAGCCGTTCGTCCGTATCGAGCATATTCTTGATGTATTCGTTGACCTCGGAGACCGCAAAGATCGTCTGTTCCATTACGGCTCCTCCTGCATCCATGTGAGAAGCGCGATGCCGAAGGCGTTGTCCGAGGAAAAGCGCGGCTCGGCAAACGCTGCGTCAAACTCGCGGCAGCGCTCCCGCAGAAGTGAATTCCCCGAAACGCCGCCGGAAAACACGACCGCAAGGCCCGGATACTGCCGGAGCGCCTCTCTGGTCGCCGCCGTGACGGCGGAGATCACCGACAGCAACGCATAGCGCGCGGTCTCCTCCGCCGACGCGCCAGAGGCGCGGTACTGCATGACCTTGTTCTCCACGCCGGAAAGCGAAAATGAAAGGCCTCTGCACTTCACGCGGAAATGCTCCTTTTTGTCGCTGCCGCGGCTGAGTGCGTCGATGCCCTTACCCGCCGGAAACGGAAGCTCCAGAAGCTTTCCTGTCCGGTCGATCAGCTGGCCGGCGGAAATATCGCTCGTGCCGCCGATCTTTTCCGCGCGGACGTTTTTTCCGTCCGGCTCGACGAGCAGCAGCTCCGTCGTGCCGCCGGAGAGGTGCCACGCCAGATGCGGCGTATGCATCAGCTCCATCCGTCCCGCCGACCACAGCGCCGCCGCGATATGCCCCTGCTGGTGCGAAAACGCATAAAATGGAACGTCCAGGATACGCGCCAGCGTCTGCGCCTGCGAGCTTCCCGCGAGGAAGCACGGCATATAGGAGCCATCGACCGCGCGCGGGCGCGTGCTGGCGCCGACGGCGCGGATCGTATCCCTCGGAAGCGCGGCAAACAGTTCGTCCGTCATTTCCGGCAGGCGCTTGACGTGCGCAAACAGCGCGTCGGACTGCCGCAGGCCAAGCTCACCGGGCCGCACGTCCAAAAGGCGTGAGCAGTTTTCGCCGCTCACGCCGTTGAATGCCGCCACAGACGTGGTGTAATTGCTGGTATCAAAGCCCAGCGTCCTCATTGTGCTGCCACCTCGCGCGCAAAAGCGCCGAGAATGCCGTTGACAAACGCCACAACGTCCTCATCCTCATATTTTCTCGTCAGCTCGACCGCCTCGTTGATGGCGGCGCTGACCGGAACGTCATGCACATACAGGCACTCGTACATGGCAAGCTGCATGATGGCGCGGGCCGTTCTGGAAATACGGCTGAGATTCCAGCCGATGGCGTACTTTGAAATGTAGCCGTCCAGCTCCTCCTGACGCTCCCGGATGCCGCAGAGCGTGGATTGGATATACTCCGCCTGCTTGCCCGTCGGCCGGTCCTGATAGGCGTCGGACTCGTCCTTCAGCGTCGCATAGTAGTCCGGGTCAAGATGCTCCCGCACGACGGCCGCGGCATCGTCGTCGCGGAAGCCCATCTCGTAGACGAGCTGCGCCACGATCTCTCTGGCGTTTGTTCTGGTCATAGCTTTCTCCTCATTCTCTTTCTGAAAAACGCTTACTTTCTGGATTCGCGCGGAAGCGCAATGCCGCAGACGTTCACGTTGACCTTTGCGACGTTCAGGCCCGTAACGGATTCCAGACTGGAGCGCACAGCGTCCTGCACGTTCTTCGCCAGCTCAAAAACGGAATAGCCGAAATTGGCCACGACGTTGCATTCCACAAACAGGCGGCCTTCCTTGTCGCTCACGATGCGCACGCCCTTGGCGGCGCTCTTCATGCCGAGCATCTCCGCAATGTCGGAGCCGATACCGGTGCTGAGGCCGCAGACGCCCTCCTGCTCCATCACGGCCATCGCCGCCACAGAAGCCACCACATCCTCGGAGATCTGGATCGAGCCGTTTTCCACTTTCTGCGTGTAATATTCCTTATTTTCTGCCATAATGATTCCTCCGTATCCGATGGATAAGCCGCAGACATGATTCGATATCGTATATTGTACCACAAAAGGCAGGAATTTCAACTGTAATTCGCAGAAATCGTTCCACACCCGCCCTGATTTGCAGATTATACTACAGAACCGCCGCATATGCAAGCAGCGGCGGCGGATATTTCCGCCGCCGCTGTCTTTTCAGCCCTTGACCTCGATGATGCGCACCTGCGAGAGCGGATAGTCCGTCTGCGCCGTCACAACATCGGAGATGAGCGCCACGTCCGTCTGGTCAAGCCCCTCTGCCGGAGCCGCGACCGCCACGCAGACCGTGTCGTCATGGATGTAGGTCACGCAGTCCGCGTAGCCCTTGGCAATGACGAGGCTCTCGATCTGCGCTTCGCTGAGCGCGGTTGAGACCAGCTCATTGAGCGTCTGCGTCGCAGCGGTGCCGACCTCGGTGCCCTCGTCGTAGGCGATGGTCTGCTCCAGCAGCTCCACGGCGCTGTCGCGCGACTCCTGACGGCTCAGGCGCACCTGCGCGAAATAGTCCTCCATCTGCGCTCCTGCCTGCGCGGAGGCCTCCTCCACCGCCGCGTCCGACGGGTCGGAGATCACAAGCCCTTCGCCCATGACCTGCTCCGCGTCCAGCGTGTCTGTCAGCTCCGCGGCGGCGGGCTGCTTGTTGTTATAGGACCAGTTGAGATAGATCCCCGCGCAGACAAACAGCAGTACCGTCGCAATGATGGCGTTCCGTTTCCAAATTTTCATCTGATAGCCTCCTATGATCGTTTCATTTTGATGACGCTGATCTTATCGCTGCCAAGCCCCGTCAGCCGGGAGACGGCCTGCACGATGGCAAGCTCCACGCTTGGACTTCCGGCGCCCTCGCAGACGACGACGGCGCCCCGGTAGACGGGATACCGCGTTTTCCGGACGGCCGGCAGGCGCTGCGTGCTGTCCGGCTGATACAGGACGATCGTCTGCTCGCGGCTCTCCGTGTCGCCGGACGAGCTTGTTTTTTCGTCGGACTGGTAGTAACTCTCCGCGCCGTATTCCAGACTCAAAAGCACCTCTACCCGGCCCGCGCCGTCGATCTTGGACAGAAGCTTCGCAAGCGCATCCTGCATTTCCGAGATCTCCGACGCCGGCGCCCCGGCGGACGGCTCCGCCGCCGTCGTCCGCTCCTGCCGGGAGGGCAGGAGCATCAGAAAAACGCCCGCCAGCAGCACGATCAGCGCGTATTTGTATTTTCCGATGCGTCCAAGCGCCGGCTGGAGCTTTTTCAGGATCCCGGGGGAATGTCTGTCTGCTTCCATGTCTGCCTTTCTGCCGGTATGGCGAGGTTTTCTGCAATGCAGGCGCTCAGCGCCTGCCGCTGCTCCAAGGTCGGGCTTCCGGTGAGGGTGACGGCGGTGGGATACGGATAGCCGGAGCCGCTCTCGACCGTCACCTCCGCCCGAAGCTCCATGTTCATCGAAGCGGCTTTGTCCAATATATATGTCTCCGCGTTCTGCTTTATGATGGCCGCGACAAGCTCTCGGTTTTTAACCTCCACGCCCGTGCGGAGCTGCTCGGACTCCATTTCGAGCCGCGCGATGGCCCGCGCAAGCGATTCCCCATCCAGCGCCGCCACAGGCCGCAGTACGACAACGGCC
>FR887191.1:35750-66364 GCA_000436735.1 Firmicutes bacterium CAG:170
GGAGCAGCCCCAGCAGGATCGCCGTCAGCAGCGAAACGGCCACAATGGCCAGAAGATAGCTTCGCAGCGCCTGTGTCATACGTTCACCGCCTTCATAAAGCAGCAGCAGCTGATCATCGCCATCAGGATGCTGCTTCCAGTCATGGCCAGCATATATCCCATCGCGGAGGAGAGATTCTCCAAAAGCTTTGCGTGCGCGCCGGAGGCGACCGTTCCGCCGACCGCCGCCGTCAGCTTCAGCACGAGATAGTGGACGCCGATCTGCAAAAAGGGCATCAAGCCGATCGCCACGAGAGCCAGCATTCCAAATATGCCCGCAGTGGTTTTCAGAAAATTCGCCCCGGCAAGGATGGATCCCGCCGCGTCAGACAGCATCCCGCCCACGACCGGAACGGCGGCTCCGAGCGCGCTCCCGGCTGCCTTGACCGCAGCCGCGTCCACACTGCCGCTGGCAAGGCCGGTAATGGCGAGATACGCCGTAAACAGGGCGACGACGCCCTTCAGCGCAAGGCAGATGAACCAGCTGATGCACTCGCGCAGCTGGGACAGCCTGCCGTCGCCCGCCGCACATTCCGCCGTACTCACTGCGACAAAGGCATACGTCATCGGGATCAGCACGCTTCGGATCAGGCGCACCAGCACGTCCATGAACAGCGTCGAGCCGACATAGAGCGCGGAGCCGCTCGACATTCCGCCGGAGGCCGTCAGCGCAGCGGACATCACCGGCAGGAGCATCGTCGTAAACGTCCCCACCCGTTCGAGCGTATCCGCCGCGAGGCCGATCATGCTCCGAAGGCTCGCCGTGCAGACCGCCGTGATCCCGAGCGCGCCGCCAAGGGTCACGCTCCGCACCGGCAGCTCCGGTTCAAAATTCCCGCAGACCGCGCAGAGCAGCACGACCGCCAGCAGCATACAGCCCGTCCGAAGCGCCGCGTGGAGCGGCGTTTCCAGTCCGGAGACCGCCCTGCCGAGCATCCTCGTCAGCTCCTTTCCGAAGTCTGCCGTGCCGGATGGCGATACGCCGTCGAGCATCGACCGCGCTTCGCCGTCAAGCCCGTCCTCCAGCGTCTGCGTCCCAAGGATCTCCGCCTCCTGCTCCAGCAGCTCCTGCGCGGATACCCGCAGCGTCAGCAGCGCAAGAAGGGTCAATATCAGAACGATCTTTCTCAATTCACCCTCCGATCAGCTTCCGCAGCAGCTCCAGCACCGCTTCCGCCAGCGGCAGCGACACATAGACGGCCAGAAACGTCCCGCAAAGCTCCACTGTTTTTGCCAGTGAGCTTTGCCCGGCGTCCTGACAGAAGGCGCAGGCCGCCTGCGTCAGAAGGCCGATCCCGACGGTCTTGAGAAGCGGCGCCATAACGGCGTCGTCCAGCCCAGCCAGCTTTTGCAGCGTCCCGAGGAACGATAGAACCGGCGCGATCAGCTCCGCCGCCGCCAGCAGGCATACGGCGCAGCAGGCCGTCACGGCGCAGAACGCGAATTCCGGGCTTCTTTTCCGGATCAGGAGCGCCAGCACCGCGCAGACGATGCAAAGCGCCGCCGTCTTTCCAAACAGCTCCATTTCTAAAAATGAAAGAGCGACTTCACAAGCTCAAACAGGTCGGAGATGCGCTGCACAACGATCATCAGCACAACGACCAGCCCGGCAAGCGAGGTCATGGTCGCCTGCTCCTCCCGTCCGGAGCGGACGAGCACCTGATTGAGGATGGAAACGATGATTCCCACCGCCGCAATTTTGAAGATCAGATCAATTTCCATCGTTTACAGTAAGATCACCGCCAGGGCCATTCCCGCGCAGATCCCAATGGTCGCATAGCTCCGGCACCGTGCGCTTCTTCCCTGCTCCAGCAGCCGGAGCTGCGCGGAAAGTCGCTCCGAGGCCAGCTCCAGCGCGCGCTCCTGCCCGTCCAGATCCAGCTGCCCGAGCGAGAGGCTGAGCGAAAGCAGCGCCTGCCGCGTCTGCGCGGAAAGGACGAGCCCGTCCGCCATGCCGAGTGCCGCGCGGAAGGCCGCGTGTACGCTCAGTGTGCAGCTTTCCTCAAGCTTTTCCGCCGCCTTGGCGAAAAGTCCTCCGACCGCCGCGTCCGCCGAATGCTCCGCAAGCATCCCCATCGCCTGCGGCAGCGGCGTCCGGCGATAAAGCATCTCGCTTTTCAGATAGGTCAGCGCTTCGATCAGCGCCGTGAGCTGTGCGCACTGCCGCCGGACGTTTCCCGAAAATCCGAAGCCTACGGCAGAGGCGCTGAATATGACGCAGGCCGCGCCGAGCATCTTCAGCATTCAAGCCATCCTTTCCATCGTAACGTGTTTGTCCGGCGAGAGGATCAGGAGCCGCTGAAACAGCTCCAGTTCGCGGAGCCTGCGATATAGCGGCCTGCGCCGCAGCTCGTCCGGAGAAAATGCGTGCGCCGTCGCAAGAAAACGCACGCCACAGTAGCTGGCCTCCTCCATGGCGCGGATATCCTCCGGTGCGGTGATCTCATCGACCGCGATCCACTGCGGATTCATCGCGCGCAGGAGCAGGTAGATGCCCTCGCTTTTTCCGCAGCCGGTCAGCACGTCGGTCTGTGCGCCCACATCCAACTGAGGCACCCCGAGGCGGCAGGCCGCAAGCTCGCCGCGCTCATCGACCAGCCCCACGCGGCTCCCGCCGTCCGAAAGGCTGCGGACGCATTCGCGCAGCAGCGTCGTCTTTCCAGAGCCGGGCGGGCCTAAGATCAGTGTTGAGGCATCCAGCCGCCGCAGAAGCTCCGGCGGCGCACAGGAGACCTGTCTTGCGATGCGGATGGAGACCGACGAAAGCTCCCGCAGCGACTGGATGCGGCTCTCGCGGAGCGCCGCCGTTCCGCAGAGGCCGACGCGGTGACCGCCGGGAAGCGTGACGTAGCCCTCCCGCAGGCTGGCTTCCGCACTGTAGCAGGAGCGGTTGGTCGCCGCCGAGACGATCTCCTCGAGCATCCGGCTTGTCACCGCCTCCGCGCAGCCCGGAAGTATGCGCTCCTTTCCGTCCAGAACGGCGGTCGGCGGCCGTCCCGCGCGCAGGCGCAGTTCTTCCAAAGCTCCCGTCCGCAGCCCTTCGGTGCTCTCCCGAAGCTTCGGAGGCAAAATGGCCAGCACCGGCTTCATGTCCATCCGTATCCCCCCGCCTGTCTCAGATGCTACAGTCTATGGACAGGCCGGCGAAGATATGCTGCGTTTTCCTTCCGCCTTGCGCGGCATAGAAAAATGCCCTCCCTCATATGCTGGAAAAAACGAAGCGCCAGCTTACAGGGAGGACATGCTATGAAACAAATATTGGTCAGCGCCGTATTTTCCGCGCTGGCGATCCTGCTGATCCCGTCGCAGCTGCGGCCGGACGAGCCGGTTCCTGCTGTGCCGGAGGATACCGTGCTCTGGATCGAGGATGCCGGGCCGGAAGCGCATTGGAAGGAAACCGTCTCGGAGCCGGAGACCGCCGGTTTGGAAACGGTTCGCCTGCTGGACGGCGGCACGGTGCAGCTGCTCCCGATGGACGATTATCTGACCTGCGTCGTGCTGTCGGAAATGCCGCCGGAATTTGAATCGGAGGCGCTGAAGGCGCAGGCCGTCGCCGCGCGTACCTTTACGGAAAAGCGCCGTCTCTCCGCAAAGCACGAAAACGCCGACGTCTGCTCCGACAGCGCCTGCTGTCAGGCGTGGCAGAGCGAGGCGGCGCTCCGGGAAAAATTCGGCGCGGATTTTGATGTGTACGAAGAAAAAGCACGCGCCGCCGTCGAGGCGACGCGGGACGAGGCGCTCTTCTACGACGGGGCGCTCATTGACGCGACTTACTTTTCCTGTTCAAACGGGAAAACAGAAACGGCGGTCGCCGTCTGGGGCACGGACGTGCCGTATCTCCAATCGGTGGAGAGCTTCGGAGAGGAGTCGGCGCTCCGCTATGAATCCGAGGTCGTCTGTACTGCCGCGCAGCTTCGGGAAAAGCTTTCCGGCGCAGAGCTGGACGGCGCGCCGGAGGGTTGGTTCGGAGCCGTCTCCTATACGGACGGCGGCGGCGTCGCCACCATGGAGATCGGCGGCAAAACCTATTCCGGTACGGAGCTTCGGAGCCTTCTTGGCCTCAACTCAACGTGCTTTACGGTTTTCTGCGCGGGCGATACGGTCACCTTCTCCGTCCGCGGCTACGGCCACCGCGTCGGCATGAGCCAGTACGGAGCCAACTATATGGCCGCACAGGGCTTTGACTACCGGACGATCCTACAGTATTACTATCGCGGCGCAGAAATAAAAAAGCTGTCTCAGACAATGTCTGAGACAGCCGGATAAGCTATGAAAATCAGATCAGGTTGAGGACGAGCGTCAGAATCAGGAACACAGCGCCGACCCACTTGGTGGCCTTTGCAAGCTTGGCATCCAGAGCCTTGCTGCCGCCCTTGGCTGCAAAGCCGTCGCCGCCGCCGATGGCTGCGGACAGGCCCGCGCTCTTGCCGGACTGAACGGTCACGATGACTACGAGGCCGACGGCCAGAATGACCTGAACGATCGTCAGAATAGTATGCAGAACTTCCATAATTCCTCCAAATCACAAATGACGCCGTTCTTCATCGGCAGACGGCAAGCCGAAATCGTATCCACTTTGCCTGAACAGCAGGATATATGATATCACAGATCGTTCTGTGATGCAAGTAGCTTTTTGCGATTTTTCTACAAAATCAGGATTTTGTAGGCCAGCTGTTTGTTGCCGCGCAGGTCAGATAGGCGTTGATAAAGCCATCGAGGTCGCCGTCCATGACGGCGTTGATGTTTGTCATTTCATAGCCCGTCCGCGTATCCTTCGCAAGGGTATACGGCATGAAAACGTAGTTGCGGATCTGGCTGCCCCACTCGATCTTGAGCTGTGCGCCCTTGATGTCGGAGATCTTGTCCAGATGCTCACGCTCCTTGATCTCAATGAGCTTTGAACGCAGCATCCGCATACAGGTCTCGCGGTTCTGGAACTGGTCGCGCTGGGTCTGGCAGGAGACCACGATGCCGGTCGGCTTGTGGATGAGGCGGACTGCGGACGAGGTCTTGTTGATGTGCTGACCGCCCGCGCCGGAGGAGCGGTAGACCTGCATTTCGATATCCTCCGGACGGATATCGACGTCCTTGGAGTCGTCGGTGATCTCCGGAATGACCTCGACTGCCGCAAAGGAGGTCTGACGGCGGGCATTCGCATCGAACGGCGAAACACGCACAAGACGGTGGACGCCGTTTTCGCTCTTCAGCAGGCCGTAGGCGTTGACGCCCTCGACCATGATGCTGGCGGACTTGATACCGGCCTCGTCGCCGTCGAGATAGTCCAGAATTTTATAGGTGAAGCCGTGAGACTCGGCCCAATGCGTATACATCCGGTAGAGCATCTGCGCCCAGTCCTGGGCCTCGGTGCCGCCAGCGCCCGCCTGGAAGGAAACAATGGCGTTCAGGCTGTCATACTCGCCGGAAAGAAGCGTTTCCAGACGCGCCGTCTCCATCTGCTCCTCGAGCTTGTGGTAGCCGTCCTTCAGCTCCTCCAGCATCGACTCGTCGTTTTCCTCCAGTGCCATTTCGCAGATGGTCATGAGATCGTCCCATGTGGTACACATCTTTCCATAGCGCTCGACCTTGTCCTCCAGCTGGCGCGTCTGCTTCATGACCTTCTGTGAAAGCTCCTGATTGTCCCAGAAGCCGTCCGATTCGATCTGCGCATGGAGCCGGTCAAGATCCTCCTTCGCGCTCTCAATATTCAGGGAAAGCGCCAGATCGTCCAGCTTCGGCCGGATGGTATTGAGCTTCACCTTATACTCGTCAAATTCAATCATACTCATAATCAAAACCACACTTCCACGTTGATCGCGCCTATTATACCCGAAAAAAGCAATTCTGTAAAGAGGAAATGGAAAGAACACGGAGATGCGCCGCAGCGCCTTCCAAACGGCTGCGTGAACACCCTCCCGCATACGGGAAATGACATTTTTCGGCACCTGCATTGACGCGGAAGGAAACAAACGGTATAATGCAGCAAAAGGCGCATCCTGACGGCACGGACGCTTCCGCCCGGAGTCTCGCGCCGGAAATGAGGTTTTTCTATGACGTTTCTGGGTAATCTGCTTTGGTTCCTCTTTGGCGGACTGATCGGCGGGGTTGGGTGGACGCTGGCCGGGTGTCTGTGGTGCATCACCATCGTCGGCATTCCCATCGGCCTGCAGTGCTTCAAATTCATTCCCGTCGGCCTGCAGTGCTTCAAATTCGCAGGTCTCGCCTTCTTCCCGTTCGGAAAGGAGATCGTCTATGGCTGCGGCACATTTTCCGTACTCGTCAATATCATCTGGCTGCTGCTCTCCGGACTGGAGCTTGCGATCGGCTATGTCGTCCTCGGATGCCTTTGGTGCATCACCATCGTCGGAATTCCGTTCGGAAAGCAGTGCTTCAAGCTGGCCAAGCTCGCGCTGATGCCCTTCGGCGCCAGCGTGGTGTGATGGCAGTCAGACGCTCTCCAATACATAACGAAAAACGCCCGCAGGATCTTTCCTGCGGGCGACCTATTTATGTGCTTATTCCTCGTTATCCCAGTTGTGCCAGACGTTCTGGACGTCGTCGTCGTCCTCAAAGATATCGAGCATTTTTTCCATGTTGGCGATATCCTCGGGCTTTTCGAGCTTCTGGTAGGTCTGCGGAACCATTTCGATCTGCGCGGACTCGAACTTGTAGCCCTTCTCCTCGAGCGCCTTGGCGACGGCGTTGAAGTCTGCGGGATCGGTATAGATGGTGAAGCAGCCCTCTTCCGGCTGGAAGTCGGCAGCGCCCGCGTCGAGCGCGTCCATCATGACGGTGTCCTCGTCCAGCTCCTCTTCCTCGTTGTCGATGACGATCACGCCCTTCTTGTCGAAGGACCAGCTCACGCAGCCAGTGGTGCCGAGGCTGCCGCCGAACTTGTCGAAGTGATGGCGGACGTTGCCGGCTGTGCGGTTGCGGTTGTCTGTCATGGTCTCGACGATGACCGCGATGCCAGCAGGGCCGTGGCCTTCATAGGTGATGGATTCGTAATCGTCGCCGGAGCCGGCAGCAGCGGCCTTTTCCAGCACGCGCTTGATGTTGTCGTTCGGCATGTTCGCAGCCTTGGCCTTGGTGATGACCGTAGCAAGGCGGGAATTGTACGCGGGATCGGCGACGCCGCCGCCCTCTTTGACCGCGACGATCATTTCCTTGGAAATCTTCGTGAAGGCGGCTGCACGCTTGGCGTCCTGTGCGCCCTTGGTTTTCTGAATGTTATGCCACTTGGAATGTCCTGACATGAAGTATCTTCCCTTCAAAAAATTTCTCTCACCAGTTTATCACAGGTATCCGGTGAAAATCAACTGTTTTTACAGAAAATGCGTCTCGTCGCGGTGATTTTGCGACCGAAGCACGGTCAGCTCCGGGAATGCGCCGCACAGAAGCGCCTCCAGCCGCGCGCAGACCGGGTTTTCCGTCTGGAAATGGCCCGCGTCGATCAGGTTGATCCCGAGATAGGGCGCGTCAGCAAATTCATGGTACTTGAGGTCGGCCGTCACAAGCGTATCGCACCCATGCGCCAGTACATCGCCGATCGCACCGCCGCAGCTGCCGCCGCCGACCGCGACGCGGTGGACAGGCCGTCCGCCGTCCGCATAGCGCAGTCCCTCGCAGCCGAGCGCCTGTTTGACCTGCGCCGCAAAGCTGCGAACGTCCGTCTCCGGGACTGTCCCCGTACGGATCAGGCCGTATGCCCTGCCCTGCTCGTCCGTTCCGGCAGGCTCCATCACCGTGACCTCCGAAAGGCCGAGGCTTCGCGCCAGAACGTCATTGACACCCTCCGGCGCGCAGTCCAGATTCGTATGGAAGCTCAGCACCGAAATGCCGTTCTCGATGGCAAACAGCAGGCTCCGCCCCACCGGCGTCTCGTCCGTGACGGTCTTGGTTCCGCCGAAGATCAGCGGATGGTGGCAGACGACCAGCTCACAGTGTGCCGCCTGCGCCTCGTTGAGGACGCGGTAGGACGCATCCAGCGCTACCAGCACGCGCGTGACCTCCTGCGCGGCATGGCCGCACATCAGCCCCACGTTGTCCCACTCCATTTTCATATACTCCGGCGCAGCCTCAAACAGCGCCGTGCGGATTTCACTGACCTTCGGCATCATGCTCCCTCATTTCTTCGATCTCGCGCAGCGCCGCTTCGTGATAGGCAAGGCGCTCCGGCCGCGGATACTCCGCGCCGCGAAGGCCCTCGACCGTCGCGCGGAGAGCGTTTTCCACGCGCTGTATGTAAGCGTCCAGCAGCGGGCTGTTCTCCGCCCGCAGCTGCGGCGAAACAAACTGTTCTCCCGGCGAAAGTGTGCGCTTTTCGCCGTCCCACCACGCCGTTAAAACGGTATACAGAAAGCTCCCGTCCTGCACCAGCGTCTCCCGCTGGATCTCATAGCCGTTTTCCGCCAGCCAGAGCCGCAGGGCCTGTCCGGCGCTCTGCGGCTGCAAAACGAGCCGGTAGCCCGGGTCCCGGATCCATGCGCACGCTTCGAGAATGCGCACGATCAGATCACCGCCCATGCCCGCGCAGACGACGGTATCGATTCTGTCCGGCGTGACCCGTTCCAGCCCGTCTGACAGCAGAAATTCCATCTGCGCGCCGACGCCGAAGCGCTCCGCATTTTCCTGCGCGTTCCGGAGCGGAAGCGGGCGCAGATCGCACGCGGTCACCTGCCGTGCGATCCCGTTTTTCAGCAGATAAATGCCCAGATATCCATGGTCGGTGCCGATGTCCGCGACGCGCGCGCCCGGCTCCACAAAGCCTGCGCAGCAGAGCAGGCGCTTTGAAATTGGAATTTTCATCCTTACCCCTGACTCCAAAAAAGGAAGGCCGGAGCCTTCCCTTCTGGTTTGTTTTCTGGATTACAGTCCGGCTTCCTCACTGGCCTCGAGGAAACGGTTGACCTGCTCGAGGAATGCATCCGGATCAACGCCGTGGACCATGCAGGCCTCTTCTACGGTCTCGCCGCGGGATGCCGGGCAGCCGAGGCAGTGCATACCGATCGCCATGAACAGCGGAGCGGTCTGCGGAGCGATGTCGAGGACGTCGCCGATGATGGTGGACTTTTCAATTTTAGCAGCCATGTTTTTGGCCTCCTAACCTTCGTTCTGATGCTATTATACCCAATCCTCCGCGACAATGCAAGAGCCAAAACGACAAATGACGAATTCAATTCGCGGAGAATGTCGTTCAATTGTCGTTCGTGTAGCCGAAATTGCCGATCAGATACTGGCTGTCGCGCCAGTTCTCCTTGACCTTGACCCACGTCTGGAGATAGACCTTCGTTCCCATGAATTTTTCGCAGTCCTCGCGGGCCATCGTGCTGATCTTCTTGAGCATCTGGCCGTTCTTGCCGATGATGATGCCCTTGTGGCTCGGCTTTTCGCAGTAGATCGTCGCTTCCAGATCGATGATCCCGTCGTCGCGCTCCGAGAATTTCGTGATCTCGACGGCTGTTCCGTGCGGGATCTCGCGTTCCAGATTCCACAGGAGCTTTTCGCGGATGATCTCCGCCATGACCTGCTTCTCCGGCTGGTCTGTGACCATGTCCTCCGGGAAGAAGAGCGGCCCCTCGACGGCGAATTTTTCGCACTCCGTCAGAAGCTCCGCCACGCCGTCATGCCACTTGGCACTGACGGGAATGACCGCCTCAAAGTCCATCTCATCCTGATACGCCGCGATCACAGACAAAAGGGACTCCTTCTCGACCGTGTCGATCTTGTTGATGACCAGAATGCACGGCACGTCCGCCGCCTTGATCTGAGCGATCAGCTCCTTTTCCTGAATGCCGACGTTTGCGATCGGCTCGACCATCAAAATCACGGCGTCCACGTCCGCGATGGAGCTTTTGACGACGTTCACCATATAGTCTCCGAGCTTCGTCCGGGGCTTGTGGAAGCCCGGCGTATCGACGAAAACGAGCTGGCAGTCCTTGCGGTTGACGATGGCGCAGATGCGGTTGCGGGTCGTCTGCGGCTTATGGGAGACAATGGTGATCTTCTCGCCGACGATGGCGTTGGTCAGCGTGGATTTGCCGACGTTCGGACGGCCTGCAATGGTGATCATGGCGGATTTATTTTTCATAAGTGCATCCTCTTTATCTTGTAAGCTCGATCTCCGCGAGAATTGCTTCCTCCCTCTCGCGCATCTGCTGCTTCATCTCGCCCTCGTCCATATGGTCGTAGCCGAGCAGATGCAGAACGGAGTGGATGGTGAGGTAGCCGACCTCGCGCTTTGTGGAGTGGCCGAATTCCTTTGCCTGCTGCTCCGCGCGTTCCAGCGAAATGGCCATATCGCCCAGCGGCACCAGGCCCGTTCCGGGGTCTTCATATTTCTCCCAGCTTTCCGGCAGCACGCCCGGCGTCAGATCAAACATTGGGAACGACAGCACGTCCGTCGCCTTGTCGATCTTCCGGCTGGACTGGTTGATGGCGCGGATGGTCTCGTCGCCGCAGACAAAAACGTTGATCTCGCATGGGACGTTCACGCCCTGCGCCTTGAGCGCGGCGAGAATACACTTCTGGATGTGACGCTTGACGGCAAAATTGGACAGCGCATGCTTTTCAAACGTGACGGCGATCCGATGTTCCATGATTTTTCCCTCTCTCTGTATGGTTCCGCGGCACAGACGGCGCGCGGTCCTGTTCGAATTTATCATAGGCGGCGACGATCTTCTGCACCAGCGCATGGCGCACCACGTCGCTTGCCGTCAGACGGCAGATGGCGATATCCTCGATGCCCTCCAGCACACGCACGGCCTCCTTGAGGCCGCTGACCTTATCCGCTGGAAGATCGATCTGCGTCACGTCGCCGGTAATGACGATCTTCGAGCCGAAGCCGAGGCGCGTCAGGAACATCTTCATTTGCTCGCGCGTCGTGTTCTGCGCCTCGTCGAGAATGATGAAGCTGTCGTCGAGGGTCCGGCCGCGCATATAGGCAAGCGGCGCGACCTCGATGTTGCCGCGTTCGAGGTATTTGTTATAGGTCTCCGCGCCGAGCATATCGAACAGCGCGTCGTAAAGTGGCCGGAGATACGGATCGACCTTGTTCTGAAGGTCGCCCGGCAGGAAGCCGAGGCGTTCACCGGCCTCCACAGCAGGCCGCGTCAGAATGATGCGGTTGACCTCCTTCGCGCGGAAGGCCGCGACCGCCTCCGCGACGGCCAGATAGGTCTTGCCCGTACCGGCGGGGCCGACGCCGATGGTCACGGTATTTTTCTCGATGGCCTTGAGATATTTCTGCTGGCCGATGGTCTTTGCCTTGATCGGACGGCCCTTCGCGCTGACGCAGACAACGTCCTTCGCCATTTTGCTGACCTCGTCCTCATTGCCCGTGCGGACAAGGCTCAGGATATAACGCACCTTCTGCTCGTCGATCTCCTCGCCCTTCGCGGCCAGCGCCAGCAGCGCTTCCAGCGCCCGCGCACCCTGATCCGCCGCCTCGATATCGCCCTGCACCTTCAGCTCGGTGCCGCGGTTCGTGATCCGGACGCCGAACTCCGATTCGATCCGCTTGATATTTTCATCAAAGGAGCCGAACACGTCGATCAGCTGCTCGATCCGCTCGGCATTGACAGTCTTTTCAATCATTTGCATTCGCATCATCCTTAAAAAGCTCCGCCCGAACCATGCGGGCGATCATTTCTTCGCACTCCAGCGTGCTGTACAGCCGCAGCTGACCGCCGCGCCGTTCGAGCAGATAGCGTTCGGAGCAGATCGTCCCAGCGATCATGTCCGCCTGTGCGCGCTCACGCGCCAGACGCTCCATCGTTTCCTGCGCTGCGCCGGCATCCGCCTGTGCTTCTACTGTATCATAATCGGTTTTTGTCGTGATTTCAATAGCTGCAGGAAGAGAAAATCCACCGGGAAGCGTCAATGTGTGCGTTATTTTCATTTTATCACCGTTTCCCGTAAAAAATCCACTGTCCCCGAAAAGCGTCCATCTTTTTCTCCCGAGCACGAGACTGACGCAGCGGCTCTGCGTCCCGGTGTACTGCTTGCGCTCCGCCGTCTCCGGCAGCACCGTGCAGGCCCTGTGCCATGTTTTCGCGTAGATCTCCGCCAGCGCGCCGCTGACCTGCGTTTTATAGCCGAAGTCGGCATACGCGGAGACGAGCAGCTGTCCTTCCCGCACAACGTCGCCGGGCTTGCAGAGGCTGCTTCCGGCAAGGACACTGACCCTTGTGACAAGGCCCGCACGCGCCGCGACGACATTCCGCGCAGTTTTCCGGTCGTCCACCGGCTCCGCCTCCGGCCGTTCGCGGACGACGACTGTCGCGCAGGCACCGTTCTGCGTCACGGTCAGCCATTGCAGCTCCGGGATGCGGAAGAGCATGTGGTTTTTGACCCACTGCGGCTGGATCGACTTCCCGTAGGTCCCGAAGCCGACGCCGAGCGCGTCCAGCTCCCGGAGGATTTTTTGCGCCGGCACGCGCTCATTTCCGGTGACCTCATAAAACCAGACGAAGCGCGGCAGTGACGTTCCCATCAGAATGGCGAGCGCCAGCAGGAGCGGAAACAGCGGCCGCTTCTTCACCCACGCAAATGTGGCGGCAAAGCCGCCGCACTGCATCAGCTCCAGATCGCACATTGAGCGCTGCGCCGCCGCGTATGCCGCCGGAAGGTCGCGCTTCAAGATCCGAAGCTCCGCCGTAAAATCATCCGTCTTGCGAAACTCCCGGAACGCGACGCGGCGCGTCGCCAGCGCGCTGAGGATCCACTGCGGGCTGGCGCCCGTGATGCGGATGCGGCACCACCCGGCAAGGAAAAATACGAGCCTCCACATCAGCGCGTCCCTCCGCTGAAAAAGACCGCGTGGATCTCGCCTGTGACCGTCAGGCGCTCCTTCTGCATCAGCCGCAGTTCCAGACCGCAGCCCTGGATCGTCACGACGCCGATATTGACCGCTACAACGATCTCATGCTTCTCATATTCCAGAATTCCCGTATGGCAGTCGAGACTGCATTCGCCGAAGCCGTTTATCTCGATGTGCGGCACGCCCGCCGCAATATCCAGAGGCAGCTCCAGCTTCTGCGACAGCTTCGTCAGCATTTCCCGCCCACGTTTCATGCTTTCACCTCATTTCCCATTTTCCGGCCCGCGCCGCCGCACAGGCCCTTCGCCTGTCCTGCTTCTATCCTATGCCGCGCCGGATAAATCTTTCCGGCGGCGCATAGGCTTTCGATGAGGTGATGTGTATGCAGAAACGCCTGCTCCTGCGCGAGGGGCTGGAGCTTTTGATCTTATCCGCCGCGGCCTGCGCGCTGCTGTTCTTCCCGGAGACCGCCTCGGCGGCGGTCGTGCGCGGACTGCGGCAGTGCGGAGCGGCCATTCTGCCGTCGCTTTTTCCGTTTTTCATCTGTGCAAACCTGATTACTGAGCTGTCTCTGACGCGCATCCCCGCAAGGCTTCTAGGGGGACTGATGCGCCCGGTTTTTCATCTCGGCGGCGCAGGCTCCGCCGCGCTCGTGCTGGGGCTTGTCGGCGGATATCCCGCCGGAGCGCAGGCCGTCGCGCAGCTTTATGAAAGCGGCAGTATATCTCAGGAGGAGGCCGGACGGCTGCTGCTCTTCTGCAACAACGCTGGGCCTGCGTTCGTGACCGGCGTCTGCGGCGTGTGCGTACTCGGAAGCGCAAAGGCCGGGCTTCTGCTCTATGCCGTCCATGCTTTCTGCGCACTGCTGACCGGTGTCCTTCTCAGAGGGCCGCTTCCGGACGCAGCGCCGTCCTCAGAGCGCACTTTAACCGGGAAAACACCCGGCTTTGCCGCCGCGTTCATCACAAGCGTCAAGCGCGCCGGTACGACCGCGCTTCAGGTCTGCATGTTCGTCGTCGCATTTTCTGTCCTCTCCGCCTTTCTACTGTGCCTGCTGCCGGAAGGGCTGCCGCCGGAGGTGCGGGCGCTGCTGGTCGGAATGCTGGAGCTGAGCAACGGCGTGCTGCTTCTGGGCGGATGCCGGGCGGCCTTCCCGATCGCCGCGTTTCTGCTCGGCTTTTCCGGGCTGAGCGTCTGCGCACAGGCGCAGTCGCTCCTTGCGCCAGCCGGGCTTGGCCTCGGACGGTATCTGCCCGCAAAGCTCCTGCACGGCACGCTGTCGGCGCTGCTGGCGCTGCTGCTCTCCGCCCTTCATCTGCTGCCGGAGGCAGCGTCAGCGGGCGCTTTTCCGGCCTCGCTTCCGCTTTTGCCGCTCATTTTGCCCGGCTGGCTCCTGCTCGGGATAATTTGCCTGAGATTCCGCAAACTGAGCTCTGGAAATTCAGCGCAAAAGCGTGTATAATAGTGGGCACTGAAAGCAAAAAGCGCGGCCTCGCCGTGCAATTCTCGAAAGGCGGTGTCCGCGTTGCTCTTCCGCAAGAAAATCGATCGTTATTGTACCTATTGTCAGTTTGCCGGACGGGTGGACGATCATACGATGATCTGTCAGAAGTGCGGCATCGTTCCTGCGGAGCATCGCTGCCGCCGGTTCCGCTACGATCCGCTCAAGCGCGTACCGGCCCGCCGGGACACCCGCGCGCTGGAAAAGCTGGATGAAAAGGATTTCTCCCTCTGATAGTCAGATACATAGAGCCGCCCGGTGCGCCATGACAAGTGCACCGGGCGTTTCTTTATCCTTTTTCCGTTTCTGCCTCTCCGGCAGACGCTTCCGCGGCAGCCGCCTCGGAAAGCGGCGTATCCGAGGCGTCGTTCAGCAGAAAGCTGTCCTCTGTAAACGCTGTCGCCGTCTGCGTCGTCAGCATTCCGCCGTCCGTCTCGATCTGCACGCTTTCCACAAAGGGAATTTGCAGCAGCGTTTTCGTCAGGCAGGCGTTCGTCAGCGACAGGCGGATACCGCTCAGCTCCGCGTAGGCTTCGCCAAAGCGGACGCAGAGCACACCATCCAAAATCGTGACGCTCTCGCACGTCAGGCCGTCCGGGAACGGCGCGGCCAGCGCCGGATCGTCTGGCCCGGCAAGATAGCGCGTCAATATCTCCTCGACCGTGATCTCAGGATCGACCAGATCGACGGTCTGCTTCGCAAGCGCTCCGAGCGCGCCGCCGTGCGGGTCCTCGAGGTCGCAGTAATAAAAATCAATGGGATTCTGATAGACGGCGGCAGGCCTTGCTGGCGCGCAGCCGCACAGCAGCGCCAGAAGCAGCGCCGTAAGGATCACTCCGGCCCTATTCCGCATTTTCGTTCTCCCCTTCCACCTCGAAATACGGGAAAACAACCATAAAACGGGTGCCCTTTCCGACCTCGGAGCGCACTCCGATGGAGCCGTAATTACGCTGCACCAGCTCGCGGACGATGGAAAGCCCGAGACCGGAGCCGCCTGCCTGACGCGAACGCGCCTTGTCTACGCGGTAGAATCGCTCAAAAATATGCCCGAGCGCTTCCTCCGGGATGCCGAAGCCGGTGTCCTCCACGGAGATCGTCACATCCTCCGCCGTTTTTTCCAGCGAAACGTGGACGCTTCCCTGCGGCTGATTATATTTGATGCCGTTTTCCACAAGATTGAAAATGATCTGATAAACGTCGTCCTCCATGGAAAGGACGGTGCAGCCGCGCTTCCAGCTGCCGGTCAGGTCGATCTGCCGGTCATCCGCCAGCGGGACGAGCATCCGGAACACCCGCGAGACCACGTCGCCCACGTCCACGACCTCATGCTCCGGCCCTGCCGAATCCTCGCGGCGGCTGAGCATCAGGAGCTTCTGCGACATGCGGTTGAGGCGCTCGGCCTCGCTTCCAATGTCCGCGACGAACTCGCGCATGGTGTCCGCGTCCATCTCATTCTGCAAAATCGAATCGGAAAGCAGCTTGATCGACGCCAGCGGCGTTTTCAGCTCGTGCGAGGCATCGGATACGAACTGCCGCTGCATCTCCTCGGATTCCTGCAAACGGTCGGTCAGCTTGTTGAATTCCTCGGCGAACATCGCATATTCGTCCGATCCGTGCATTTTTATCTTGTGTGTATATTCGCCCTCGCGCGCAAGGCGCATGGATGTGATGATCTTCCGCATCCGCCCGGAGCTGACAATGGAGAAAAAGACGGAGAAGATCAGGATCGCAGCCTCCAGAATAACGGAGCTGCGGAGAATGTTCGTCTCGAGATCGGCGATCAGCTGTCCCTGCTCGGCGTCGTAGTCCATGATATAGACGCAGCCGACCGGCTCGTTGTAGGAAATGACCGGCATGGCCGCGTAGCTGCGGAGCGTTCCGCCGCGATAGACGCAGTAAAAAGCGTCGTTTCCCATGAGCGCCTGTACCACCTCACTGAACAGCACAAGCTTCCCCTTCGCACTCTCCGGCTCATAGGAATCGTAGAGTGCGCGGCCCTCGGCGTCGGTGACGATGAGGCGCGTGACGTTCAGGTCGCCCAGCACGGAAATGACCTGCTCCGCCGACTCGCCCGTGAGCGTATCAAGCCCGCTGAACGACGAGGCAACCAGCTGCAGCTTATCCTGCGCGGAGGCGTACTTGGCCTGTAACATCAGCCTGCGCGTTCTGGCCGATGTGGACAGATTCAGGAACAGCAGCACAACCGATGTGATGAGGACGTAGACCAGCGCGTTTCTCAGCTGCGAGCTGCTCGGGATCAGCGAAATACGTCTGTCAGTACTTGAAATAGTAGCCCACTCCCCACTTCGTCAGAATGTACTCCGGCGCGGCCGGATCGCGCTCCAGCTTCTCGCGCAGGCGGCGGATGTGGACGTCCACTGTCCGGATATCGCTGCTGGAATCGTAGCCCCAGACCGCGCTGAGCAGCGCATCGCGCGAATAGACGCGGTTCGGATTGCGCATCAGAAGCTCGATCACGTCGAATTCCTTTGCCGTCAGCTCGACGAGCCTGCCGTCATTGTAGGCGTTGCGCGCGTCGCGGTCGAGTGAAATATGCCCGCAGACGAGGCGGTTTTCCTCGGCGGTCTTTTTCTTTCCGCTGGCGCTCCGGCGAAGAAGCGCCCGGATGCGGGCCTTCAGCTCGAGAATATTGAAGGGCTTGGTGAGATAATCGTCCGCGCCGTGCTCAAAGCCCATGAGCTTGTCCATGTCTCCGGTTTTCGCCGTGAGCATAATGATCGGCACGTCCGAGAACTCCCGGATTCTCCGGCAAGCCTCCAGACCGTCCATGCGCGGCATCATAAGGTCGAGCACGATCAGGTCGATATCGCCCGCCGAGGCCGCGTCCACCGCCTCGACGCCGTCGGTGCCGGTCACGACCGTGTAGCCCTCGTTTTCCAGATTGAATTTTATCCCCTTGACGAGGAGCGCCTCGTCGTCCACGACCAGTATTTTCATGGATCTGTATCCTCCACAGTAATCAGTTCCTTCATCGCTTCATATTTTTTCTCGCCGATCCCATCGACCTCCATGATCTGCTCGATCGTCAGGAAGCCGCCGCTCAGTTCGCGGTATTCGAGGATCTTCCTTGCCGTCGCCTCGCCGACGCCCGGCAGCGTTTGCAGCTGCGCCGCGTCCGCCGTATTGAGGTTGATTTTCGTCTGCGGCTCCGTCTGCTCCGGCGCGGTCTCTGCCACCGACGCGGCCTCGGCATTCTGAGCCTGCGCTTCCGCCTCCGGCAGCGCTTCCGAAGCCGCTTCCTCGGGCGTGGGCTTCCGGCTGACCTGAATCACGGTATCGTTCTGCGCGGCGTTGCGTCCGATCAGAAAGCCGACCGAGAAAACGATCAGCAGCAAGGCAAGGGCCGGGATCAAAAGGCTCTGTATCCGCTCCCGCATGCGCGTCCCTCCCTCAGAATTGACATACCGCCAGTTTCTGCTATAATTGTATCACACATTCTGCGATTCCGGCAATGCCGTTCTGATGAAATTGGAGCAATTTATGAAGAAACAACGTTTGATCTCACTGCTTATCCTTCTGGCGCTGCTTCTGAGCATGGGCAGCGTCTGCGTTCTGGCCGAAGACGACACACAGGAGGATGTCTCCGACGGGCCGTTTGAGGTCGATGCCAAGGCGGCCATTCTGATCGATATGAACACTGGCCGCACGGTCTATGAGAAAAATATCGACGAGCGCATCTATCCGGCCAGTCTGACCAAGATCATGACCTGCCTGCTGGCGCTGGAAAACGGCAACCTCTCCGATATCGTCACGATCGACGAGGGCGCGTTCGCCGGTCTTGACGGCAACAGCAGCACCGCCGGGCTTCAGGTCGGCGAGCAGCTGACGTTCAACGACCTGCTCTACTGCCTGATGATCTCCTCCGGCAACGAGGCGGCCAACGCCGTCGCGGAGCACATCGCCGGATCCATCCCGGATTTCGTGCGCATGATGAACGAGCGGGCCTATGAGCTTGGCTGCACCGGCACGCATTTCGCAAATCCGCACGGCCTGCACGACGAGGAGCACTATACGACCGTCCGCGACCTCGTGGCCATCACGCAGGCCGCGCTGAAAAGCGACAATTTCCGCACCATCACCAACACCGCCGTCTATGAGCTTCCCGCAACGAATCTCTCTCCGGCGCGGGAGCTGAAAACGACCAATCAGCTGATCGACGACTCGACCAGCAACAGCAACTACTACAGCCGCGCCATCGGCATCAAGACCGGCTATACCTCGAAGGCGGGCCGCTGCGTCATTTCCTGCGCGAAGGGCGACGGCATGTACTTCCTCGCCGTTGTCTGCGGCGCCGCCACGACGGTGCTCGATACCGGCGACGTGCGGATGGAGAGCTTCCCACAGTGCATCCGTCTGTTCCAATACGGCTTCGACCAGTTCTCCTACGTCAGCATCGTCTCGCCGCTGTATCCGCTGGCGCAGATCACGGTGAACAACTCCGCCGCCTCGCAGGTCGTTTCTCTGGCCCCGGCGGAGGAGATCCGCCTTCTGCTTCCGAAGGACTACGACCCGCAGCTTCTTCTTGTCGAGCCGACGCCCGTCTCGCAGAGCATCGACGCGCCGGTCTATTCCGGTCAGGTGCTCGGCAGCGTCACGGTCAGCTATGACGGCGAAACGCTCGGCACGACCGATCTTCTGGCGATCAACGATGTAGCAAAATCCGATTTCAACGCAACCGTTTCCGGCGCGTCCTCCTACATCCAGAAAAACTGGTGGAAATGGGTCGTTTTTGTGATCGTTCTGATGCTTGCGGGCGGCGTCGTTTTCCTGATCTATCTCCAACTCCGCAAGCGGCAGGAGCGTCAGGCGCGCATGGAGCGCCGCCGCAAGGCGCTTGAGCATCGCCGCCGTCAGCAGGAGGATGAGCCATACGGCTACTACGACGATCCCAACGAATAAGGAGGCGCGGAGATGCTGAACTGGGAAAAGCTTGAGACGTCCTGTAAAGCCTGTACGAAATGCGCGCTGTGTCAGACGCGGCACAACGTCGTTTTTGGTGTCGGCCCGCACGACGCGGAGGTCTTTTTCATCGGCGAAGGCCCAGGTGAGCAGGAGGATCTGCGCGGCGAGCCGTTCGTCGGACCGGCCGGGAAGCTTCTGGACGATATGCTCTGCATCATTGACCTTGGCCGTGAAAACTGCTACATCGGCAACATCGTCAAATGCCGTCCGCCGCACAACCGCGATCCACTCCAGACGGAGCAGGACGCCTGCATCGAATGGCTGCGCGCACAGACGCGCCTTCTCCGCCCGAAGATCATCGTCTGCCTTGGCCGCATCGCGGCGATGAAGCTTATCCGCGAGGATTTCAAAATTTCCCGGGAACACGGCCAGTGGGAGCAAAAGGGCGGCATCTGGTTCACGGCGCTGTATCACCCGTCGGCGCTTCTGCGCGACGAGACCAAGCGTCCGGAGACCTTCCGCGACCTCAAATCCCTACAGGCAAAGGTGCGTGAGGTCTGCACGCATACGCTGTGAGCCGTCAGGAGGAACGATGCATGGACAAGCTCTATGAACGCGCGGATATCTACGATCTGCTGGAAAATGAGCAGCGCTGGCAGAGCGTCCTGCGTCACTGGCAGACGCTGCTGGATGGAAAGAACATTACCACCCTGCTCGACGTCAGCATCGGCACCGGCAATCTGACGCTGCCGCTGTGCGAGCTTGGCGTTCGCCTGACCGGCTCGGACCTCAATCCCGCGATGCTCACGCGCTGCCGGGAAAAGGCCGCTGCGCGCGGCTTTTCACCGGAGCTTGCCGTATGTGATTTCCGTTCACTCGACGCGGTATTCGAAGGACGGCAGTTCGACTGCGTCGCCTCGACCGGCAATTCTCTTGCGTATGTGGAGAATGCGGAAATTCCGGGCGTCCTGCGTCTGATGGACGCGCTGCTCCGTCCCGGCGGTTGGCTCTACATCGATCTTCGGAACTGGGATAAGATCGTCCGGCACAGAGAACGCTTCTATTTCTATGATCCCGTCTTGCTTCCGGACGGCGTGCAGATGCATCTGGTACAGGTCTGGGATCACCTCCCCGGCGGCGGTATCGACTTCAATCTGATCTATACGTTCGACCGCGAGGGCCGGAATGTGCAGCACGAGGTTTTCACGGAGCATTATCACCCTCTGCCGAGGGCGCTCCTGCTGGACACACTTTGCGGGCTTGGCTACACGCGTCCACAGCTGCTTCCCTTCCCGGCGCAGAGGAAAAACGCGCCGCCCGCGGAGGAGCTGGATTGGTACTGCATCTGGGCGCAGAAGCCGGAATAATTGCATAAAAATATGAAAGGGCCGCTGACACTGTCAGCGGCCTTTATATTCGGTTATTTCTTTGACAGTCGGTTTTCCATGTAGCTGTGCGCCGCGTTTTCCAGCGCGTCGTCCAGCGGAGTCAGCTCCGCCTCGCCATACCGGCGCGTCAGCGCGGTTTTCAGGATATGGTCGCAGAGCGCCGGATTCTTGGGCAGCAGGCAGCCGTGAGAATACGTTGCGAACACGTTACGATAGCGCGCGCCCTCCGTTTTGTCCTCGCCGTTGTTGCCGTAGCCCTCCAGCATATGTCCCAGCGGCTTCACGCCAGAGCCGAGATAGGTTTTACCGGAGTGATTTTCGAAGCCGACCACATTGACGCCCGGCAGCTCGTCGCAGGTGAACATATAATTGCCAATCATGCGCTGCTTGCTGCCGACGGTGTAGAGGTCGAGCGCGCCGGTGAAGTCGCACTGCACACCGTCCCACGTTTTGTAATACTGCCCCAGCATCTGATAGCCGCCGCAGATCGCAAGAAAGGTCTTTCCGTCCTCGATGGCCGACCGGATCTGCTGCGTTTTGGCCCCGCGCAGATCCGCAAGAAGCACCTCCTGCTCGAAATCCTGACCGCCGCCGATGAAAAACAGATCGTATGCCGCCGCATCGAGCGGCTCGCCGATGGGCACCTGCGTGGTCACGGCTTCGATCCCGCGCCAGCGCAGGCGCTGCTCCATGCAGAGGATGTTTCCCCGGTCGCCGTATAGGTTCAGGACATCGGGATAAAGATGACAGATCCGAAGTTCCATATTCCGCCTCCTTACTCCCAGAATTCCTTATAGCCGTAGGCCTTGCTGATCGTACCGCGCAGGGCCAGCATGGCCGTATACGTCGGCATGACGTAGACCGGCTTACCAAGTGCAACCGCGTTCTCAATCAGCGATCTATAGTCTTTATTGACGCGCAGGCGCTCTGTCGGGAAGCCTGCGTACTTGAACCGCATCGCCATATCCTCGGCGCGCCGGCCGGAGACATCGATGGAGGCGATTTGATCGCCCATCGCGGTCAGACGCTCGAAGTCCACGTCCCAGATCCAGCTGACATCCACGCCGTCCTGTGCCCGGTCGTTGAGACAGGCAACGAACGTGAACGGCTCCCGCAGCTGCGTGAGGTAATTGAGCACCTGATTGCAGCCCGCAGGGTTCTTGATGAGGATCATGCGCACATCCACATCGTGGATGCGGAACTTCTCCATCCGGCCGAAGCCGCAGCTGAAGCTTGCCAGCGACGCGGCGACGGTCTCTTCCTTCAGGCCCAGCAGCTTTCCTGCCGCCATGGCCGCGCAGGCATTATAAATATTGTATCCGCCGGGCAGGCAAATGGTGGCCGGAATGCGCTTTTTGCCGTCGTCGAACACGACCTCGGAGTGCTCCGCGTCGGTCACGGCGACCTCGGACACCGCGATCTCCGGCTCCGGACGGCTGTAGCCGCAGGCCGGGCAGCGGTACTTGCCGAGATGGCCATAGGTCACATAGTCGTACACATACGCATGCTTGCAGCGGATGCAGTACGGCGCGTCGGACAGCTCCTCCACGCGCGAGGCGTAGATCGGCGTATTGACACCGTAGAAAAGCACCGGATTCGGCACGGCTCCCGCAAGGGATGTACAGAGCGAATCGTCCGCATTGAGCGCCAGCTTCGCATGGGGGCTGTTTTCAATGCCGATGCGGATGTTTTCCAGCGTATGCGTGACCTCGCCGTAGCGGTCGAGCTGGTCGCGGAACACATTTGTGACGACGATGGCATTCGGATCGACAAATTTGCCGATGGCCTTGAACGCGGCCTCGTCCGCCTCGATCAGCGCATGGGTATAGCGGCATTTTCCGCTCAGGCTGGAATGGACTGCAAACTCGGCGGTGACGCCGCTGAGCAGATTTGCGCCGGACTTGTTGGCAAAATAAGAAATTCCGGATTCGATCCACGACTGCTCGATCATACGCGATGTCGTGGTCTTGCCGTTGGTACCCGTGACGATCACCGTCGTCACGTTCTTTGCCAGCACGCCGAGCAAATTGGGGCAGAGCTTCAGGGCAATGCGCCCCGGAAGGTCGGTCCCGCCCCGTCCCAGCAGGCGGATCATCCGGCGGCTGAGCTTGCAGGCGAGAATGGATACAGAAACTCGAATATTCATGTGGATGTTATAGCACAAAACCCCGCGTTTTACAACCCGGAAGCGAGAATTTACAATTCCGCTCTTGCATGAGTAGACATAATGTGGTATATTACTACAAAATCGGTCTTGGGCCGACAGCTGCCGCAAAGAACGGAGGGATGCGGATGCGGCTGATCTCATGGAACGTAAACGGCCTGCGCGCCTGCATGGGCAAGGGCTTTGAAGAATTTTTTCATACGGTCGGCGCAGACTGCTTCTGCCTTCAGGAGACGAAGCTCCAGCCCGGACAGCTGACGCTTGAGCTTCCGGGCTACCGGCAGTTCTGGAGCTGCGCCGAAAAGAAGGGCTACTCCGGGACGGCGGTCTTCACGCGCCGGGAGCCGCTCTCCGTCCGCTACGGCGTCGGCGTACCGGAGCTTGACACGGAGGGACGGCTCATTACGCTGGAATTCGAGCGCTTCTGGCTCGTCACCTGCTACACCCCGAACGCACAGGACGGACTCAAGCGCATCGACCACCGCATGGCGTGGGACGACGCCTTCCGTGCTTATCTGCAATCGCTGGACGCGGAAAAGCCGGTCGTGGCCTGCGGCGACCTCAACGTCGCCCACCAGCCTATCGATCTAAAGAATCCCGGCCCGAATCGAGGAAACGCAGGCTTCTCGGATGAGGAGCGCGGAAAATTCTCGGAGCTGCTCGCGGCAGGCTTTACGGACACGTTCCGCTACCGCAATCCGGACCTGACCGGCGCCTACAGCTGGTGGAGCTACCGCTTCCATGCCCGCGAGAACAACGCCGGATGGCGCATCGACTATTTTCTTGTCTCTGACCGGCTCCGTCCGGCCATCGAGGCAGCGCCCATCTACCACGAAATTTACGGCTCCGACCACTGTCCGGTCGGTCTGGAGCTGAAGGAGGAACTCTTATGAAAAACCGGAAAAGGCGGCTGCTCTGCGGCGTTCTGTGCGCTGTGATGCTGTTCGCGTCCACAGGCAGCGTTTTGGCCGTGTCCTGTACGAACTACAGCGACTGGTTCAGGCCCAGCTACAACGAAATGAACGAGCTGAATCTGATTCCCTCGGAATTCGCGGGCTACGACCTCAAGAAGAACATCACGCGCGGCGAAATGAGCGTGCTGGCCGTCCATGCCTACGGCCTCATCACCAAAAACGCCATTGAGCTGGAACGCACGGACTACTTCTCCGATACGACCGATAAAACGATCCTCGAAGCATATGAGCTTGGTATCGTCAGCGGCTACCCCGACGGCACGTTCCGTCCCGACCAGTATCTGACCCGTCAGGAATTCTTCAAGATCATTCAGAACTTCTGCAACGCGGTCGCATATCACCCGTCCGTGGACGGCGCGAATCTCTCGAAGTTCAACGACTCCGGCTCCCTTTCCAGCTGGGCTCTGGAGGCCGCAAAGATCTGCGTCAAGTGCGAATACGTCAACGGCACCAAGACTGCCTCCGGCCTGTCCCTGAATCCGGCCGCCAATACCTCCCGTCAGGAGGCGATGGCCATGTTCCTGCGCTGCTTCAAGGGCCTGCGGCAGTATTACTATGAAGTCGTTCTGAGCGCGACGGTCGTGATCGACGAAGAGGACTATGATCCGAACGTCACCGTCACCGATTTCAGCGCTACGCGCTACGTCACGGCCAGCACACTGAACGTCCGCGACTCCTGGAGCTCCGGCAGCACCAAGGTCGGAACGCTCTCCTTCGGCGCGAAGGTCTCGGTCACCGGCAAGTGCTCCAACGGCTGGGTGCGCATCCAGTATGACGGTCATGTGGCCTATGTTTCCGGCAAATACCTGACGGAGCAGCAGCCCGCCAGCGGCTCGACGCCCGTTACGCCCTCGACTGGCGGCAACGGAGCCGCGGCAGAGATCGCAGAGTTCGTCATGTCCTTCGTCGGCTATTCCTATGTCTACGGCGGCTCCAAGCCCTCTACCGGCTTCGACTGCTCCGGCCTTATGTACTACTGTCTGACGCAGTACGGCTACTCGATGAACCGTGTCGCAAACGACCAGATGTCTCAGGGCACCGCCGTTTCGCGCGAGCAGCTGATCGTCGGCGACCTCGTGTTCTTCGGCTACAGCGGCTATGCAAACCACGTCGGCATGTACATCGGCAACGGCAACTTCGTTCACGCCTCCTCGCCGTCTACGGGCGTCCGTGTGAACTCGCTGAACGAGACCTATTACAACACCCGTTACATCGGCGCGCGCCGCATCATCACGGGCTGAGCGTCTGAAAATAAGTCAAACGGGAAACCGGCGCGCCGGTTTCCCGTTTTCATCTCAGGAGGATAAATGCTGAACAAACAGGACATTTACCGTCTGTTGGACGAAGAAAGCATCTGGCATGAGATAACCGAGCACCCGGCGGCTTACAATATGGCAGATCTTGCGGCCATACCGCTTCCCTATCCGTCTGCCGATGCAAAAAACCTCTTCGTCCGGGACGACAACAAGCGCAATTACTACCTTCTCACCGTGCGCGGCGACCGGCGCGTCGATCTGCGGGAGTTCCGCAGCAGATACGGGGCGAAGCGGCTCTCGTTCGCATCGGAAGGCGACATGCTGGAGCTTCTCGGGCTGCATCCCGGTTCTGTCACGCCGCTGGGGCTTCTGAACGATGCGGAGCACCGCGTGATCTTCTATCTGGACGCATTCTTTCTTGAGCCGCCTGCGCTGGTTGGCGTGCATCCGAACGAGAACACCGCGACCGTCTGGATGAAAACGGATGACCTTCTCAGACTCCTGCGCACCACTGGCGCGGACGTGCGCATCGCGGAATTCTGATTCTCCGCAAGGCTCCGGCACGAAGCAGGAGGCCGCGCAGAGGCTCTCGGAGAGCATATCACCGGCAATGCCGGTGGTATCTATCCTATATACAGCGAAAAACCGGCCGATCCATAAGGATCGGCCGGCCTGTGTATTCAGGAAAAGGCTTACTTGCCCATGTTCATCTGAGCAGCGACTTCCGCAGCGAAGTCCTCCTGCTTCTTCTCGATGCCCTCGCCTCTCTCAAAGCGAACGGCATCCACGAACTTGACCTTGCCGCCAAGCTCCTTGGCAGCGGCGTTCATGTACTGCTCGACCGACATGCTGCCGTCCTTGACGAACGGCTGCTGGAGCAGGCAGTTTTCTTCGTAGAACTTGTTGAGCTTGCCGGCAGCGATCTTTTCCTTGACCTGCAGCGGTTTGGTAGCCATCTTCGGGTCATTGTCCATCTGCGCAACAAGGATCTTCTTCTCCTCTTCGAGGACGTCCTCGGTGACGAGGCTCTTGTCCCAGAAGCGCGGATTCAGAGCAGCGATCTGCATGGCAACGTCCTTGCCGATCACGGTGGCGTCAATGCCGCCCTCGACCTCGAGGTTGACCAGAACGCCGATCTTGCCGTTCATATGGACATAGGAAACGGAGGTGTTCTTGTCGAAGCGGGCAAAGCGGCGGATCTGGAGGTTTTCGCCGATGGACATGACCTTCTCAGGCAGAACCTCGGAGACCTTCAGCTCGGTGCCGGGGTACTTGCACTCAATCAGAGCCGCAACGTCAGCGGGGTTGTCCTTCATGACGACGGTGCAGATATCCTTGACGAACGCAACGAACGGAGCGGAGCCCGCGCAGAAGTCGGTCTCGCAGTTGACCTCGACGATGGCGCCGACGCCGCACTTGTCGCAGACAGCAGCGTAAGCCATGCCTTCGGCGGAGATACGGCCAGCCTTCTTGGCAGCCTTTGCAAGGCCCTTTTCACGGAGCCACTCAACAGCCTTGTCCATGTCGCCGTCGGTCTCGACGAGGGCCTTCTTGCAGTCCATCATACCGACGTTGGTCATTTCACGCAGTTTCTTAACATCAGCAGCAGTAAATGCCATGGTAATATCCTCCTAATATATATTCTTTGGTATCGCCCGCACGCGGCGGACGTCGATTTCTTCGGAAAAGCGCGCCCGTCGCATGGGCAGGCGCGCTCAGATCTGAAAAATTATTCGGCTGCCGGAGCCTCAGCGGTCTCAGCGGCGGGAGCCTCGGTGTTCTCTTCGCCCTGACGTCCTTCGACGACAGCATTGGCCATGGTGGCGGCGATCAGGCGGATGGCGCGGATGGCGTCGTCATTGCCGGGGATCACATAATCGACCTCGTCGGGGTCGCAGTTGGTATCGACGATCGCAACGATGGGAATATGCAGCTTGCGGGCCTCCGCGATGGCGTTGCGCTCCTTGCGGGGGTCAACGATGAACAGCGCGCCGGGGAGCTTCTTCATGTCCTTGACGCCGCCGAGGTACTTCTCGAGCTTGGCGATCTCGCCCTGGTGCTTGATAACTTCCTTCTTGGGAAGCATTGCGAACGTGCCGTCCTCTTCCATCTTCTTCAGCTGAGCCAGACGGTCGATACGGGTGCGCATGGTGCGGAAGTTGGTGAGCATACCGCCCAGCCATCTTGCGTTGACGTAGTACTGACCAACGCGCTCTGCCTCTTCCTTGATGGCGTCCTGCGCCTGCTTCTTGGTGCCGACGAACAGGATGCTTTCGCCGTTGGCTGCCAGCTCACGGACGAAGGAATAAGCCTCTTCCAGCTTCTTCACGGTCTTCTGAAGATCGATGATGTAGATGCCGTTGCGCTCGGTGTAGATGTAGGTTGCCATTTTCGGATTCCAGCGGCGGGTCTGATGACCGAAGTGCACGCCGGCTTCCAGAAGCTGCTTCATAGATACGACTGCCATTTGTTTTATCTCCTTTGTTTGTTTTTCCTCCACCCCGATCATCTCCCCTGACCACCGCTTTGCGGCACCGGCCATGGGATCCCCGGGTGTGTGAGTTGATGCCGTGCTCTTCGCACGCGCTAGAATATTATAGCGGACAGCGTTTCGCAATGCAAGTACTTTTTTCGCAAAAATCCCTGTTTTTTCAGAAAAAACACTTCCGCTTCCGGGGCGTTTTCCACTCTGTGACCGGCCCGTCCACGAGAATGATGTCCTCCCCGATCCGCCGGACGCAGCACCATGGGATCACATAGTCGTCCTGCCGCCCGAAAAGCCCCAGAAACCGGCATGGGCCGGGCACGATCAGATTCACCACGCGGCCCGTCTCCAGCTCGATCGTCAGATCGTTCATATACCCCAGCCTGCACCCCTCGCAGACGTGAATGATCTCCTTGTTGCGCAGCTCGGAAAACCGGTTGAGCATTCCTACACCCCCCAGCATAAGCTTCTTTTGCAGGATATGCCTGCGCAAGGCCGGTTATGACGTGGAGATGGCCTTGCGGATGGCGCGGATCGCGTTTTTCTCGAGCCGCGACACCTGTGCCTGTGAGATGCCGACCTGATTGGCCACCTCCATCTGCGTTTTCCCGTCGTAAAACCGGAGTGCCAGAATGCGCTTTTCCCGGTCGCCCAGCTCATGGATGGCCTGCCGCAGCGCGATGCTCTCGAGCCAGCGCTCGTCGGTGTTCTTCGGGTCGCGCACCTGATCCATGACCATCAGCGGGTCGCCGCCGTCGGAATAGACCGGCTCATAGAGCGATACGGGCGCGGTGATGGCGTCGAGCGCGTTCACGACCTCCTCCAGCGGCAGCCCGAGCGCCGACGCGATCTCGCCGTTCGTCGGCTCACGGCCGTTCTGCGCAGTCAGCGCCTCCTTGCACTGGAGCACCTTGTAGGCCGTGTCGCGCGTGGAGCGGCTGATGCGGATAGGGCTGTAGTCGCGCAGATAGCGCCGCAGCTCGCCCGCGATCATCGGCACGCCGTAGGTGGAAAAGCGGACGTCCTTTGTCGTGTCAAAATTTGCGATGGCCTTCAGAAGACCGATGCAGCCGACCTGAAACAGGTCGTCCGGGTTTTCGCCCCGGCCCATAAAGCGCTGGATCACCGAGAGCACCAGCTTCAGATTCCCTTCCACCAGCCGCGTCCGCGCATTCTCGTCCCCTGCCTGCGCACGCCGGATCAGCTCCATCATTTCGTCGTTGCGCAGCGTTTTCAGCTTCGCCGTATTCACGCCGCAGATCTCTACCTTACCCTGCATACATCTGCCTCCCATGCTTCATAGGGACAGTATTTCCCAAGGAAATTTTTTGATACAGGGAAAAATTCCCGCATATGTAGAAGGAAATCGGGAAATTGTCCAAATCGGAACAATTTCCCGTCAGAATTCCGCGCAGGCGTTGACCATAACCGTGCGCCGGCGGCACGATCCTGCTTTGCTTCACAAAAACGCTCCGAATTTTTTCGCAGAAAAATCGTTTTTTCACAGCTGTGGACAAATTGTTGGCAATGTGGAATCCCGCTTGCGGTCTCTGAGTTTTTCACATTGTCAACAGTTTTGTCCACAGAACTTTTTCACAGGCCCGCAGTTGACAAACGGATTATGCCGTTGACATAAGCACTGCGAACATTATGCGAGAAAACAGGGGATCTCCTCAAGGGTCAACCCCCGGTGCAGCGCAAGATCGATGGAATAGCCGATCAGCCTTGCAATTTCACGCACTCTGGCGTCAATGTCGCGCGGCGTGACGACCATGCCGGAAATGCAGTTGTGGAAATTGCCGGTTTTTCCGTTTTCGTCCGCAAGTCCCGCCGCGTCCACGACCGTTGGCACGCCGATGGCGAGCACCGGCACGCCCAGCGTCTGTTCGTTGAACGCCGCGCGGCTGTTGCCGACGCCGGAGCCGGGTACGATCCCGGAATCCGCCAGCTGCACCGTCGTACAGACGCGCTCCGGCTCCCGCGCGGCCAGCGCGTCCACCACAAGCACCATCTGCGGCCGGACTCTCTCCGCAGCTCCGCGCACCAGCTCCACGCTTTCCACACCCGTCGTACCGAGCACGCCCGGCTGCACGGCGCTGACATCCCGGAAGCCCTCCAGCCCCGCAAGCCTTGCTGATTTCAGATGCCGCGTGACGATCAGGCTCCGGAGCGTCAGCGGGCCGACGGCGTCCGGCGTGACCGCGTCGTTTCCAAGGCCCGCCACGAGCACGCTCTCGCACCCCGCTGTCAGACGCCGCAGCTCCGCTGCAAGCGCATAGGCAGAGCGCGAAAAGGCGTTTCGCTCCCGGCGCGCCAGCGCGCCAAGCTCGAGCGTCAGATAGGTTCCGACGGGCTTGCGGAGCTGCCGCGCGCCGTTTTCATCGAGAATTTTCACAACGGTCGTCCGGATGCCGCGCCGCTCGTTCGTTCTGGCCCAGACGCCGGAAAGCTCCGTCTGTTCGCCTGCGCTGCGCCGCCAAAGCTCCTGTTCCTCCATCGCAAGGTCGGTTCTCGCGTACATATATTGTCACCTCGCGCGTAGTTTGCCTCCATATTTAGCGGCTTATGCGAAAATTTTTTGCAAAAACATGAAAAAAGGGATTGATTTTATGAAACGCACACGGTATAATGTGTTTCTGCATGGAAACGTTGTTTTAACGTTTCGTCAGAAACGCTATTGGAGGAGGTGTAGTCATGCCCAACATTAAGTCTGCCAAGAAGAGAGTTCTGGTTTCCAAGGTCAACAATGAACGCAACAAGATGGACAAGTCCATCCTCAAGACCACTTTGAAGAAGTTTGACGCCGCTGTTGCCGAAGGCAATCATGAGCAGGCCGATAGCGCTTACAAAGCAGCCGTTAAGACCATCGATCAGGCCGTGTGCAAGGGAATTATTCACAAGAATAACGCCGCCCGCAAGAAGAGCGGCATTACCCTGAAACTGAACAAAATGGCCTAATTTCTTGTTCGTTTGAAATCCCTCCGGAGCTGTCCGGAGGGTTTTTCATTTTCCTTGAATTTGCACCGGAGCGCTGGTATAATAAAATGCAGCGGCGGCTTGACTGCCG
>FR887192.1 GCA_000436735.1 Firmicutes bacterium CAG:170
GCGACTGCCGTTTCCGCTCGGAGAGCCGCCCCACGCTCCGTTCTCCCTCTCTCAGGAGCACGCGCGCCGCGCTTTCGTCAAGCAGGTCGAGCGCCTTGTCCGGCAGAAAGCGGTCGGTCAGGTACCGGCACGACAGCTCCACCGCCGCATCGATGGCCTCCTGCGTGATGCGGATGCGGTGATGCGCCTCCAGCCCGCCGCGCAGGCCAAGGAGCATTTGCTTTGCCTCCTCACGCGACGGCTCACGCACCACGACCGGCCGGAAGCGGCGTTCGAGCGCGGCGTCCTTTTCGATATACTTCCGGTATTCTGCCAGCGTCGTCGCGCCGATCATCTGAAGCTCGCTCCGACCCAGCGCAGGCTTGAGCAGATTCGCTGCGTCGATCGCGCCCTCCGCGCTTCCGGCGCCGACCAGCGTGTGCATCTCGTCCACAAAAAGGATAATATTCCCGCAGCGGCGGATCTCAGCCAGAATGTCGCGGACACGCTCCTCAAATTCGCCGCGGTATTTCGTTCCCGCCAGCACGCTCGCCATATTCAGGCAGAACAGGCGCTTTGTCCGCAGCGGCTCCGGGACGTTCCCGGCAGCGATCCGTTGCGCGAGTCCCTCCACAATGGCCGTTTTCCCGACGCCCGGTTCGCCGATCAGCGCAGGATTGTTCTTGTTTTTCCGGCACAGGATCTGCAAGACGGCAGATATCTCCTTCTCGCGCCCAATCACAGGGTCGCTGCGCGACGCCTTTTCCAGCATATTTTCACAGTATAGCTCCAGCAGCTTCGTAGTGGTTTCCCTCCTGTCGTTTTGTACCGGACGCGGCAGCCGCAGACTGCTGTAGGCATCGGAAAAGACACAGTTCAGATCCGTCCCGCCGCCCAGCAGAATGCATGCCGCCGTACACCGCTCCTCCCGCGTCAGCGCGAGCAGCAGATGCTCCGGCTCGATGCGTTCCATATTCAGCATGGCCGCCTCCCAGCCCGCCTGCCGGAGCGTCTTTTTCGCCCTTGGCGAAAGCCCCTGCAAAAGCGGTACGCGCCTGCTCCCGCGTCCGGTCTGCGACAGCAGGAGACTGCGGAAGCTCTCCGCTTCCCAGCCCGTGCGCGTCAGCACGCGGCAGGCCGCAAGCTGCTCTCGGCGGAGCATCGCCAGCATCAGATGCTCCGTCCCGACATAGCTGTGTCCCATCTCCCGCGCCAGCGCATACGCCTCGCGCAGGAGGCTCTGCGTGTCCTCCGAAAGCGGCCGTTTTTTCAATCTGCGTCACCTCATTTCCAAGAAATTTTCGCCGCGGCCTTCTTTTTTTATACGGTATCCACGAAAAAAACATTTTTTCCATTTCGGCGCAGAATTAACATTTGCTTTTTTGAAAAACCGTGATAGAATAAAAGCGCATTAAAATAGATGGAGGTGCTATTATGGCATATGTTATCAGCGACGCTTGCGTCAAGTGCGGCGCTTGTGCAGACGCTTGCCCGCTCGGCATCATCACCGAGGGCGAGGACAAGTACGTCATCGACGCCGATCAGTGCGTGAGCTGCGGCACTTGTGCTGCGGAATGCCCCAACGAGGCTATTTCCGAGGAGTAATCATGTACATGGCAAAGAGCCTGTGCAATTTTGCACAGGCTCTTTCTCAATATTTCACTTTCAGGAGGCGTTATGGTCGAGGAGCTTTGGGGCGGCATCCGGATGCAGTACAGCGCCGGACAGTTCCAGCTGAGCACAGATTCGATGGTGCTGGCGGATTTCTGTACGCTTCCGCCGCGCAGCGCCGTCTGCGACCTCGGCTGCGGGTGCGGGAGCCTCTCGCTTTTGCTCTGCGGAAAATATCCGCAGGCGCAGCTCACAGGCATTGAGCTTCAGGAGGAGGCCGCCGCGTTTGCGCAGGAAAACGCCGTGCAGAACGGGCTTTCTGACCGTCTGCGCATCCTCTGCGGCGATCTCCGGGAGCACCGGACGTTGCTTCCGCACAGCAGCTTCGACGCCGTCGTCTCCAATCCGCCCTATTATCCCGCCGGGAGCGGCAGCGTCTCCGATTCCCCGGCGCTGGCTGCGGCGCGGACGGAGCTTTTCTGCACACTGGACGATCTCTGCGCCTGCGCGGCGTGGCTGCTTAGAAGCGGAGGGCGTTTTTTCGTCGTCCATAAGCCGGAGCGTCTCGCGGAGCTGATCTGTGCGCTGAGCCGCCGCCGTCTGGAGCCGAAGCGCCTGCGTCTGGTGCGCCATCAGGCCGGAGGCCCCGTTTCCCTCGTTCTTCTGGAGGCGCGGCTGGACGGCCGTCCGGGGCTGCAATTTGACCCGGATCTTTGTCTTTATGACGCAAGCGGAGCCGAAAGCGCGGATTTCCGCCGAATCTATCATCAGGAGGCTTGACATGGCCGGTACGCTTTATCTTGTTCCCACGCCGATCGGCAATCTGGGCGATATCTCCCCGCGTGCGAAAAAAACGCTCGCGGAGGCGGATTTCATCGCTGCGGAGGACACGCGGGTGTCCTTGAAGCTTCTCAACCATCTGGAGCTGAAAAAGCCGCTTGTCAGCTATTATGAGCACAACAAAAATGAAAGCGGCCCGCGCATCGTCGAGCGACTGCTTGCCGGCGAGAGCTGTGCGCTTGTGACCGACGCCGGTTCCCCCGCCATCTCCGATCCCGGCGAGGATCTGGTCGCGCTCTGCGCAAAGGCGGGCGTCTGCGTCTGCGCCATTCCCGGCCCCTGCGCGGCAGTCACGGCGCTGAGCGTCTCCGGCCTGCCGACCGGGCGCTTCTGCTTCGAGGGCTTTCTGTCCACCAACAAAAAAAGCCGCCGGGAGCATCTGGACTCCCTGAAATCCGAACGGCGCACTATGATTTTCTATGAAGCGCCGCACAAGCTTCAAAACACACTCAAGGATCTTACCGACGCCTTCGGGCCGGAGCGGCGCATCAGCCTCTGCCGGGAGCTTACCAAGCTCCATGAGCAGATCTTTCGCATGACGCTCGGCGAGGCCCTCGCCTACTACACGGAAAACGATCCGCGCGGCGAGTACGTTCTGATTCTGGAGGGCGCGGCCGAGGCCTCCGTGGAAGCATTGACGCTGGAGGACGCCGTCTCGCTTGCGCTGGAGCGCATCGCCTCCGGCGCGTCCAAAAAGGACGCCGTCCGCGAGGTCTCCCGCGAAACCGGCTTCCCAAAAAATGCGCTCTATGACGCCGTCCTGCGTATGCAGAACGCAGATTGAGCTTTCCATAGAAAGGAGACCGCCATGGCGACCTCTCCCGATTATATCACCTACGTCTGCGACCAGCTGGCGGGCTTTCAGCCGCTCCGATACCGGAAGATGTTCGGAGAATATATGGTCTATCTCTCCGACCGGCCCATTCTCACCGTCTGCGACAACACCGTATACGTCAAAATGTATCCGAAGCTTGCGCAGCTGCTGGACAGCGCGCCGTGCGCCGCACCGTATGAAGGCGCGAAGCCGCATTACATCCTCGATATCGAAAATCGCCCGCTGCTGGAGCGGCTCATTCCGCTCCTGGCGGAGCTGACGCCGCTTCCGAAGCGGAAGAAGGCTTGACCGCCGATTATCCGAATAGAAAAAGCCCGCAGTCGAAAGACTGCGGGCTTTCGCATATTCATCAGCTTGCTGCGTTCATGCTCAAAGCACAAGGCCCTTCTGAAGGATGATGTTCGCGTAGATGGCGCTCTCGCCGGACTGAAGGATGCAGTAGCACTCCTTTGCGCGGTCATAGAACTCGAAGCGCTCATATGCGCCGAAGGCCTTCTCGCCGCGCTCGTCATGCTTGGCGACGATTTTCTTGTATTCCTCCCAGACCGGGATCTCCTTATCCTTGTCGCAGTCCATCTTTTCCATCAGCATGACGGGCGTTTCGACGTAGCTGTCCAGCGGGAACACCTCGAGGATCGCGTCAAGCAGCTCCGGCACGCCGTGTCCGTCGGCACGCAGGAAAATCGTATTGCCGCTCTTCGCCATCGAAGCGCCGGGGAAATTGCCGTCTCCGATGCACAGGCGGTGGGCGGCGGCCCCCCTGCTGCGGGCCCTCAAACGCACCGGGGTCGCTGAGCACCTTCAAAAGCTCCGGGGAAAGGATTTTGGGAATCTTCTTGAGCATTGTTTTTTACCTCCAAATATTTTATCAATCCTGTAAATGGAACGCTTCCTTGATCTCTTCGATCTCCGGGTCGGTGATATGGACGATCGGCCCGATCTCCTGTGCGCTGATGATCGAATGCGCGGTGGACTCCATGACCTCCAGCCGGTCAAACGCCTGAAGCAGTGAGCCGCCGGTGACGATCACGCAGTCGTTTTCCACCATCACAGCCGGGCAGCTCGGCACAAATTCCTTCGCCATCTGATCCGGATTCGTGTAGATCTCCTCATACGGGATCTTCTTCACATCACGCAGAAGGATATAGCTCTCCGGAATGGTGCGCGCGTCGAAAGCCGCATCTGTCACGGCAAAGGCCATCGCGTGGACGGGATGCGCCAGCAAAATCGCCTGAATATCCGGGTGCGTCTCGTAAATCTTCTCATGCAGATGCACCGCGCGGGACGGCGTCTTACCAAGCTCCTTCATGCCTGCCTTGACGCGGACAAGATCGTCCTCCTCCAGGTAGGCGCGGTCGTAATTGAACGGCGTGATGACGAAGCTGCCGTCGGCCAGACGGACGGAGTAGGTTCCGTGGGTCGCCGTGAACAGGCCCATCTGATAGGATCGGTGGATCAGCGTGATCATATCGCGCCGCGCGGCCAGCTCCTCGGACGAACGGCTGTTGGGAATAAAGTCGTCCATCTTCGTGTGGAAATTTGTCTCGCTCATGCGGTAGGCATCGGCGGGAAGCTCGTGGATATTGCCGACCTTTCTGCCGAGCACCTCGAGCGAGGCCGTGTAATTGAGGGTCTCAAAGCGCTGGAACGCCGTGAACATATCCGGCGCGCCGACACAGACGCCGTGGTTTTCCAGAATGGCGATATCGCAGCCATCGGCAAACACCGCTCCGACGTTCGCGCCGAGCGCCTCGCTGCCGGGTACGGCATAGGTCGCAATGCGGACGTCCGGGCAGACGCGGCGCACCGTCGGGATCAGGTCGAGGCTCGGGCACTGGCGCACGATGGAGAACGCGACCAGCGCGGGCGGGTGCGCATGGAGCACGGCGTGCAGGTCGCTGCGCATCTTATACACGGAGATGTGGAACGGCAGCTCGGACGAGGGCTTGTGCGGCCCGATCACGGTGCCGTCCGGCTTGACGCAGATGATGTCGCGCCGGGTCAGCGTCCCCTTGTCCACGCCTGCGGGCGTGATCCAGATGTTGCCGTCGTCGTCACGGATGGAAAGGTTGCCGCCGGACATGGTCGTCAGCCGCTTATCATAAATGCGCTGCATGAACATGACCAGCTGGTCTGCCGGATGGATGTATTGAATATTCATAATCTTCCTCCTTTGGGGTTCTTTCGGTCAACCGTCGAACACAATGACCAGCATTGTGAAGGTCTGCTTGTTATTGGTGTTGGAGAACGTCGCAATGGTCGTGCCCGCATGCTTCGGCGTTATGGTCATCGGCGTGCTGGAGCCCCATTTATCCTCGGTGAACGCAACATCTGCCGAATCGCCATCCAGCTCTCTGCGGACGATCGAATTGGGGTTGAAATCGGTCGTCAGGAGTACGCTTCGCGGCGCGTCCGACGTTTTCATCACGACCACGGCCTCGCTGATGCGGAAAATATCCGAAGAGCCGCCCGGATTGTGGCCGTTTGCAAAATCGACCAGCGCATCAAACGCCTCGCTCTTTGCATTTTCGCCTTCCAGCTCCGATGCATAGGCGTCGGCCATTTCCTTCCACGATTCCTCCGAAGCAGCCAGATTTTCGTAGGATGCGGACACATCCTCGAGCTGTGCCGTCGTATCTGCAAGCTCCTGCTCCAGCTCGCCGGCGCGGCTTTCCGCAAGCTCGGCGCGGGTCTCCGCGTTTTCCGCGCGCTTCTGTGCGTTCTCAAGCTCCTTCTCCGACTGGCGGAGCGTCTGCGCCGAATCTGCGGCCTCGCTGCTCAGCTGCTCGTTTTCACCGGCGCTTTTGCGGCTCTGCAAATACTGGTAGGCGTTCAGACCGAGTGCCGCCGCAAGCAGCACCGCCAGCACGATCAGCAATGCCGGACTTCTTCCCGTTCCGGGCTTTGGCGCAGGCTTTGGCTGCGGCACAGGCTTCGGTGCAGGGTCCGGTACAGGCTTCGGCTTGGGCGCGGGCGTGGGCTTCGGCCGCGGTGCCGTCTGAACGTTCGCGCCGCAAAAGCGGCAGAATTTGCTGTTCTGCGGCAGCTCACTGCCGCAATAAGGACAGTTCATACGTTTCTCTCCTTCTGTTCTTTTCTTCTCCTGTTGTCTGATGTTATTTTATCATCTTTTTCCCGATCTGTACATATCCAAATACGCATTCTTCCAAACAAAAGCAGCATGGCACGGCATCGTAAGCGCACGCATCCCAAAAGCGGCGGCGCGTCACAGGATGCGCCGCCGCTTTGTTTTCTCTATTCAGGACTGCGGATATCGGATCAGTTCATAGAGCGCGCCGAAATCGCCGAAGCGCCGCGTTCCGGCAAGCTCCATGCCAAGGCGGACGCAGAGCACGCAGAAATCCTCGGCCAGCAGCGGGATCACATGGCCGAAATTGCCCTTCCAGTGGCAGCAGGTGCCGGGCCGGAGCAGGATCGCCGGAGAGCTTTACCTTTCCTGTCATTCTTCCTCACATCTCCATTTCCATGTCCATTTCCGGATGCTCTGCGCCTGCCCACATCGCGTTCGCTGTCATCCAGATCAGCAGCGCCGCATTGCCGGAGTCCTGGCTCAGTACAAAATCCATTGTCGAGACCTCCGCTCCGGCCAGCTTCCGGATATCAGGGATCAAAACAAAAATGATCTGCCACGTCGGCATATGAAACACGAACATCCGGCGCGGCAGGACCGTTTTCCTTGTCGGCACGGCAAAGGCGCTGCTGAGAATGAGAAGGAGCATTCCCGCACCTATACCGGCCGCCGGGAGGTATGTGCTGCTTCATACTTTGCTCTTTCGCCTCTTGGTTAGTTGGCTCTAACCATTATGTCATGGAAAAGCCGCTCTCAGGCGGCGATCTCACTGGTCTCCCTCTTGCTTCGGGTCTCTTCCGCAGCTTCCATGGCACGGCCGGACTTTTTGATTATATTTCAGCACTGAAATCCCGCTTCTTCAAGGCAGGCGCAGGAAGAACATACAAAAATATGTCAGATACCGCGCATATCAGAAGCCCAATAGCAGGATCTCTTTTGAAAAGCTGCCGTCTCCCCTGCGGCTGCATTTTTAATTTTGAATTTTTCAAAAACGGGCTTGACAATTCGTCAGATTATGCTATAATAAGCGAGCTGTTTGAGAAACAAGCATGCTGCTGTAGCTCAGTCGGTAGAGCGCGTCATTGGTAATGACGAGGTCGGCAGTTCGAATCTGCCCAGCAGCTCCAGAAAAATCCTTGAAACCGCACGGTTTCGAGGATTTTTTCTATTTTTTGTAAGCAGCTTATTTCTGACGTTTTCCAACAAATCTTCCAACAAAATAACCCGTGCAGCCGCTACATGGCGGCAAGCAGCCTGACAAGCTCCGGTTTTTCAGCAAGAATCTGAAGAACTTTTTGCATCTCACTGGTCGGTGCAAATGCCCCCGGTGTCGGCGTCTGAAAGAAGTTTTCATCCACTTTTTGCGCCAGAAGCAGTCGTTCCTCATTGTTCGTATGCGCATATACCTCCGTCACCATGCGGGCCTGCGCGTAACCGGTGTCGCCCTGAACCGCCTTGATGTTGCCGCGGCTGATCTGGAGCTTGATAGAGGTGCTGCTGTGCCGCAGACTGTGAAACACAACGCTCCGCAGTTCGTTTTCCTGAATAAACGTCGACAGCATTTGGTCGATCTGCCGCGGCTCATACGGGTGGCCACACCCGGCTGTGCAAGAACCAAATTAAAATCCTTGTAGTCAGAGCCAAGCAGCATCTTCTCTTCGTCCTGCCGATTCTTCGTCTCGATCAGTGCCAGTGCAACGGTTTTCGGAAGGAAGACCGTGCGGACGCTGCTGGCTGTTTTCGGCGTTTTTAATGTGAGCATTGTCTTGCAGTTTGTCCGCTTCCACTCCGGAAACGTAAAAAAGACTTTGCTCCGGCCGCGCTTTTCCAGTGCCTCCACACTGCTCTTTTCACAGCATTTGGATTTCACCCTCTCACTTTACAACGGACATTTTTTCTGCATTTATTGACTATCCTAATTGTAAAATTTCTATGAATTAAGCTAAAATGCTTAGCTTGCAGCTATTGTACTATACATACTAGTTTAAGTCAA
>FR887193.1 GCA_000436735.1 Firmicutes bacterium CAG:170
TTGCCGAGGCCATAGCGTCGTGCAGGTTCAATATCACCTGACGCGGCGCGCCGCCGGGCGCGGGAAGCTCCGCGCCGGCTCCAAGCAGCGACGCAGCGCTGACGCCCGTTTTCAGACCACGATCCCGCGCGGGGCGGTTGCAATAGCAGACGACGCCGTCCTCCGTACAGAAGGCAGGCTGCGCCAGAAGGTCGAGCAGCGGCGTCAGATCATTCAGTTCAAATTTCATATTGAGATCCTCCAAGGATAGTGTGTGCCGGAGATATACAGTTATGGTGGAAAATTATGTATACATCATAGCGACATGGAGGAAAGAAAGCAATGCTTTTCCGCAAAAAAAGTAGATTTTTGATTCTTTTTTCATTTTATCGGAAAAAGAGGCGTCTTGTGTCCCTCCGGATGCGCCCGCCGGAGGCCGTTGAGGCGGCAGACAGAGCGATGAGACGGCGGGGGAGGGCCGCGCAGGAGACCAGGAGAAGTGCGCGTATGGAAGGAGCCGTGCAGGCAACTGTGAGGTTTGTACAATATCAACAGGAAACATTTATGCACAACAAATAAAAATGTATAATATGCTGTTTTTTCGCCCTAAAGT
Organism: Firmicutes bacterium CAG:170; assembly: GCA_000436735.1. Taxonomy (GTDB): domain Bacteria; phylum Bacillota; class Clostridia; order Oscillospirales; family Oscillospiraceae; genus CAG-170. Next base: position 593 of record FR887193.1, read on the forward strand.
GCGGTTCATTCACCTTGTCAGGTAAAAAACCGCGTGATAAAGTAAAACTACGGTACCAAACCGTGCCGAAAAAGAAATAAGGAGAGAAATCATGAAAAAACGGATCGCATTCCTGCTTGCAGTTGTCATGCTGCTTTCCATGGCGGCCTGTGCCGCGAAAGAGACTCCCCAGAATAATACCCCGGCAGAAACGCCCGCAGAAGCCGGCCAGACCGAGCTGGCAGATACCGGCGAAATGACGCTTTACTATTCCAACTCCACCGAATGGGCCGATCCTCTGATCGAGGAGTTTGAGAGCAAGACCGGCATCAAGGTCAATCTCGTTCAGGACGGCACTTCCTCCCTCTTTGCCCGCGTCAAGGCCGAGGCCAGCAATCCGCAGGGAGACGTGATCTGGGGCGGCGTCATCGACACCTACCGCGCCAATCAGGATATGCTCCAGCCCTACACCTCCTCCAATGTTGCCGATCTGAAGGACGCCGCAGTCGATCCCAACGGCTACTACACCGGCTTTGACATGGGCCCGATGGTCATGATCTACAACACCGACCTCATCAGCCCGGAGGACGCTCCCACCAAGTGGGCAGATCTGCTCGACGAGAAGTACAAAGGACAGATCGCAACGGCTGACCCGACGGCTTCCTCCTCCGCGTTTGCATGCATCATGTCCATCATTCTGGCCTACGGCACCGACAACGGTGAAGGCTACAACTTCGTGGAAAAGCTGGTCGAGAATCTGGACGGCAAGGTCATCGAATCCTCCTCCGGCGTCTACAAGGGAGTTGCCGACGGCGAGTATCTGGTCGGCCTGACCTATGAAGAGGCTGCGCTGCGCTACATTGCTTCCGGCGCCAGCATCGCCATCGTCTACCCCGAAGAGGGTACCTCCTCCAGCCCGTCCGGCTGCGCCATCATCAAGGACTGCAAGAACCCCAAGAGCGCACAGCTGTTCATCGACTACCTCTCCAGCAAGGAAGTGCAGGAGAAGCTGGGCGATCTGAACCGCCGCTCCGTCCGCAAGGATGTCACCGATCCCGACACCATGACTCCGTGGGATCAGATCAATTTTGTTACGCTCGATCTTGACTGGACCGCTTCGCATACCGAAGAGTTCAACGAGAAATGGCGTGATTACATCACCGGCTAAAATTTGAGTCAGTTTCCGCCGGGCGGGCATTTCCGGTTTTCGGGACGCCTGCCCGGCGCCTGTTTTCCGTGAACGGCAGCCGCCGCTCACCAATCTCACGCAGAAAGGATCAGATACATGAGCAGTCAAAGCGTAAAAATCGACGGCGCAACCAAGGTCTACGGCGACTTTAAGGCTTGCGACCATGTGAGTTTGGACATTCAGAAGGGCGAGTTCTTCACGCTCCTCGGCCCGTCCGGCTGCGGAAAGACTACGCTGCTCCGCATGATCGCGGGCTTCAACACGATCGACGACGGCAAAATTTTCTTCGGTGAGCGGGAACTGAACAGCATCCCGGCGCATCTGCGGAACATCGGCATGGTGTTCCAGAACTACGCGATCTTCCCGCATCTGTCGGTAAAGGACAACGTGGCCTACGGTCTCAAGGCGCGCAAGATCAAGGGCGAGAAGCTGGAAAGCGCGGCCCGCGAGGCCATGGAGATGATGCAGATCGAGATGCTGGCCGACCGTATGCCCGGACAGCTCTCCGGCGGCCAGCAGCAGCGCGTCGCGCTGGCGCGCGCCATTGTCATCGAGCCGGATATCCTGCTGATGGACGAGCCGCTGTGCAATCTGGACGCGAAGCTCCGCGTGACCATGCGCACTTCCATCAAAAAGCTCCAGCGCAAGCTTGGCATCACCACCATCTACGTTACCCACGATCAGGAGGAGGCGCTGTCCATCTCCGACCGGATTGCCGTCATGCGCGCCGGTAAAGTCATGCAGATCGGCGGCCCGCGGGAGATCTATGATAACCCCGCCAATATGTTCGTGGCGAACTTTATCGGCACGTCCTGCTTCCTCGACGGCACGGCAAAGAACGGCAAGGTCCGCATCCTGGATGCGGCAGACGTCAATGCCCGTGTTGACCCGGCGTTTGCGGGCAAGGTGAAGGTCTCCGTCCGCCCGGAGCATTTCATCATTGAGAGCAAGCCCACGGACGGCGCGATCCGCGGGACCATTACGCTGGCGACCTTCCTAGGCGATTTCATCTGTTATGAGATACAGCTCTCCAACGGACAGATCATCGAAGCCAACGAATATACCGACCGGATGCGCATTGTGCGCAGCGTTGGCGATGAGGTCGGGCTTCGCTTCGTGGAGGAGCGCATCAATGTTTTCGACGCGGAGACAGAAGAGTCGATCATGCAATAAGCCGGAAAGGAGAACGCCGCATGGAAGCGAAAAAGAAAAAAGAAAAGCTGTATGAAAAGCTCCATATGGACCGGTTCAATTTCTGGACAAGTATGACGTTTCTCATCATCATTCTTTCACTGGTCTTTATTATCTATCCGTTTGCGAAGCTTTTTATCCAAAGCTTTCAGGACCCCTCGACCAATGCATTCACCTTTGCGAATTACCTGAAATTCTTCCAAAAGAAGTATTATCAGGAGGCTCTGTGGCACAGCCTGTTCATCAGCTTCGCCGTGACGATCTTTGCCACGGCGCTGGGCGTGCCGCTGGCATATCTCGGCACCCGCTTCAACCTCTACGGCAAGCGGATCATCAACATCATGGTCGTTTTGTCCATGCTCTCACCTCCGTTTATCGGTGCATATGCATGGATCACGCTGCTCGGGCGCAACGGCTTCATCACGCATCTGCTGGCGAAGCTCGGCATTGAGCTGGGCAGCATCTATGGCCTGAAGGGCATTTTGCTGGTCTTTACATTAAAATTGTATCCGATGGTCTATCTGTATGTCTCCGGTGCGCTGGGCAGCATTGATGCCTCGCTCGAGGAGGCCAGCGAAAACCTCGGCGTGGCAGGGATCCGGCGCGTGATGAAGGTCACGTTCCCGGTCATCATGCCGACAATCCTCTCCAGCAGCCTGATGGTCTTTATGACGGCGCTGGCTGACTTCGGTACGCCGCGCCTGATCGGCGAGGGCTACACGACGCTCCCGGTCGTCATTTATAAGGAATTCCTGAATGAGGTAGGCACCGATACGGGCTTTGCGAGCGCGCTGTCGGTGGTCATCATTCTGATCGCGGTGGCCGTCCTGATTATCCAGAAGGGCGTTGTGGACAAGAAGCGCTACAACATGACCAGCCTCCGTCCGCCGGCAGTGCGGGAGCTTCCGGTCGGAAAGAAGCTGCTGGCGACGCTGGCAGTGTTCCTCGTCTCGTTCCTGTCCGTCCTGCCGCAGATCACCGTTACCGTCCAATCTTTCCGCAAGACCAACGGCCCGCTGTTTGTCAGCGGTTTCAGCTTTGACAGCTATATTGCTGTCTGGTCGAAGGCCAAGCAGAGCATCACCAACACCTTCCTCTACGCGGTCATTGCGCTGGCGATCATCATTGTCCTGTCGCTGCTTGGCGCGTATCTGATCGTGCGCAGGAAGAGCTTCTTCACGAATCTGATCGACGTGCTGCTCATGTTCCCCTATGTCATCCCCGGCGCGGTGCTCGGCATCTGCCTGATCGTCGCGTTCAACAGCGGCGCGATCCTGCTGACCGGCAGTATGTGGATCATCATTATATCCTTTATTATCCGCAAGCTGCCGTATACGATGCGCTCAAGCGTGGGTATTTTGTATCAGATCGACAACAGCGTGGAGGAGGCCTCGATCAGTCTCGGCGTGCCGCCGATGCGCACGTTCTTCAAGACGACGGTGCATCTGATGCTGCCGGGCGTGCTGTCCGGCGCGGTGCTCAGCTTCGTGAGCGTCATCAATACGCTCAGCGCGACGCTGCTTCTGTACACGGGCAAGACCGTTACCATCCCGGTCGCCATCTTCAACTGCGTCAACAACGACGCCTACGGACAGGCTTCGGCGCTGTCCACCATCCTGACGCTGACAACGGTATTGTGCCTGATCCTGTTCAACAAGATCTCCGGCGGCAAGAGCGTCGTCGGCTGATATCGGTAATTCCGGCGGCGGACTGCGGCGATCGGCTGCAGGATGCCGCCGCTGCCCGTTGTTTTGGGGGCGGGGGGGTTTTCTGTTTGTTTTTGTTTTGGCTGCGGCGGATTTTCCGATTGCTTTTTGCGCGCGTTTTTTGTATCTTGAGACCGGAGGGAGGCGAGAAAATGCTTCGGAAATGGAAGCAGATGCTGCACAGCGGCTATTTTGTGCGGCTGCTCTGGATGGTTTTGCTGTCGATCATTGCGGCGCTGGTCGTTTTTGCGGCCGTGATCTATACCTCCTATGGTACGCTCTATCTGAGCAGCCTTTCTTCGCGCGGCCAGACAACGGCAGCGGAGATCTGCGGCGGGCTGGAATCGGCGCTCATGGATTACAGCACGGCAGTGGACGAGCTTGCCGCCGGGAGGTTGACGAGACAGTGGCTCACGCAGTCGCCGCCGGAGGACGGCGGGCTTTCGCTGCTGCGGCAGATGTACGGCTACAAAAATGATTTTACGGAAGAGGCGGCGATCTCCGTTATCAGCCTGAAAACCGGCGATGTTCTGAGTACAGGCTCCTCCTCGCTGGCCCCCGGCGAGACGGACTCGCTCAATTGGAGCGTGTTCCGGCAGGCTAATGAGACGGACGGCGTGGCCGTCCATCTGACGGCGAAGGACGCCGTGTTGGAGGATACGACGCGCCTCGCACTGGCGAAGGTTGTCTGCGGTGCTGACGGGCAGAAGCTCGGCTATGTGCTGCTGGAGGCTCCGCGCACAACGCTGGCGGCGCTTTATCATATGCCATCGACGGGCTATGCGTCGGAAACGCTGCTGCTCAACCCGTATGATACCGTGATTTACAGCTCGGCAGGAGCGGAGGCGGAGGGCCTCGGAAAACTGCCGAACGGAAAAAGCACCGAACAGGCATGGAGCGGCAGCCGCAGCGGGACGCTCTGGGGCGGAGCGTATGCTTACTGCCGCAGCGACCTGCTGCGGGGGCTGATTCTGGTCGAGCTGCCGAAAATGCAGATCCTGAATTTCCGCAGCAGCCTGCTCGGCGCACTGCTGCTGGGACTGGCGACGGCAGCGCTCGTCAGCGTGCTGGTTGCGTGGCGCGTTGCGCAGACGATCAGCCGGCCGGTGCATCAGCTGCGTGCGTCTATGGAGAAATTCCGAAACGGCGAGCTGGATACGCGCGTGCCGGTGCAGCGCAGCGATGAAATGGGCCAGCTTGAGGCGGATTTCAACCTTATGACGGAGCAGATCGAACAGCTGGTGGGGCACGTTCAGCAGGAGCAGGAGAGCCTCCGCGTCGCAGAAGCGCAGGCGCTCTCGCTTCAGGTCAATCCGCATTTCATCTATAATGTGCTTGACCTGATCGGATGGTGCGCCAGGCTTGGGAAAAACGATGTCGTGGTGCAGGTGACGGTCAACTTCGGAAAGCTCCTGCGCAGCATCCTCAATAACCGCGACGACATGGTCTGCGTGCGCACGGAAATGGATATGGTGCGCGCATACATCGATATTCAGAAGCTGCGCTACGCCGAACGGCTTCAGGTCGAGATGCAGCTGGACGAGTCGCTTGAAGAGGAGCGCATCCCCAAGCTCCTGATCCAGCCGCTGGTGGAAAACGCGCTGGTCCACGGACTGGAAGGGAAGCCGGGCGTCGGAAGGATCCGCATCAGCTCCCGCCGGGAGGACGGCTATCTCGTTTTTCTGGTGGAGGACAACGGCGTTGGCCTGAGTGAGGAGCGGCTTGAGCATGTACGCCAGCTCAAGTCGCAGGGAATGTACAATATCGGCTTGAGCAACGTGCAGCAGCGTGCGCAGCTCTATGGAGACGAGCGCTGCGGCCTGCGCATCGAGAGCAAGCTCGGCGAAGGCACGAAGGTATGGCTGACGGTCCTGCCGCAGCCGGAAACAGAAAAAAGGAAGGAGGATGATGATGTACCGGGTGCTTCTGGTGGAGGATGAACCGCTGATCCTCGAGGGGCTGTGCATGGCCACACCGTGGGCGCGCTACGGCTGCACCGTGGCGGGAAAGGCCTACAACGCCGAAGAGGCGGAGCGGCTGATCGTAGAGCTGCGGCCAGACATCGTGATCACCGACATCAATATGCCCGGCGGCTCCGGGCTGGAGCTGATCGAGCGGATGAAGGGACGCTGCGGCTGCGAGTTCATCATCCTCTCCGGCTACGATCAGTTTGAATATGCAAAAAAAGCGGTGTTTCTCGGCGTCAAGGGCTATATTCTCAAGCCGTTGGACGAGGAAGAGCTGCGCACCGTGCTCGAGAGCGCCATCCGGAGTCTGGAGCAGAAGCGCGCCGGAGCACAGCCGGCGCTGGTCTACAACGAAGGCAACACCACCGCAGAACGCTATTTGCAGCGTGCCTGCGCGTGGATGGAGGAGCACTGCGACGAGCAGATCACGCTCCGCCATGTGGCGAGTGAGCTGAAGATCAGCGACAGCTATCTCGGAAAGCTCTTCAAAAGCAGCGGCGGGCCGATGTTTCAGGAATATCTGACGCTTTTCCGGATGAAGCGGGCGGTACGCCTGCTGACCGAGGATCCGGACATCAAAATCTATGAGGCTGCCGCAAGGTGCGGCTATCAGGACACAAAATATTTCAGCACCGTGTTCCGCAGGATCGTTGGCGTCAACCCGCAGGACTTCAAGAGCGGGTACCGCCTCTCGCCGGGACACATTCTCAACACCATATGAAAGCAGGGAGAGACATGATCGAACAGGTAAAGCAGATCGTGCGTGAGGCAAGCGAGATCATCAAGCGCGCGGGCGATATTGCGGAAAATACCATGGCTAAAGAGGGAACGGCCAATTACGTCACGAAATATGATCTGGAAGTGCAGAAATTCCTGATGAAACGCCTGTCAGAGACGTTTGAGGGCTGCCACTTTATCGGAGAGGAGGCCGGCTGCGACGAAAATCCGGTAGCGCGCGGGCTGACCTTCATCATCGACCCCATCGACGGCACGACAAATTTTATCTGCCGCTTCCAGTACAGCGCGATCTCTGTCGGCGTTGTGCTCGACGGCGAGATCGTGGGCGGCGTGGTCTATAACCCCTATCGGGGCGAAATGTTCTGGGCGGAAAAGGGCAGGGGCGCCTATCTCAACGACACGCGCCTTCAGCCGCAGGACGGCCCGCTTTCCTCCAGCGTCGTGATCTTCGGGACGGCGCCCTATCGCCCGGAGCTGCGCGACGACGCCTTCCGGCTGGCACGGGCGATCTCCGACCATACGATGGATCTGCGTGAGCCGGGAACGGCCTCGCTCTCGATCTGCTATGTGGCTGCGGGGCGCTGCTCGGCATATTACTCTCCGCAGCTCAGCGTGTGGGATTATGCAGGCGCGGCGGCGCTTTTACAGGAGACCGGCGCACGCTTTGTCCGCGGCGACGGAAAGGGCGCGCTGAATTTTGCCAGCAAGGTCCCGTTCCTTGCGGGAATGCCGTCGGCGGTAGAGGAATTTCTCCGCGTTGAGCGGGAAACGCTCGGTTGAGACGCAACGCCGGAACGCACACAAAAAATGCGCTTCCCAGCAGGGGAATATCATGAAGAGCGGCTTCGGAGACGGTTCTGGTCCCGAAGCCGCCGCTATTTCTGCGTATCCGCCTTTCGGCAAATTCACGAATGCATATTCGACGGTTTTCGACCGCACGGCGTGCGGCGGCGTGTGCTTGTGAGGAAAGCAGGAAATGCAGGACACAAAACGGAAACTTGCATTTTGAGGCCTGAAAAAAGTTTGGTGCGCCAGAAAAAAGTTTATATTTTGCTGAAAAACGGCTGTTTTTGGCAAATATCTGTATATTAATCGATAGGATTATTGCGTACCGCATATTATTTTGATGGAACAGATGCAAAAACAAATACCCAAATGCACGCCGTGCGTGGATAAAACCAACATTCCAAGCTGGCAAACTGGATAAATACTATGAATTGTGTGAATCTACCGCACATCATTTTTGTTAATTTTTTAGCGAAGCAAATAGTTGACATAGGTTTTACTTCCTTGGTAAAATATTCACGCTTAGAACTGTAGGTATCGGTGTGAAAAACGATAACCTATCAGTTTGGGCGGTAATATCCCGGCAAGGAGAGAGATGCTCTGCGGCGGGAACAAGCCATGCCTGCCCACGCATGGTAAAAGTCTTTTGAAAGAAGGAAAGAATATGAAGAAACATCTCCCGATCCGTCTTCTTTCCATGCTCCTCGTCCTTGCGATGTGCGTCGGACTTGTTGTTCCGTCGTTCGCCGCAGGAAGCAGCCAGACTGCAAGCCTGGAGTTTGAAAAGCTGGACGATCCTGTTTCCGAAAAGCTTCTGGAGTCCGCACTGGACAAAGAAAGCGTTGACGGCGGCAGGGACACGCAGTACGCGGAGGGCGAAATCGTTCGTGTCTCCATCGTGCTGGAAGATGCCTCCACTGTCGAAAAGTTTGGGTCTACTGATCTGAGCTCCGCAGCTGTCGCTTACCGTGACAGCCTGAAGGGCAAGCAGAACAGCATGGTCCAGAAAATCGACGCAGCTCTGAAAGACAGCATCGACGTTGTTTGGAACCTGACCTTTGCCGGCAACATCATTTCGGCAAACGTCCGCTACGAGCAAATCGAAGAGATCGCAAAGGTTCAGGGCGTCAAGAAGGTTTTCATTGAAAACCGCTACGAACCCATGGTGGTCGACAAGAACGAGACCAATGATCCGAACATGGCTACCTCTTCTGCGCAGATCGGCTCCAGCACTGCTTGGGCAGCAGGCTACACCGGCGCTGGCAGCAAGATCGCCGTGATCGATACGGGTATCGATTACGAGCAGCAGTCCTTCTCGGCTGCTGGCTATGAGTACTCCATCGCGCACATTGCCGGCCTCAAGGGCATGAGCGTTGACGAGTACAAGAAGGAAGCGGGCATTCTGACGAAGGCCGACCTGACCGCTGATGTTCTGTCGCAGCTGAACGCTGCCGGCGGCAAGATCAGCGCGGACAAGGCCTATGTCAATGCCAAGATCCCGTTTGCTTACAACTACATCGACAAGAACTACACCATCGACCATGTGCATGACACGCAGGGCGAGCATGGCTCTCACGTTGAGGGTATCGCGGCGGCCAACGCCTACATCCAGCAGGCTGACGGCACGTTCGCAAGCGCACTGGACACCGTGAAGGTGCAGGGCGTTGCTCCGGACGCACAGCTCGTTGTCATGAAGGTCTTTGGTTCGGGCGGCGGCGCGTATGATTCCGACTATATGGTCGCAATCGAAGACGCTGTCATGCTCGGCTGCGACTCCGTGAACCTGTCCCTCGGCTCCGGCAGCCCCGGCTTCAGCCGTGTCGACGGTGACTATGCCGAGATCATGGCGAGCCTCGCCAACTGCGGCACCGTTGTCAGCATGTCCGCCGGCAACTCCGGCTACTGGGCTGAGAACGCACAGCTCGGCTACCTGTATGCGGACGATGTCTCCATGCAGATGGACGGCTCTCCCGGATCCTTCACCAACTCTCTGGCGGTGGCTTCCGTTGACAACGACGGCTTCACCGGCAGCTACTTCACCGTTGGTGACGTGAACGTGTTCTGGAACGAGACCGATTATTCCAACGCCAAGCTGGAAACGCTGGCCGGTACGCATGACTATGTCATCCTGCCCGCAGGCGTCGCCGGTAACGCAGAGGATTTCGAGGGCATCGATGTGACCGGCAAGGTCGTGTTCGTGCAGCGCGGCGGCATCTCCTTCTATTTGAAGGGCGAGAACGCGGTCAACGCAGGCGCGATCGCAACCGTCGTTTACAACAACGCAGCCGGCGTTATCAACATGGACCTGTCCGACTATACCAAGACCGCTCCGTTCGTCTCCATCACGATGGCTGACGGCCTGGCGATCTGGGACGCCTCCACAAAGGCTGAGGATGAGTCGTATGCGACCGGCTCCATGACCATCAACAAGGGCATCAGCTCTGTGGTCTATGGCTCCGATCATTACACCATGAGCTCCTTCAGCTCCTGGGGTGTTCCGGGCTCTCTGGAGCTCAAGCCGGAGATCACCGCTCCTGGCGGCAGCATCTACTCCGTCAACGGCGCGCATAACGGCGAAGGCGCTCATACCAGCCACACCGCTTATGAGACGATGTCCGGTACCTCCATGGCCTCCCCGCAGGTCGCCGGTATGGCGGCTGTGATGGGCCAGTACATCCGTGAGAATAAGCTCGACGAAAAGACCGGTCTGGACGCCCGCGCGCTGATCAACAGCCTGCTGATGTCCACCGCAACGCCGCTCAAGGGCTACGACGACAATGCTGGCGAATACACCTATTCTGTTATGAATCAGGGCGCCGGCCTTGCGAATGTCGGCAACGCTGTCAGCGCGGCGAGCTATATCCTGATGAAGGACAACCTGAGCGGTACTGCCGCTGACGGCAAGGTCAAGGCCGAATTCGGCGACGACCCCGCGCGTACCGGCGAATACACCTTCGAGTTCTCCATCAACAACCTCTCCGGCACCGTGCAGGAGTACACCTTCTCCGCAGACGTGTTCACGCAGGATATTTTCCAGAGTGCATACAACGCGGCCGGTGATTCCGCCGTCTTCATGGACACCCTGACTGCTCCTCTGGCAGCCGACGTGACCTATGATGTGGACGGCAAGACCTTCGTTCCCACGGTCGGTTATAAATGCGACGTCAACAAGGACGGCAAGACCGACGCGGCGGATGCCCAGGCGATTCTGGACTACACCACCGGCGCGAACGACGGCTCCACCTATGACCTGACGGTTGCCGATATCAACAAGGACGGCAAGGTCAATTCCTACGACGCATACCTCTTCCTCTCTCAGATGAAGACGGATGCCGTGCAGGTCCCGGTCGGAACGCCTGTCAACGTCAAGGTCACCATCAAGCTGACGGCTCAGGCCAAGGCTTACCTTGACCAGTATTACACCAATGGCGCGTATGTCGAGGGCTACGTCTATGTTGGCACCAACAACACCGACGACGGCGCAATGCTCCCCGTACACTCCATCCCGATGCTCGGCTTCTACGGCAACTGGTCCGATGCTTCCATGCTCGATACCGCCACGCTGGTTGAGCAGCTGTACGGCGACACCCGTCCCACCTATCTGGGCCTGTCCTCGTACACCAACTACAACACGATCAAGTATCCGGGCGAGAAGAACGAGACCATTTATACGGTCAACCCGTATGTGATCGAGGACGAGATCCCCTACGATCGTGCCGCCATTAACTCCGGCAGCACCCTCGCAAAGTACGCGATGAGCGTGATCCGCAACGCTGCGGCCGCGGTCTACTTCGTCAAGGATGAGACCACGAACGAGATCCTTTACATGGGCGGCGTTACGAATCAGTTCTTCGGCGCTTACTACTACACCAATGGCGCCAGCTGGAAGCAGACGCAGGCCAGCCTGACGGCCAACCAGAAGATCGCATCCCTTGGCCTCGAGGAAGGCGATAAGATCACCGCAGGCATCGCTCTGATCCCCGAGTATTACGAGGACGGCGCCGCACTGGATAAGAGTGCGATCGAAAAGCTGATCACCTCCGACAAGCTGGGCGATGGCGCTTACTTCGCCAACACCTACACGGTCGATAATACGGCTCCTGAGCTGCTCGACGTTGAGAAGGACATGATGACCGGTGCGCTGACCGTTGTCGCTAAGGACAACCAGTACATCGCTTTCATGGGCCTCTACAATGCAAGCGGCAAGAAGATCCTGACGATCGATGGCACGCAGATGGCTGCTGTTCCGTCTCAGGATCAGGCTGGCGAGAAATGCGGTCTGGTATTCCCGCTGACCGACGCAGCCGGCGAATATGTCACCGTTACGGTCGCTGACTACGCGGGCAACGAAGTCAGCTACAAGATCAAGTACGGCGGCACGCCCGAGAACTTCACGGGCAGAATGTTCGGCTTCACCTCCGGCACCTCCCGCGGCAACGGCCCGCGCTGGGTCGAGATCGATCCCACCACGCTGACCAAGACCGAGGGCATGACCGACTATGCTGATGCCAGCATGGAGGTCTATGCTGCCGAGTACGCAGGCAAGTATGTCTTCTTCGCCACCGCTGACGGCTTCTATGCCGCTCCGCAGGACGAGCTGGACAACGCACAGAAGGTCGCCTCCTTCCCGGCAACCTTTGACGCCAATGAAATGGTCGCCGACATGGCTATGAACCCCAAGGATCAGACCATGTACGTCCTGACCAACCATGTTACTGACATCACCAGAGGCACCATCGATTCCGACAACACCGGCAACAAGCTGTATACGATGGATCTTGTGAGCGGCGAGCTGACCAAGGTCGCCGACATCACGGTCAATCATCCCAGCAGCTCGGCTGCATTCCATGCACTGCGCACGCTGGCCATCGACGCCAACGGCAAGTTCTACGGCGTCAACGCGGCAAGCGGCAGCAACATTCATCTGTATCAGTACACGCTGGATGAGATCGCTGACGGCGCTCTGACGCTGGACGGCGAAAAGATCGGCAAGTCCGGTATGTATGTCACCAGCTACGCCTCCATGGCTTACGATCAGACGAAGGGCACACTGTATCTGGCCGGCGCTTACGGCGTCAAGAGCAGCGGCGACGTCGATAACGAGCTGTGGGTCATCAACCCCGAGACTCCTGAAGCTACGCAGCTCGTCAGCGGCAGCAGTGCAAACCAGTTCTACGATCACCTCGTGGGCCTGTATGTTGTTCCTGCCAACACCGTTACCCTGCCCACGACGGCGCAGGTTACCAAGGTCGAGCTGAGCGAGCATGCGCTGACGCTCCTCAAGGGCAGCGCCTATCAGCTTTCCGCGAGCGTTATCCCGTGGCTGGCCTCCGACAAGACCGTCACCTGGACGAGCAGCAACACCGACGTTGTCTCTGTTGACCAGAACGGCGAGATCAAGACGCTGGCAGTCGGCGAGGCGAACATCACGGTTGCCTCCAAGGCAAACCCGGCGCTCACGGACGTCTGCCACGTCACCGTTGAGGCTCTGCCCGAGATCAAGGCAAGCGCTCTGATCTACGGCGACGACAGCAAGGCTTACTGGTCTGAGTTCAGCACCGACAACACCGCTGCTTGGACGAAGGTCGCCGAAGGCTCCAGCTATGTCGCAGGTACACTCCACGAGGGCGAGCTTCTGGTCCACAACGGAAGCGGCAATACGATGTTCGGTATTGATCCCGACACGTTCGAGGTCACTTCCTACGGCACCATCGCTTCTTCCTGGCAGTGGTCCGACGCAGCTGCGTCTCCCGCAGTGGAGGAAGGCCTGTTTGGCAAAATGGTCGGCATCTGCATGAACGGCACCTACCTGGAGATGCTCAACCCGGTTGAGGGCACCCTGTCCTACTGGGATCTTTCCACGAAGGGCTTTGCAGACGATCCTCTGGCTGTCATTGCCTTCATCGGCAGCGGCACCTACGATTACGAATACCTGTGGTACAGCTATCCCGATTGCCCGGCGAACTTCTACTATGCTATGACCGAGAGCGGCGAGCTGTATAAGTTCAATATGTTCACCTACGACGGTGGCGAGGGCTACTCCATGGTTATGGAAGACCTCGGCAATACCGGTCTGGAGCTGACCAACGTCTCCGCTGTCTCCGGCGGCCAGTACGCTTCCATGATCTACGATCAGGCTACCGGCTATCTGCTTGTCTCCTCCTATCAGGACGGCGAGACTGCGAAGCTGTACGCCATCGATCCCGCTGTGCTGATCCCGGCTGAGGTCGGCAACTTCGGCGAAAAGGTCTGGCCTGTTGTCTCCCTGTATCAGTACAACAGAGCGACCGACCTGACTCTGAAGGTCAACCCGACGGACGTCACCATCTATGTTGGCGAAAGCAAGGAGATCTCCACCAAGGTCATCCTCGGCTCCACCAATGAACTGACCTGGAGCTCCGCGAATCCCGATGTTGCGACCGTTGAGAACGGCGTCATCACCGGCGCTGGCGAGGGCACCACGACTGTCACTGTTACCACCGCTGCCGTCAATGCGGCCGGCGAGCATGTCTCCAAGGACATCAACGTCACCGTCAAGGGCTATGTCAATGTTGACGCGACGGTCAATGCACAGGTCACCAACGAAAACGGCACTGCCTGGAGCCAGATCGATCTCGGCACCAAGGCGATCACCGCGAAGAGCGGCTACACCGCAACGCAGTTCTACGGCGCAGGCTACTCCGCCGGCGCACTGTGGGGCACCGATATCTATGACGCAGCTGGTCACATGTACAAGGTGAACGCGACTACCTTTGAGGAAACTCAGGGCAGCGAGTGCTCCACCAGCTACGCGATCCGCGATATGGCTGAGAACCCCGCTGTCGACTTCACGCTGACCGAGGCGGACGGCACCAAGCATAGCGCGAGGACCTTCGGCGATCCGATCTACATCTCCAACTCCGACGGCCTGTATGAGCTGGCCGATTACGTCGAGGGCAGCCTCTCCGGCTGGCGCGCAAACCCCAACTATGCTGATCTGGTTGCGATCGCCTACATCGGCGACATCACTGTGGATGTGGTCAACAGCATGCTTCCCGCTTCCAGCCCAATCACCGAGTGTGACGCCGGTACGACCTGCCATGTCTACTATGTCCTGAACGCGGATGGCGATCTGTATCAGTTCATCACCGTTCCTATTTGGGACACCACGGCAGCGGCCGGTGAAGAGGTCAGCGCAACGCTCGTTCGCGGCCTGCTCGGCAACATCGGCGTGACGTTCGAGGATACCATGAATGTGTCCATGGACTACATCGAGCTGGATGACAGCTACGGCCTGCTGATCGCTGATGCGACCGACGCCTCCATCTACTATGCAAACCTCACGCAGCAGAATGCCGATACCGGCGCTATCCCCACCGGCAAGGTCTGCAAGCTGAACGGCGTGACCGGTATCTCCGGCCTGTACTCCGCAGCTCCCACTGCCTCTGGTGATTCTATCCCCGCCGACCTGCTGAAGATGATGGGCATTGAGACCAAGGCTCCTGTGAGCGTTGCCAAGGTTCCGGCTCCTGCAAAGGGCGAAGAGGACGGCTACGCAGTGGAGACCGGCGCGATCCTTTCGATGCGCAGCGATGTTATGACTGCTCTGGATGTTTCCGAGATGAGCAGCAAGGCACGTCTGGAATCTGCTGGCGAAGCTGTGAACGCTTCCACCGGCAGCCTGAACGCACTCAAGGTCAAGCAGACCGAGCGTCCGCAGTCCATCAAGCCTTCCACCGGCGATGCTGCGAACCACGTTCTGACTGTCACCATCAGCGACGACGTTGCTGTTACCAACGGTAAGTACGTTGTCGAGTACGATCCGGCCAAGGTCACCCTTACCAGCAAGACCTCCAGCCAGGCGTACAAGAGCTTCAACGTCGATGAGACGAACGGCAAGATCACGTTTGCATTTGCTGCTGAGGAAGCAGTTGCTGCGAACACCACGCTTGCGACCCTGACGTTCAGCTACGGCGACTACGTCAACACCGAGATCACCGTCAAGGCACTTGAGCGCAACGAAGTTTCCCCGGTCGAGGGTGACGAGAAGGTCATCAAGATCGAGGACGAGGTCGAGCACAAGTACGGCGAGCCGGTTTGGAGCTGGAC
>FR887194.1:0-1636 GCA_000436735.1 Firmicutes bacterium CAG:170
CGCGGTCGGGGATTTATTCAGAGGTTCCTTAGAAGTTTGCCTGATAGTTCTGGGAGACAGAGCGCCACGACGGGCGCAGGATTTTCAGATCGCGGAAGCGGATCTGCGAGCAATAGGTCCCGAGTCCGATCCGGCCAAATCCGGCAAATTCCTCCGGGGCCGGGTCGCGCATTTCGACCAGCAGCTGGCCATCGACCGCAAGGAACAGCGTGTCCTTGCAATAACCGGCCTGAATGTGATACTCGCGGTCAGACACTGCTGCAAAGGGTACGAGCGCCTGCGTGTCGCAGAGCGGGTATTTCTCAAATCCGGCCTTTTTGTCGTACCAGCCGTTCAGCCCGCCGATGAAGCCGCGCGCGGCGTCGTTCCGTTCATAATCCCAGCCTTCGGCTTTCAGGACAAAATTCAGATCGTTGTTGCAGGGGGACAGCATGGTTCCATAAAAGTCGATCAGAATATCGCCGGGAAAGCTTTCCTTTGTGTAGCAGATCCCGCCGCCGTTTCCGCGGAACCGACCGACCAACGCTCCGTTTTCGATGCCCCAGCTTCCGCTGGCCAGCTCCAGCTGCTCCAGATCGGAAGCGTCGGCAAACGGAAGCGAGAGAAGAAGCTCGCTTTTATCCAGATCCACTTCTTTGTTCAGCAAAAATATGGTCATTTTCTTCCTCCAATATGTAATTTTTATCGAAATATCGCTGGAATCTTCTAAAATTCCGAACTTTTGACGAAATTATTATATACGATCCTGCGCGTAATAGCAATATGCAGAAGCACATCGGAAGGAAGAAAAGCAGCAAGGAGGGCGCGCCTGCGTCGTCATCGTCCAGTGCGTCTATGCAGGCGGAAAGCTGCGCGCCGCGCTTGATTTTGAAGCCCGGATATACGATAATAAATGAACGGACAAAAATGCGACCGGCCGCGCCGGGGAAGGGAGCCGCTGAATATGGAAAAGCAGACAGAAAAACAGATTCAGGCTGACGTGATCTTTACAAACGACGAGTATCTGAAAACGAGATATGCGACCCATGCGGACGGAAGCTATACCATTCGCGTCGGGCGCGGAGACCGTCGGGACGTGCTGGCCTGCAAGGAGCTTTACGGCAAGGCCGTCAAGACGGCGTTGGAGCTGGAATGCACGGCCTGCTCGTTCGAGCTGGACGCGGCGTCAGAGCTGGGACAGGAGGGACTGTTTGCAGCGGTTGAGGGCGTCTGCGGCGGCGCATATCAGAAGAAATTTGCGCTGGACGGACGCTGGGAGCCGGAGCTTGCGTGCAGCTTCACGGGCGCAGACGCCGGAAGCGAAAAAATGAAAAAGGCGTGGGAGCTGGCGCGGTCGATCATGGAGACGCGCGATCTGGTCAACTGCCCGTCGAATCTGCTCTGGCCGGAGGAGCTGGCGCGGAGGCTGGCCGCGATGGCCGACGGCCTGCCCATCGAGGCGGAGATCTATGACCGGGCGGCACTGAAAAAGCTTGGCCTGCGCGGTCTTCTGACCGTCGGCGAGAGCAGCGGTCGGGACCCGGCGATGGTCGTCCTGCGCTACACCGGCGCGCCGGAGAGCAGCCGGAGGCTTGGCCTCGTCGGCAAGGGCGTGACGGTGGATACGGGCGGCTACTGCATCAAATCGGCGGCGTCC
>FR887194.1:1730-5239 GCA_000436735.1 Firmicutes bacterium CAG:170
TGCAAACGGTGCGGCGTTCAATGTGACGGCGGTCGTGCCCGCGTGTGAAAACCGTATTTCCGATTCGAGCATGGTGCCGGGCGACGTGATCACCAGCTTCTCCGGCAAGACCATTGAGATTTTGAACGCGGATGCGGAGGGGCGGCTGATCCTTGCCGACGGCCTCACGTGGGCCGCAGAAAGGGAGGGCTGTACGCATCTGGTGGACGCAGCGACGCTGACCGGCGCGATCTGGGCGATGCTCGGATATGTGACGACCGGCGTGATGGCGAACGACAATGCGTTCTATGACTGCCTGACGCGCGCGGCGGAGCGCTCCGGCGAGCGCTTCTGGCGCATCCCAGACTACCCGGAATATGAGAAGCTGATCGAGAGCGACTATGCCGACGTCCGCAACACCAGCAAGGACGGCTGCGGCGCGATCACGGCGGGACTGTTCCTGAAGAAATTCGCGGAGGGACGCCCGTGGCTCCATCTGGACATTGCCGGAACGGCGGACAACGGCGGCATCGTCTGGCAGCATCAGGTTCCCGGCGCGACCGGAACGGCTGTCAGCACGCTCTATCATCTGGCGCAGGTGCTTTTTGAAGCAAAGGAGGAGAACGTATGAATATGCCCCTGATCGAAGCCTGTGTGGATTCCTATGCCTCCTGTAAGGCGGCTTATCTTGGCGGCGCAGACCGGCTGGAGCTGTGCGCCCATCTGGTGATCGGCGGAACGACGCCGTCCCCGGCGCTGTTCCGGCAGGTCGCGCGGGATATCCCCGTTAAAATCAACGTCCTGATCCGCCCGCGCTTCGGAGATTTTCTCTACAGCGAGGCGGAAATGGAGCAGATGTGCGAGGAAATTCAGACGTTCCGCGACCTTGGCGCGAACGGCGTTGTGATCGGCGCGCTGACGCCGGACGGCGATCTGGATATGGAAAAAATGCGGCGGCTGATGGACTGTGCGGGTACGATGGACGTGACGCTGCACCGCGCGTTCGACATGACGCGCGACCCCTTCCGGACGCTGGAAGAGGCTGTGCAGCTCGGCTGCAAGACCATTCTCACGTCCGGCCAACAGAAGGACGCACTGGCGGGCGTGGAGCTTCTGGAGGAGCTTTTCCGCCGTGCGGACGGAAGGATCGACATTATGGCGGGCTGCGGTGTCAAAAAGTGGAACATTCAGGAGATCCACGACCGAACCGGCATTGCTGTGTTCCACACGACCGGCCGTAAGGGCGTGATCGACAGCGGGATGCGCTACCGGAAGCAGACCGTGGCGATGGGCCTGCCGTCGCTCTCGGAGTATGAGCTTTGGCAGACGGACGAGGAGGAATTCCGCGCGTGCGCGCAGATCGTCCACGGGCTTGCACAAGGAGCGCAGGCATGAGACTTTCAGACGGCGAACAGCGGCAGATGGAGGCGCGGCTCGCAGTCCGCTATGCGGCGGCCGGCGCACAGACGCAGGCGTGGCTGGAGGAGCAGCTTTCCGCGCTTTCACTGGACTGTGCGCTGCTGACGCGGTGGTGCTATTCCGCAAGCCCTCTCAGCGACTGGGCAAACTATGATTTTGCACTGTTCCGGGCCTGTGCCGAGCATGGGCTTTTCCTGCGGGAGCATTCGCCTCTCGCAAAGGCGCTGCCGGAGACGTTGTTTCTCAATTATGTGCTCCATCCGCGCGTAAACGAGGAGGCGCTTTGCGACTGCCGGGGCTTCTTTTATACGCAGCTGCGGGATCGCGTGGAGGGGCTTTCCGCGCGTGAAGCAGCGCTGGCGGTCAACTATTGGAACGCGGAGCAGGTCTGCTACCGCTCGACCGACGACCGGACGATCAGCGCGCTGGATGCGTGGCGCTCCGGCTTTGGGCGGTGCGGCGAGGAATCCGCATTTGCCGTCAATGCGCTGCGCGCAGCCGGTCTTCCAGCCCGGCAGGTCTATACGCCGCGCTGGGCGCACTGCGACGACAATCATGCGTGGGTCGAGGTGTTCTGCGACGGCGCATGGCATTTTCTCGGTGCGTGTGAGCCGGAGGAAACGTTGGACTGCGGCTGGTTTACCGGCGCGGCCAGCCGCGCGCTGCTGGTACACAGCCGCTGCTTCGGAACGCCCGCGGCAGATGAAGAGATCATCTCCGTGGACGGCGCGGTCACGTTTCTCAATCAAACCGCGCGCTATGCGCCGGTGCGGATGCTCACGGCGCAGGTGCGGGAGCCGGATGGGCGGCTCGCCGCCGGAGCGGAGGTCACATTCGGAATTCTCAATGAATCGCAGGTGTTTCCGGCGGCGGTCGTTCGGACGGACGACGCCGGGACGGCGCGGCTTCGCTGCGGCTATGGCGATCTGATCGTACAGGCGCGGAAAAACGGACTTTGCTGCGAGCGGCTGTGTGCCGCCGCACAGGAGACGCTGGAGCTGACGCTGGCGGAGCCGGAGGCACCCGCCGGGCGCTGGACGGACTTTCAGATCTGCGCTCCAAAGGAGCGGATGCCTACACGGGAAGCGCCAACGCCCGCGCAGAAGGCGCGTGCGGCAGAGAAGCTGGCGGCGGCAAATGAAAAGCGCCGCCTCCGGACGGAAGCGGCGTTCGATGCGGCGCGGGCGCGGAAAATTGCCGGACAGAGCGGCTATGGCGCGGAGGCGGAAGAATTCCTGCGGGCTGGCTGTGGAAATTTTGAAGAGATCGCGGAATTTTTGGAGAACACGGCCGATCCTGCACAGGCGAAGCTTGCGCTGCTGCGGACGCTGAGCGAGAAGGATATGCGCGACGTGCGCCCGGAGGTGCTGCGCGAGGCACTGGAATGCTGTGCGGATATTTCGCCGGAGAATGCGTTTACAATGCGCTATATCGTCAGCCCACGCATCGGGACGGAGCCGCTGTCCTGCTGGCGCAGAAGCCTGATCGCAGGCTTTTCCGATGCGCAGAAGCGGGCGTTCCGCGAAAATCCGGCGGCGATCTGGCAATGGATCGTGGAAAATATTCGGCAGACGCCGGAGGCGGAGTACCGGCAGCTGGTGACGCTGCCAGCCGGGGCGATGCGTCTGCGCTGCGCGGATGCGCGTTCTCAGAGGCTGCTGTTTGCTGCGGTCTGCCGCACGCTTGGGATCGCGGCGCGGCTCGATCCGGCCAGCGGCGCCGCGGAGTATTTCTCCGAGGGACGCTTCCGGTCGCCGGAGGCGGGCCGGACGGCTGCTGCGGCGCTCTGCTTCGAGAAGCAGCCCGGTGAAACATGGCGGCCCGGTACGGATTTTGGACTTTCGCACCTTGAGGACGGCGCGTGGCGTTCACGGACGATCTCCGGCCAGTGGGACGGCGATCGGCGGACAGTTCCGTTGTGTCCGGGCGTTTACCGTATCCTGACGGACAACCGCCTGCCGAATGGCAATCTGCATGCGGCGCGCATGGAGCTTCGGCTGGAGACCGGGGAGACGAAAAGTGTATCGCTGCGGAAGCAGCCGGTCTCCTTTGCGGAGCTGGCCGTGGATTTTACGCTGGCAGACTTTCAGGGAGTGAATATGGATGGGCAC
>FR887194.1:5339-8130 GCA_000436735.1 Firmicutes bacterium CAG:170
CGACGGAGCATCTGCTGAACGAGCTTTTGGAGCGGCGGAACCGCATCCGGAGGCTGAACGCGGGATTAAAGCTTCTTCTGCGCGAGCGGCAGGCGCTTCGAAATGAGAAGCTGCGGAGCGTACTGGCTGCGTTTCCGGAGGCGGAGGTCTGGATTACGGAGGACTCCGCGGAGCCTGCGGCGCGGAGCGCTTATATGGAGCCGGAACGGCTGCCGCTGCTTCTGGTGTGCGACCGTCCGCGCCATATCGTCCATGCTTCCGCCGGATACCGGGTCGGAAGCGTGGATACCGCACTGGATTTCGTTCAGAGCGTAATGGACAAGGCGTAAAAACCGGCCGTATGTCGAACCAGAGCATTCTGGCGGGACATACGGCCGGTCTTTGTTCTTTTGAAGCGTAGTTGCACGGAAGCTTACGGGAAGCGGCGGAGACGCTTATTCCAGTGCATCAAAGGCGGGCTGGAAGCTCCGGAGTTTTTCGAGGCTGCAAGAGGCGTTCCACGCCATGAAGCCGCCGGTCAGGCCGGATTCGTTCAGCGCGCGGATCTCGTCTGCGATCTCCTCTGCGCCGTAGGTGTTATACGGCACCTTGATGGCGTCGTAGGCTTGGATCCAGGTTCGGACAATGGCAGGACTCGGCGTTTCCTCCTGACGCTGGGCAGCTTTCTCACCCCAGTCGAGCAGCGTTTCGTAGGGATGCTCCCATGGGCGGTAATTGCCGTCCTGCGCAAAGTGGTCGGGGTAGGGCATACCGCTGATCACATCCACGACATTGCTGATGGCGGGCCAGTACTGGCCATAGGATGTGACATAGGGGTTGTTCGTCTCGCCGAAAACGTCGGCGCTGACGTATACGCCGAGGTCGTGAAGCTCCTCCACCGCGTACATCAGAAAACGCTGGATGGCCTGCGCCTTGGTCTCGTCGTAGGTGTTGTGGTAGTCGATGTTTCCGTTCTTTTCGTACTGATACGTTCCGTCCGGGAAGCGGACGTAGTCGAACTGGATCTCGTTGAAGCCCATGCTCTCCACAGCCTCCTTTGCCAGCGCGACCTTGTACTCCCAGACATAGCGGCAGAAGGCGCTGGGCCAGTAGCTGTTGGCAATATACAGCGGCTCGCCGTTTTTGTCGTTGATGCCGTATTCCGGGTGATCGGTCACGAAGAAGGAGTCATTGAAGGTGGTCAGACGGCCGATGACGTAGAAGCCCGCGTCCTTGAGCTTGCGAATGGCAGTCTGGTATTCCTCGAAGGTATTGTTGGCGTATTTTCCGGTCGTCGGAGAATACTCGTCATAGACGCTGGAAGGGTAGCCGACGCTCGTTCCATCGATGATGTTGACGACAAAGGCGTTGATCTTCGTCGTTTTGGCGTAGGCGATATACTCGTCGATCTCCGAAATGATCTTGGGGTCGCAGGTCAGATAGAGAGCGTAGACATGCTCGGGCATGACGTTGTCCGCGAAGCTGGCTTTTTCGGTCGGATAGTAGTAGAGGCTGCCCGCATCGCCGCCGCCGTAGCGGTCCTCGCGGCTGGCGTGGGTCATGTAGACGCCGAAGCGGTCGTAGACCTCCATCGAGTCCTCATAGGTCGCGGCGGTATAGCTGCCGCTGATGTAGCCGGTCTTTCCGTTTGAGCTGACGTGGTAGAGATGCACGATGCCGTTCGCCAGATAGTCGTAGCCGAGCACGGTCAGCTCCGTGCCCTGTTCGACCAGCGCGCCAAGCTCGATGCCGTCCTCCGCTTTGCGCAGATTCTGCGGCGTGCGCGCGTAGATCTTTCGCTCCTGAACGACGGCGCGCTCCTGTTCCGTCAGGTTTTCTTCGGAAATGTAGCCGTACTGTGGCACGTCCAGATAGGTCAGGTAATAGGTGACGCCGCCGCGCTCGAAGCTGTCGGTCGTGGAGTAGGTGACCTGCCGGCCGCGGGCGACCGTGCCGGACTGCTTCAGGTCGGCGTCGTAATAGGCGATCTCCGGCGTGTCGGCACAGAGCCATGCGCGGACATACGGCTTCGAGGCGGCAGGCTCCTGCTCCTGCACGGGGGCCTTCCGGCCTCCGGCCAGAACGAGGATCAGCAGGATCAGCGCGATCAGCACCAGCACCGCCAGCAGGACCAGCCATGTATTCAGCCGCAGAAATTTGACAAGCTGCTCTCTGCGCTGCTTTTTTCGTTGCTCGGCTGCGGGACTTCGCCGCCGGTTTGCGCTGCGTTTCATAGTAACGCTCCCTGTTCGTTGGTATGCGGACATTATACATCAACTTTTTCCGGATTTCTACCTTTTTGCAGAAGATTGTAGGTTATGGCCGAAAAATGACAGAATTCTGCTTCCTTCGCTCCATTTCAAACGATAAATATTGGATTTTTGCGCGAGAGTACACCATTTTTCATCAGAAACCCGGAAAATGCAACCGTTATGTAAACAAGAAAACCAAACTTTTTTCAAAAAAATATTTACATAAAATTAAATTATGTTAAATAAACGCCGTGCTTTTGAGGGAAACACGCCTGTGCGCGGCTATGGGAGCCTGCCTGCGCAGGATGGAATTTTCTTGCCGGCGGGCTGTGCTGATCGTAGCAAATCAAAAAATCCGGCCACCCAGACGGAATGCGCGGGGGGGTTGACGGTTACAAATGAAACGAAAGTATGGAAATATTCCCGGAGATGTGTTAATATAATAATCTATGGCAAGCCGCAGACACTCTGCGGCCTGCCGGACGATCACAGAAACCGGGGGTGTGTCCATGAACGTATGGCAGGCGATCTTACTGGGACTGGTGCAGGGAATCACGGAA
>FR887194.1:8171-15371 GCA_000436735.1 Firmicutes bacterium CAG:170
ATCTCCAGCTCCGGCCATCTGGCGGTATTGCAGAGCTTTCTGGGGCTTGGCTCCGTGGAGGAGCATCTGTTTTTTGACGTGCTGCTCCATCTGGGCACGCTGGGCGCGGTTTTCATTGCCTACTGGAAGGAGATCGCGGGGCTGACGTCGGAAGGGCTTGCGATGCTGCATCTGAAAAAGCTGCGGCGCGGACAGAAGCCCGATCCGCTCAAGCGGCGGATGATCCTGTTCATCCTGCTGGCGACGCTGCCGCTGGTGCTGGCGGTGCTCGTGAAGGACGCGGTCGAATCCCTCTATACCAATACGTTTTTCATCGGCTTTGCGCTTCTGGTGACCGGCGGGCTGCTATTTGCGGCGGACCGCATGGGCCACGGCAACAAGACCGAGAAGAACGCGACCATCACGGAGGTCATGCTGGTCGGTCTTTCACAGGCCGCGGCGACCGTTCCTGGCCTTTCACGCTCCGGTACGACCATCGCCGTCGGAATGCTCTGCGGCTTTGAGCGTTCATTTGCCGTGAAGTTTTCCTTCCTGCTTTCGATCCCGGCTGTGCTGGGTGCGAATCTGCTGACGCTGATCGACGCGGTGCAGGCCGGTATCGACGCTTCGATGCTGCCGGTCTATCTCGCAGGCGTCGCGGCGGCGTTCATTTCCGGCTTCCTGGCCATCAGCCTGCTGCGTATCCTTGTGCAGCGCAGCCGCTTCGGCAGCTTTGCCTATTACTGCTGGGGCGCGGGTCTGGTGACGTTGATCCTTTCACTTGTGGCGTGAGGTTGAGCTATGGCGGAACAAAAACAAAAGAAAAAATCGACGGCCGCGAAGAGCGCGGCGCGCGGCGGCTCCAAGAGCGAGCGCGGCGCGCGGCGGCTCAAAGAGCAGCGCGCGCGGTAAAGGCGGAAAGAAAGCGGCCGCGCGTCCGGTGCGGCGTGAGATCGGCGCATTTGTGTGCCTGTTCCTCGGAATTTTTACGGTCCTGTGCTGCTTCCATGTAAACGCGGTGGTGCTGAATCTGATGGCATCCCTGTTCAAGGGGACGATCGGAGCGGGCTTCTACATATTGCCGTTTTCCTTCCTGCTGGGCTTCCTGATTTTGCTGCTGCATGACGGACGGCCCGTTGCGCTGCGCGTGACGTGCGCGTTTCTGCTGGCGGCGACCATCGGCGCGCTGGCGCACGTTTTTTCCGGCGGCAGCGAGCTGGAATGGTCGTGGGAGATGTTCGGCGAGCTGTGGGACGGCGGCATTTCCGGCGCGGGCGGCGGCATCCTCTCCGGATTCCTCGCGGAGCTGCTGTCTGCCGTTATCAGCCGCATCGGCGCGGCGATCGTGCTGCTGGCGGCGCTGCTGCTGGAGCTGATTACCTGCCTGAACATGACCATCGGCGGTATCCTGACCGCCATCCGGGAGCGGCCAAGGGCGGAATATGCCGAGCCGCAGCGGGAGCATCCAGACCCGGCGCAGGTGATTGTCAATCATGTGGCGCAGAAGCAGATCGAGCGCACGGAGCGCAAGCGCTCCCGCATGTCGGAATTTGATCTCCCGGTGGACGACCCGCCCATGCCGGTCGTGGAGCCGGAGGCCGGGAAGAAGGAAAAGAAGAACGCGCCGGTTCGGCCGGACGTCTTTGTGGAAAACAGCCGCCGCAAGGCTGCGGAGGAAAAAGCAGCCGAGACGGCGGAGCATGGGCCGGACATTCTGGCCGAGCGTCCAAAGCCTGTGAAGGACTACAAAAAGCAGCTGGAGGCGCTGCGTCAGGAGGAGCTTGCAAAAGCGGAGCAAAGGCCGGAGGCCGCCGAGGCTCCGCAGGAGCTTCCGCACCAGTTCCCGCCGCTGATCCTTGAAAACCGGAGCGCCGACGGAGAAGAAACAGAGACTGCGGAAGCACCGGAGCCTGTGGAGGAGCCGCTTCCGGAGCCGGTCTGTATGCTGCCGGAGAAGGCGGCGCCGGTCATGCCGCTGCCGCCGATCACCGCGCCCGCGCCGGACGAGAAGCCTATTAAGAAGGAAGAGGTGCATCAGGAGGCAGCGAAGATCGCACAGGAGATCGTGACCGGCGAGCAGCTCATGATCTATCACTATCCTCCGGTCGAGCTTCTGCGCTCCGGTGACGGAAGCTCCGTGGACGGCACGGAGGAAATGCGCCAGAACGCCGACAGGCTGAGCGATACGCTCCAGTCGTTCGGGATCGAGGCGCATATCATCAACGTCACGCGCGGTCCGTCCGTCACGCGCTATGAGCTGGAGCTGAGCCGCGGCATCAAGCTGTCGAAGGTCACAAATCTGGCCGATGACATCGCGCTGTCGCTGGGCGCGTCGGGCGTGCGCATCGCGGCCATCCCGGACAAGATCTCCGTCGTCGGCATCGAGGTGCCGAACCGCATCGTCTCCGTCGTGCTGGCGCGTGACGTTATCGATTCGCCGGAATTCCGCAAGAGCAAGTCGCGCATCTCCTTTGCCGTCGGCAAGGACATCGGCGGCAACCGCATCATCGGCGACATTGCGAAGCTGCCGCATATGCTCATCGCCGGTACGACCGGCTCCGGTAAATCGGTGTGCATGAACTCGCTCATCATTTCGCTGCTTTACAAGGCGAAGCCGGACGAGGTCAAGCTCATCATGGTCGATCCGAAGATGGTCGAGCTTGGCGTTTACAACGGCGTGCCGCACCTGCTGATCCCGGTCGTGACCGACCCGAAGAAGGCGGCGGGCGCACTGCAATGGGCGGTGACGGAAATGATGCGCCGCTACCGCATGATGGCGGACGCAGGCGTGCGCGACCTCGAATCCTACAACAAGATCGCGGAAGCGACGGAGGAGCAGGAGAAAATGCCGCAGATCATCGTGGTGATCGACGAGCTGGCCGACCTTATGCTGGTCGCCGCAAAGGAGGTCGAGGAATCGATCTGCCGCGTGGCGCAGATGGGCCGTGCCGCCGGTATGCATCTTGTCATTGCCACCCAGCGTCCGTCGGCGGATGTCATTACGGGCCTGATGAAGGCCAATATCCCGTCGAGAATTGCGTTTGCCGTCGCCTCCGCGATGGAATCGCGCATCATTCTCGACACCGCTGGCGCGGAAAAGCTGGTCGGTAAAGGCGATATGCTCTATGCGCCGCTCGGTCAGGGCAAGCCCAAGCGCGTGCAGGGCTGCTTCATCACGGACGCCGAGGTGCAGAGCGTGGTGGATTACATCAAAAAGAACGATTCGGCGCAGTACTCCGCCGAAATTCAGGAGGACATCGAGCGCCGCGCCGTACAGGGCGGTAAGGGCAGTCCGGCCGCCGCTTCTGCGGCGATGGACGAGCCGGAGGCGGACGCGGGCGATGAAATGATGCCCGCCGCGGTCGAGGTCCTGCTGGAGACCGGACAGGCGTCCGTGTCGATGCTCCAGCGGAGGCTCAAGCTCGGCTACGCCCGCGCGGCCAGGATCATGGACGAGCTGGAGGAAAAGGGGATTGTCGGCCCGTTCGAAGGCTCGAAGCCGCGCCAGATGCTGATCACCCGTGAGCAGTGGCAGGCCATGAAGGACGGAACGCCGCTCAACCCGCCGGTGGAAGAGGAAATCCCATAATTGGCTTCAGCCCCTTTTTCTTTGCGCGGCAAAGAAAAAGCCGCTGGCGGTAAAAAGAAAACGGCAAAGGGGGATTTCGATTTCCCCCTTTGCAACCCCCTTCCAACGACCAAGCCGGGGCCCTTTGCAATCCCCTTAAAACGACCAAGAAGGGGGCTGCGGGCCCCTTCCTTGGATTTTCCCCGGGGCTTGGCTTGTGCCGAGATTCTTTCAGATTGTCTAAACGCGATACCGATGCGTATTGGACAGACCGGCGAGATAGTCGAAATACTCTGCGTTTGTTTTAACTTCCGTACATTGCTGCGCTTTAGTTTTCAAATGCAAAAATCCAGAGAACGCATCAGCGATTCTCTGGATTTTTTCGGGAGCACATGATACAGCGGGTATTTCAGTGAAGCGTTCCAACAAGTGGTCGCATTCGTCGCAGCACCATTCGCCCTCTCCGCGTGCAAGACAGTGTATGCGGACTTCACAGCATTTACAGATTGAAGGAAGCGGAACACGTTCTATATATTCCATGCAGCATACCACCTTTCAATGTGTAGTATATAACATTTCTATAGTATACGCAATTGCGTATACGCATGCGCGATTGCATTCCTACAATAGCCACGAGGTGGTTATGATGGGCGTTAAGGATGCGGTTGTGCGTCGGTTTCAGGGGATCTGCAAGGAAAGAAACATGCATTTGAATGAGCTTGCGACATGCTCCGGCTTGACACCGTCCACGGTATATAGTATGGTGGATGCGCGCAGAAGGGAAATATCGATCACAACGATCAAAAAGCTCTGCGACGGCCTGAATATGTCGCTTGGTGAGTTTTTCTCCTCGCCGGAATTCGACGAGCTGGAACAGGAGATCTGCTGAGCAGAAATATTTACCGTACTGCAATTCACGAATGCAGAAATTGTCCTGCCCGCCCGTAGGGCGTTCGGACTACGGTAACGGAACGACAAAACGCACGGTGTAACAAATTGATTTATCAGGCACGTAAGCGCTATTTCGCATCCCTGCGCCTCTTTTTTGCATACTTTTTTCTGGCAAGACAGAAAAAAGTATGCCGCCGGAGGCACAATTGCGGCAGCACCGCAAAGACAGTACCTTCGGTGAATCCGAAGAAACGTGAGTTTTTCAAAAAGGATAAACCCCGGTTTCGCCGGTGTTTATAAATAGGACGCAGGGGCGTTTCCCCTGCAAATATGGCATTGCATCCGGACGCAGGTGCCGGAGCGACAGCTGGAGGTATTTTATGCGTACAAATGAAAACAAAAATCATGCAGCCGTAGTCAGAATGGTTTCGCTGGCACTGCTGGCGGCGCTGGTCATCGTCTTGCAGACCGTGGCGAGCAACATCAAGGTCGGCCCGATCCCGATCACGCTGACGCTGGTGCCCATCGTGATCGGCGCTGTGCTCTACGGGCCGGGTGCGGGCGCACTGCTGGGGGCAATCTTCGGGCTTGTCACGGCGGTCGCCGGCCTGACGGGCTACGACGCCGGTACACAGGCGCTGATCCAGGCAAGCCCGATATGGACGATCCTGACCTGCTTCGTCAAGGCGACGGCTGCCGGATGGGTGGCCGGGCTGGTCTACCGCGCGCTGCGGAAGAAGCAGACGCTTGGCTGCGTTCTGGCCGCGATGAGCGCTCCGGTCGTAAACACCGGCATTTTCCTGCTGGCGATGACGACGGTGCTGCGTTCCTCGCTTGAGGCGTGGGCCGGCGGTACGGACATGGTATACTATGTGTTTGTTGTGCTGACGGGCGTCAATTTCCTTGTGGAGTTCGGCGTCAACGCCGTTTTGAGCGCCGCCATCGCGCGGATCGTCAAGGCGGTCGCAAAATCGGAATGACCCAAAGACGGCTGGTGCATCTGCACCGGCCGCTTTTTGCATCTCCACAAAAAACAACGCAATCACGCATGAAAAATGGGGAATTGACGTTGACATACCTTGGCGTATGCGGTACAATAAGGTGAAATCCAAACAATACAACATAATCCCATTTTTGCAGAAATCATGCTCCGCGCAGGCGGAAGCGACAGAAAGGAAAGTCTGAATATGAAAACGAAAGCTGTTCGCATTCACGGAAAGATGGATCTTCGTCTGGAAGAGATCGAGCTGCCGCAGGTCGGCCCGGACGACGTACAGGTCAAGATCATTTCTGACTCGATCTGCATGAGCACCTATAAGGCGGCGGTCGAGGGCGCGGAGCACAAGCGCGTTCCCGACGATGTCGCCGAGCATCCGACCATTGTCGGTCACGAGTTCTGCGGTGTCATTCAGGAGGTCGGCGAGAACTGGAAGAACAAGTACAAGCCCGGTCAGGGCTTCGCCATTCAGCCCGCCCATTTCTACAAGGGCTCCCAGATGGCTCCCGGCTATTCCTATCAGTACTGCGGCGGCGACGCACAGTATGGCAACGTTCCCATCGAAACGCTGCTGATGGACTGCCTGCTGCCGTATAACTCCGACGTTTATTTCTACGGCTCCCTGTCCGAGCCGATGAGCTGCATCATCGGCACGTTCCACGCCATGTACCACACCAAGGCCGGCTCCTACGAGCACCAGATGGGCATTGTCGAGGGCGGCAAGATGGCGCTTCTCGCTTCCGTCGGCCCGATGGGCCTCGGCGCGATCGACTACGCGCTGCACTGCGACCGCCGTCCCAGCCTGCTGGTCGTCACCGATATCGACGACGAGAGACTGGCCAGAGCGGAGAGCATCTACACCGTTGAGCACGCCAAGGAGCTTGGCATCGAGCTGCACTACGTCAACACCGCGAAGCCCGGCTGCGACACGAAGTATCTGCGTGAGCTGACCGGCGGCACGGGCTATGACGACGTGATCTGCTTCGCGCCGGTGCGTCCGGTCGTCGAGCAGGCGGGCGACATCCTCGGCTACGACGGCTGCCTCAACTTCTTCGCAGGCCCGACCAACAAGGAATTCAAGGCCGAGTTCAACTGGTACAACGTCCATTATCTCTACACCCATGTGGTCGGCACCTCCGGCGGCAATACCAGCGATATGCGCGAGGCCATCGACATGATGACCTCCGGCAAGATCAACCCCGCCGCAATGATCACCCACATCGGCGGCCTGAACGCCGTTGTCGATACGACGCTGAACCTGCCGAACATCCGCGGCGGCAAGAAGCTGATCTACACGCAGATCGAACTTCCGCTGACGGCCATCGCCGATTTTGAGAAGCTCGGCGAGACCGACCCGCTGTTCGCAAAGCTGGCGGAGATCACCAAGCGCCACAACGGCCTGTGGAGCGCAGAGGCAGAAAAATATCTGCTGGCCAACAAGTAAATCCATTATTGAAGATATAGGAGTGAAAAATTTATGGCAGAAGGCGTATTGATGCCGAAGGCCGGTATTACGGTCGAATCGTGCGTGATCGGTGAATGGAAAAAGAATGTAGGCGATCAGGTCGCCGTTGGCGATATCCTGTTCACCTACGAAACGGATAAGGCGGAATTTGAATGTGAATCCACTGCTGCCGGTACGCTGCTGGCGCAGTTCTATGCAGAGGGCGACGAGGTTCCGTGCCTGGTCAACGTCTGCGCCGTCGGCAACCCCGGCGAGGATGTGGAAGCCCTGAGAAATGCGGCTCCCGCCGCAGAAGCGCCT
>FR887195.1 GCA_000436735.1 Firmicutes bacterium CAG:170
TGAATATATCCTGTTTGTGGACAGCGATGATTGGCTTTCTACGGAGACACTTCAAAGAGCAGCAGAGGCCGCAGCTCAAAAGGATGCAGATATTGTGATATGGGCGTATACTCGTGAGTATTCGCAAGGCAGTTTTCCCGTCCAGCTATTGAATAGGCGTGATGAGTGTTGGTGTGGAGATCGGGCAAAAACGATTCTGCGAAGGCTTTTTGGCCCAGTTGGACCGGAGCTTGCATCGCCACAAAGTATTGATAATCTGGTCACTGCTTGGGGAAAACTTTATAAGCGGGAGTTGTTGAATGGAGAAGCCTTTGAAGATGCAAGGCTGATCGCTTCAGAGGACCTACTGTTCAACGTCCCTGTTTTTTATAAAGCGAATACGATCGTTTACATGAACGCTACGCTGTATCACTATTATAAGGATAATGAATATTCGTTGACGCATCGCTATCCTGAGAATTTGCCGGAGCAGTATGAGAAGTTGCAAAATAGAATGTTAAAATTTGTAAACAAGAATGCATTGCCAGAGGAATATTGTCAGGCGCTTCAAAATCGTATCGGCCTGAGTCTGATCGGCACAGGCCTACGGCTTGTTGAGGATCATGGCCGATCAATGCGGAATGTTATAGAAGAATTAAGGCGAATACGAAATATGCCGCACTATGCTGGGGCACTTAAACAGCTCCCGCTGCGGTATTTCCCACTGCATTGGAAGGCATTTTTCTTTGCGGCGAAAGCCAGACTGTATCTACTCTGGTGTGTTTTGCTGAAAATCATGAATCGATTAAGGAGTCGCGTTTAAATGCAGATGGCTTATTCTGTTATTATTCCCATTTTTAACGCAGAGACAACACTTCGCCGCTGCCTGGACAGCCTTGTAGATCA
>FR887196.1:0-1389 GCA_000436735.1 Firmicutes bacterium CAG:170
TTCCTGTTTTATTCTGCGGAAGCCGCTTCCGCTTCCGTTCGCAGCTCCGCACCGCCCCATTCCACGACGGTAAAGCCCCGGCGCTCGGGCGCAGACAGCTCCTGCGCCGGAAGCTCGACCGGCTCGTCCAGCGCCGTCCACGCCATGAATACGCGGAGCATCGTATCCGGCTCCGGCGTGACCGTCAGCCGCGCCGACTGTGTGTAGGCATCCGTCTGGAACGCGATCAGGTTATACGGATTTTCCTGCATTTTCGGCAGCCAGTAGATGATGAACTCATTGGCCTCCGTCCGCGTCAGCCCCAGTGCGTCCAGCGCCTCTTCCAAAAACGCGGCGGTCTCGTCTCCGGGCACGCAGAAGCCCCTTGAAAGGTCGTACTCCGTGTCGTCCCGGCCCTCCCAGTAGAGATAGCGGTAGGTCTGCCCGGATGCATCCGTCAGCGTACCGTCCGGCGCGGCGCTGACCTGCCAGCCTCCGTCATAGGCCGGATAGGTGCAGGTCAGCGTTCCGGCATAATCGAGCTGCACCGTAACGTCCATGGCCGCCTCCGGCCTCAGATAAATCACCGGCTTTGCGTCCGATGTCTCCTCCGGATAGATGTAAATGACCGGCTTCGCCGAATACTGCTCCTCCCGGCAAATTTCTTCATCCTCGTGCGTGCAGCCGCCGAGCAGCAGCGCCGCCAGCAGGAGCATGCCCATAAAAGCTTTTTTCATCGTCTTTTCCTCCCTTTTTGCTTTTACTCTATCAGACGAAAAAGCTCCGCTTTTCTTACAGGCTTTTCCGCAATTTCCTGTGGATTGCAAATTTTTCATCTCTATGATACAATCTCAGAAGAAATTACGCGAAGGGAGGCGCTTCCATGCGTCTGCTGTTTCCGATGGACGCCCAAAATTACGACCCCGCATGGCGCGTTTTTCAGCGCGATTCCGCGCGGGCCATTCTTCTTCGCGGCGGAAGGGCCGCCATGATCTACAGCCGAAAATATGCCTACTACAAGTTCCCCGGCGGCGGGATCGAGCCGTCGGAAGCGCCTGTCCAAGCCCTGCTCCGGGAAACGGAGGAGGAAGCCGGACTGCGCATTCTTCCGCAGAGCATCCGGGAATACGGCTGCGTCCGCCGCATCCAGAAGTCCGACAGTGGAGCAGCAGAAATTTTCCGGCAGGACAACTTTTACTATCTCTGCGAAGCGGCGGAGGATACCGTCTGCCAGCGGTTGGATGCCTATGAGTCGGACGAGGGCTTCACGCTGGAATGGGTCGATCCGTTTCACGCCATTACGGTAAACCGCCGCCACGCGCATGGCCCAGCCGATCCGGTCATGCTGGAGCGCGAAGCGCTGGTACTCGAGGCTCTGATCCGCGAGGCATGGCTCCCCAGCGGCGACCC
>FR887196.1:1435-23221 GCA_000436735.1 Firmicutes bacterium CAG:170
AGGCTCTCGAGCCGTTACGCAGTCCGGCCGCTCACGCGCGCGGACATCCCGGCGCATTATGCGCTTTCCAGCCGCAATACGCTTTTTTATGAATATCACAAGCCGTTCGTCACAGAGCAAAGCATTCTCGAGGATCTGTCCGCGCTTCCGCCCGGAAAGCAGGCCGCGGACAAGTTCTATCTCGGCTTCTTTATGGGAGACCGTCTGGCCGCCGTCATGGATCTGATCCTCGACTACCCTGAGCGCGGCGTCGCATTTCTCGGCTTTTTCATGATGGAGCCGTCGCTTCAGGGCTGCGGCGCGGGCAGCGCGATCATTCAGGAATGCCTTGCGTACCTTGCCTCCATGGGATTCCGTAAGGCGCGCCTCGCCATTGACCTCGGCAACCCGCAGAGCCGCGCATTCTGGACGAAAAACGGCTTTGCTCTGACCGGCGAGAGCCGCCCGCACGGCGATTCCGCCTATCTTCCGGTGGCACGTTCGTTGGCACGGCGATTCCGCCTATCTTCCGATGGAACGTTCGCTGAACGCTTGACAAAACAGGAAAGAGGATTTTTATGCAGGAAATTCAATTGGGCCGCGTTTACCGGCATTTCAAGGGCGACTATTATCTTGTGGAGGCCGTCGCGCACGACTCTGAGACCGGCGTGCCGTGCGTCATCTACCGCAAGCTCTACGGCGACGGCGGGCTGTGGGTACGCCCCCTGTCCATGTTTCTGAGCAAGGTCGATCAGGAAAAATACCCGGACGCGCATCAGGAATACCGCTTCGAATTGCAGGATATTCCGAGCGTCGCCGGTCACTGAAAGGATAACGTAAAATGGAAATTACTGTCCGATATGCAGACCGCGCGGAGCTTCCGCGTGTCAACGAGCTGCGGAAAATGGTAAACGAGCTGCACGCCAACGGCCGTCCGGACATTTTCCGTCCCGGCTTCTGTGCAGAATTGCAGCAGCATGTCTATCAGAAATTTGATTCCGACGCCGCCGATGTGATCGTCGCGCTGGCAGACGGCGTCGTCTGCGGCTTCGCCATCGCCGAGTACATCGACCGCCCGGAGTCCCCCTACAACTTCGCAAGGCGCTTCTATCACATTGAGGAATTTGGCGTGGACGCGGCCTTCCGCCGCAAGGGCGCTGCGACCGCGCTCATCGCCTTTTGCCGTCAGGAGGCCACGCGGATGCGCTTTGACCGCATCGAGCTGGATGTCTGGTCGTTCAACGAAGAGGCTCTGAAATTCTATGAAGCCGTTGGCTTCCAGACGTACCGCCGCTTTATGGCGCTTCCGGCCACCCCGGAGTGTGCGCAAACATGAAGCAGCCGGGATCGTTTACGGTTCATACCGGCCATGCCGGGCCGCTGTTTTACGCGGAGGCCGGGAGCGGCTTTCCGCTGCTCCTGCTGCACGGAAACGGCGAGGATCACACCTATTTCTCAGCGCAGCTCCGCTTCTTCTCGCAGTATTATCACGTTTTCGCGCCGGATACGCGCGGACACGGAGCCTCCCCGCGCGGAAGCGGCCCCTTCACGCTGGATCGCTTCGCGGACGATCTTCTGGAATTCCTGCATGCGCAGGCGCTGACGCGCGTTCATCTGCTCGGCTTTTCCGACGGCGCGAACATCGCCACGCTGTTCGCCCTCCGCCACCCGGAGCTGGTTGAAAAGCTGATCCTGAACGGCGGAAATCTCTCGCCAAGCGGGATCCGCACCAGTGTGCAGCTTCCGATCGAGCTTGGCTATCGCATTGCGCGCCTTTTCGCAGGAAGAAGCCCGGAGGCCCGGAAGCACGCCGAGCTTCTTGGCCTGATGGTAAACGAGCCGCATATCCCGCCGGAGACTCTGTCCGCGCTGACCATGCCCGTGCTGGTGCTGGCCGGTACGCGCGATATGGTGAAGCGCCGTCACACGGAGCAGATCGCCGCCAGCCTGCCGAATGCGCAGCTTCAATTCCTGAACGGCGACCACTTCCTTGCCGCAAAGGAGCCTGCGGCCTTCAACGAAGCCGTCCTGCGCTTCCTGCGGGAAGCATGACCCCGAAATAACATCAGCCCGCTGAGCAGCTCAGCGGGCTTTTCATATTTTTCCTCCGGTATAGTTCTCAGTCCGCGTACTTCCCCGTCCGTTCAGGCCCCGATCAGGCTCTGATCGAAAGCAAACAGCGCCTCGTTGATCTCAAACACGTTATAATTGCCGCGCTCCACGAAATACTCCACAATGATATCAAATTTGTTGGAATGCGACAGCGCAAAGCCCGCCTTGAACAGCATATCCTTCATTTCCGGCAGCGGGAGTTCCAATGCCAGCGCAAACGCGATCACCGTCGGCTTAGATGGCTTATAGCGCCGGTCTGTGCGGATCTTTGAGAAAAGCTTCCGGTCGATGTTTGCCTTTTTGTAGCACTGCGCGTCAGTCATCCCCTTCTCGTTGATCTTCCGCAGCAGCATTTCCGAAAAGCTCTCGTCGATCTCATCCAGCGCATCTTCAAGTGAATACGACGCTGCCACGGACGCCTGCGACGCCCTGCTGCAAGTCTCCGGTGCCTTCGCGCGGAGTGTATCCATCCAGGAATCATTGCGATCGTCCTCAGCCTCTGCAAGCGACGGCATCCGTATCCTCGGCTCCCGCCGGACGGCGCGTGCATCCGCGTACCGGTCGTCGATATAGGCGGTGATATCGGAAAAGAGCGCTTCGCTGATCTGATAGGCCGCCCGGTCAAAGACAACAAGATAGACCAGCATCTCATTTTCCAGCAGGAAGGCCCGAATGGTCTCAATCGCCACGCGGAGCGCCTGATCCTTCGGATAGCCGTAAACGCCGGAGGCTATGAGCGGAAACGCGACGGAACGGCAATGCCGCCCTCTGGCAAGCGCAAGCGACGAGCGGTAGCAGGAAGCAAGAATATTCTGTTCGCCGTGCCGTCCGTCCACCCAATGCGGCCCGACGGTGTGAATGATGTATTTACAGGGCAGCCGGTATCCCCGCGTGAGCTTTGCATCTCCCGGCGCGCATCCGCCAAGCGCCGCGCACTCCCGCAGCAACTCGCGCCCGGCGGCACGGTGGATCGCGGCATCCACGCTGAAGCCGTCCGCACCGAGCAGTGTCTCGTCCGCGGCGTTGACGATGGCATCCACCCGCATTCTGGTGATATCGTTTCTAACGATCTGAAGCGGCATTTCTCTTTCTCCCTTCCGCCTTTTCTGATCATATCATACCAGAAACATACAGGAAAATCCAGTTCGTAAAGGCCGCCGCAAATAGGAAAACGCATTTTCCTTTTCGCTATTGACTTTATCTGGGCAAAATGATATATAGGAAGCATCGATCAATCTGAAAGGAAAACGCCATGCGGAATAAATCTGTCTCATTTCTGCTGATATTTCTGCTCGTCTGCTCGTTATTTACAGCGTGCTCAGCCAAGGACGATCCTGCCGATGCGCTCCTTGATACCGCATGGGACGCGGCCGGCGCGCAGCCGGAGTACTTGACACAGTGGCCTGATAGTGTTTTTACTGAGAAAATCGTTCCGCCGCAGAGTGGCTCGGTCGATTACGCACTGGATTATACCGATTCCGGCCGGTATGCAATATTTATCAAGGATATTTCCTCGGAAGGATCGGAGGAATATGTAAAAGAGCTGGAAAGCATCGGATACTCCGAAATACGCTCCGCCGCAGGCGGCGTATCTGTTGGAAGGTTGTTTGAGGGCAATGAGGCTTATTTAAGCATTTCGTACTCCGAAGGCATCCTCGGCTTGGTCATCACACCGAAAGAGGATTCTCGCTAATGGTTCCTCAGCTCAGCCAAGCTGTCAGGCTCTGTCGGCGCCGTGCTGAAAGGCTGCCCTTCTTCGAAGGGCAGCCTTTCAGCATATCTGTGGCTTAGGGTGTATTCTTCCAACTCCCAACGCACCCGGACAGCGGACCTTTTCACGCTGCGACGCAGGTTTTCCAAATTGGACCATGCACGCAATGGGAGCTGACCAGTGAAGCGGCCTCGTGGGTAGGTTATTGGAGCGGCGGCAATAGACTTCCGCAGCACTCTGTGGTAAAATACTGCTGAACACGCCGCGCAATCAGAAATCCTTGTCCGCGTTCAGGCTGAAGCTCTCAAAAACGTGCTGCGCAAGCTCCGCATACTGCGGCGCCAGCTCCTCGCGGACGGAAAAGGTCAGCGCGTAGCAGTGATCCCCGTCGCGCAGGATATCTGCCCGGCAGAGCCTACCGCCCTCCTCGCCTGTCGCATACCACGCGAACTGCGATTCCGGCAGTCCGCAGCGCCTGGTATTCAAAACCTCCAGCTGCTCCGGGTCGAAGCCGGACAGTCGGCGGATCGCGCCGTCCGCGTCCGAGGACAGCAGGACCTGCGCCGTGATCTCGTAATCTCCATCCGCCTGTTCATAGACTGTCGCCGCGCCATTCTCCGAAAACGCCGAGACAACGGCGTCCTCCGGCACATCAAAGCTGATTCGGTAAGCGTCCTCCGTCCAGACAGAGACGGTATCCGGCAGCACATCGTCCACGGTCTCCCACGCCGTCTGCACTGCACACCCGCTTAGGAGCGCCAGCGCCGCCGCTGCGGCCAGCAAGCATCGTACACGCTTCATTACAACACCTCCAGAAAGGATTTCCTGTCATGTACATCTACCTGTTTATAATAAATGCAGCCGCATTCGTGATTATGTGTCTGGACAAGCAGCTTGCCAAGCATCATCAATGGCGCATCCCGGAGGCGACGCTGCTCGGCGCCGCGTTTCTGGGCGGCAGCCTCGGAAGCCTTCTCGGAATGCTGATCTTCCGCCACAAGACGCGGAAGCCGAAATTTTATATCACCGTTCCCCTGCTGCTGGCAGTCCATCTCTATGTGTTCTTTGTGGTCTACGGTGCCCAGCCGCTCGCATGACGCCCGAAATGTCGCTCAATAGGCGCTGATGGGCAGGGACTCGTCGTCCGTTCCCTTGACGACCTTGCGGATCTGGATATAATAGCTGTAGTCCGGGTTGACCGCCACGAGCACACGATCTCCCGTCTTGTGGCCCATGACGGCCTTACCGACGGGCGATTCCTTGCTGATCAGTCCCTTGAGCGCATTCTGGCGCAGCGTCGTGACCAGCTCGATCTCCTGCTCCTCGTCGTCCTCCTCGATATAGATCGTCACCTTATCGAAAAGGCCGATCTCGTCGGCATTGGAGCTGACGTCGATCACAGTCGCCGTTTTGATCATCCGCTCCAGATAGCGGATGCGGCTGTCGTTGCGGTTTTTCTCGCGCTTGGCCGACTTATACTCGAAATTCTCGCTCAGATCGCCGAATTCCCGCGCGGTCTTGACGTCCTCAATGAGCTTGGGACGCAGCTCGATCCGGCGGTATTCCAGCTCCTCCTGCATTTTTTTGATATCCACCGCCGTCAATTCATCATGCATGACGACACCTCGTTTCTAAATTTTTGTATCTGTATTGTAGCACATCCACAGAATTTGTAAAGCCGTCCCGCGCGGACGGCTGGCCGGAAAGGGAGCACTCATGGAACCGATCGCACACATTCATACGGACTTCCCCACCAAATTCGGCGTCCCGCGTCAGAGCGGCCTTGCGTCGGCGCTGGAATCCACGATCATTTTTGAGCCGGAATACCGCAATCCCGACGCGCTGCGCGGGATCGAGGGCTTTTCGCACATCTGGCTCATATGGCAGTTTGACCGGGCGATGCGTGAGGGCTGGTCGCCGACCGTCCTCCCGCCGAAGCTCGGCGGAAAGACGCGCGTCGGCGTATTTGCGACCCGGTCTCCCTTCCGTCCCAATTCCATCGGGCTTTCCAGCGTCCGTCTGACCGGCGTGGAGCCGCACACGAAGGATGGACCCGTGCTGCGCGTGTCCGGAGCCGATCTGGTGGACGGCACGCCGATCTTTGATATCAAGCCGTATCTTCCCTACTCCGACTGCCACCCGGACGCTGTGGACGCCTTTGACGGCAAACGCAGCGCAAAGCCGCTCACGGTCGTTTTCCCGCCGGAGCTGGAGGCGCTGATCCCGGAGGAAAAACGCCTTGGCCTGCGTCAGACGCTTGCCTGCGGGCCGATACCGGGCTACCAGCACGATCCGAACCGGCGCTACGGCTTCAACTTCTGCGGCCGCGACGTCCGCTTCACCATCGACGGCGACACGCTGACGGTCGTGGAGATCGTCATGCTGTAAGACCTCCACAAAACAGATCATACAGAAGGCTGCACGGCGGAGCTTCGCCGTGCAGCCTGTTTTTTTCATATAAGCGTTATTCGCGCTGTCTCTCAGTCCTTGTTGAAGATCTTGAAGATCTCGTCGATATCGTCGATATCCTCGGTGGGCAGAGGCTTCGCCTTCTCGCTGGCGGCGGAATACGCGCCGATCTTGTTGGCGGGCTGCTGCTGCGCCTGCTTCTTGTCATCGAAGCCCGTAGCGATAACGGTCACGCGCATCTCGTCCTCAAAGGTATCGTCGAACGCAGCGCCGAAGATGATGTTCGCCTCTGGATTCGCGGCTTCCATAACGATATTGGCCGCCGTCTCCACATCGTCGAGACCCAGCTCGTTGGAGCCGGTGATGTTGATGAGCACGCCCGTCGCGCCGTTGATGGAGGTCTCCAGCAGCGGGCTGGAAACTGCCGCCATAGCCGCCTGCTCCGCCTTGTCGCGGCCGCTGGCCGTGCCGACGCCCATATGCGCGTGGCCCGCGTCCTTCATGATGGCAGACACGTCGGCAAAGTCGAGGTTGATGATGACATGCTCGGAATAGCCGACCAACTCGGAAATGGAGCTGACAGCCTGCTTCAGAACGTCGTCCGCGATGCCGAAGGCGTTGGCAAAAGTGATCTTCTGATCTGTGACAAATTTCAGGCGGTCGTTGGGGATGATGATGAGCGAATCAACCTTGTCGGAAAGGTTGGCAATGCCGCTTTCCGCCTGCTTCATACGGTTGGCACCCTCGAACTTGAAGGGCTTCGTCACGACGCCGACGGTCAGGATACCCGCGTCATGCGCCAGCTGCGCAATGATCGGAGCCGCGCCGGTGCCGGTGCCGCCGCCCATACCGGCGGTGATAAAGACCATGTCAGTGCCCTCCAGCGCCTGAGAAATGGCAGCCTTGGACTCCTCCGCGGACTTCTGGCCGATCTCCGGCTTGGAGCCTGCGCCCATGCCGCCGGTCAGCTTTTCGCCGATCTGGATCTTATTCTTGCACTTGGATTTGTTGAGATCCTGCTTATCAGTATTGACCGCAACGAACTCGACGCCCTGAACGCCGCCCGCGATCATTCTGTTGATAACATTGTTGCCGGCGCCACCGACGCCGATGACCTTGATCGATACAACCTTCTCTGTAAAGTCTGCCATTTGTTCTCCTCCTATGTATGTCACAGCATCAAAAACTGGAAAAACGCATACTGAATCAATTATTCAATTTATTGTAGCTCGAAAATGGCTCTGGGTCAATAGAAATTCTGGAATTTTCGCGGATTTTCGCCGCGTTTTTCCACGATTCACTCCTGAGAATAGAATCTGGCCTCGCTGCTGTCCGAGAAGGTCAGGTCAATGACGCCCGCTTGGAAGTCGGAGAGCTTACTGAGGATCACCGTCAGGTAGTCGATCTTATAGCTTAGCTCCTCCGTTCCGCCGAGGCGAATCTCGTAGCGTCCGTCGTACTGGAGGACGATGTCATACTCCTTTTCCGTGTTGATCGACACGATATGGTCGAGAAGTCCCGTCCCGTCCAGCTCCGCGATCACCGCGAGGGCCGCGTTGAGCGAGGCCGGGTTCGTCGCCGTTACGACGCTGCCCACCGTCGGGCTGTTGACCGTCACGCCGAGGATGCGCGGGATGCGTTTGCCGTCCGCCTGAATCGCCGAGTTGTCCGCGGCAGAGGCTTCTGCAGCCGTATCCCTGCCCGCGGTGTCCGCTGTATCGGAGGGCTGCTGCGTCTGTTCGCCGGATGCTGCGTCCGGGTTTTCGGAGGGCTGCTGCGCCTCATCTTCACCGGCATTTTCGCTGTCCGTGTTTTCTACCGGCTGCTCGACCGGCTCCTCCACCGGCGCTTCTGCGTCCGGAGCCGTCGGCTCCGCCGTCAGCGCGCTGTCTGGAGCGGAATCCGAGATCTGCTCCAGCGCCTTGCCGACGGAATTGATGAGCCACGTCGTGTTGGTATCGGTCGTCACGGCAAACGTCGCGTCGCTCTCCTTGACCTCGATCACGATCTTATCCGGCAGGAAGCGGATGATGCTGACCGTCTCCACATACGGAAGGCTCGCCTTGATGCTTCCGGCGGCAGCCTCCTTATTGAGCGTGAAGAGATTGTCGCCCTTCTGAATGCCGGAGGCGCTGCGGATCTCCTCCGCAGAGTAGATCGCATTGCCCTGCACCTCCACCGTATTGACCTTGAAAAAAATCGCCACGCCGAAGATCACCGCTGCGACGATTGCCGCCATGATCAAAAGCCGACTGCCAACGCCGCTGCCGGGGCGGCGCTTTCCGGCGTCGCTTCGGCCGCTTCTGCGGACAGGCGGTGATTTACGTCCTTGTGTGTTCATGGATCTGCTCCTTTCCCGCCCTGACCGGGACCTTCTTCCGGGCGCGGCGGACGGCTGTATCCCGCCTCCGGGCGCTCCCGCGTATTGGTTTATTATACACGAACGCTCAGGAGATTTCCACCGTTTTTATGTCAGCGCCTAGACTTTTCAGATTCTCTTCCAGTCTATCATAGCCACGTTTGATGTGTTTTACACCGGACACGGAAGATTTTCCTTCCGCGCTGAGCGCCGCGATGACCAGCGCCGCGCCGCCGCGCAGATCCTCCGCCAGAAGCTCCGCGCCGTTCAGGCGCTCCACCCCGGTCACGACGGCCTTTCTGCCGTCCACGCGGATGTCTGCGCCCATCTTCCGTAGCTGCTCCGCGTGGCGCAGCCGGTTTTCAAAGATCGTCTCCACAAACTCCGTCCGTCCTTCCGCGCGCAGAAGCGCGGCCATCAGCGGCGCCTGTGCGTCCGTCGGGAAGCCCGGATAAGGCCCCGTCGTCACGCGCTCCAGCGCTTTCAGGCGTCCGGCGCAGGAAATGCGCAGCACATCGTGCCGCTCTTCGATCGTGCAGCCGCTCTCGCGCAGAAGCGCGATCAGCGGTCGGCAGGTCTCCGCAGACGCCTGACGGAGCGTAACGTCTCCGCCGCAGGCCGCAGCCGCGCAGAGATAGGTCGCCGTCTCGATCCGGTCCGGTAGGACGGTATAGGTCATTCCATGCAGCGGCGCGCCGCCGCAGACCGTGATATGTCCGCCGCCCGCGCCGGATATCTCCGCGCCAGCGCTGCGCAGGAAGCCCGCCAGATCGACAATCTCCGGCTCCCGCGCCGCGTTCCATATTTCCGTGCATCCGGTGCAGCCTGTTGCCGCCAGCATGGCGTTCTCGGTCGCGCCGACGCTGGGGAACGGCAACGCGATTTTCGCCGGGGCCAGCGTCTGTGCCTTCGCGCAGACGTGCCCGCCCTCCATCTCCACCTCCGCGCCCATCGCGCGGAGCGCCATCAGATGCAGGTCGATGGGCCTTGCGCCCAGCGGGCAGCCGCCCGGCAGCGCCAGCCTCGCCTTTCCCCTTCTCGCCAGCACCGGCCCGAGAAACACGATCGACGAGCGCATTTTTCCGGCCAGCTCCACGGGGATCTCGCAGCCGTCCATCCCGGATGCGTCCACAAAAAGGCTTCCGCCCCGGCGCTCCGAACGGCAGCCGAGGCATTTCAGAATTTCCAGCGCGGTATCCACGTCCTCGATCTGAGGACAGTTATGTAGCACACAGGGACTTCGGCACAGCACGGCCGCCGCCAGAATCGGCAGCACACTGTTTTTCGCGCCGTGGATGGGAACCGTCCCATACAGCGGCGCGCCGCCGGTGACAGACAGAATCTGCATACGCATTCCTCCGCATATTGGGCTTTTTCTGCCCATCCTATGCGGAGCTGCCTTTTATCGTGCCTTTGCAAGCTCCATCGCCACGTCGTAGATGCGTTCCGCCGCGTCCACGACGGCCATTTTATGCGCCGCGCTTGTCATGCTCCGGCGGCGCTCCGGATCGCTCAGAACGGCCTTCGCCGTCTCATAGAGCGTCTCGCCGCTGCATTCCGACTCGCGCAGCACGATCGCCGCGCCGTGCTTTTCCAGCACGCGGGCGTTTTTCTCCTGATGATTGTCCGTCACGTTCGGCGACGGGACCATGATGCAGGGCGTACCGGAAGCCGCAGCCTCGCTGATGGTGGCCGCGCCCGCGCGGCAGATCACAAGATCCGCCGCCGCCATGACCAGCGGCATATCGTAGATAAACTCCCGCATTTCCACATCGGGGTGTCCTTCCAGATCCACACCAAGCTCTCTGACATACTCCGGCATCCAGCGCCAGCCGTAGGAGCCGGTCGCGTGGATGTGGCGGAACGGCTCGCCGTCGCGGCATTCGCACTTCATGAATTCCGCGATCTTCTTGTTCATTTCACGCGCGCCGAGACTGCCCCAATAGGACACGACCAGCGGCTTGTCGTCGAGGCCGAGCTGTCTGCGCGCCTCCGCCTTGTCCATGTAGAGGAATTCCTCCCGGACGGGCGTTCCTGTGACGATCACGCGCTCCGGGCTTGTGTACTGCCTGCGGCTGTCCTCAAAGGAGACCATGATGCGGTCCACCGACCGCTCGACCATCCGGGTCGTGAGTCCGGGGACGGCGTTGGATTCATGCACAGCCGTCGGCACCCCAAGCCGCGCGCCCATTTTCAGCGCCGGAAAGCTGGCGTAGCCGCCCGTGCCGACGATCACATCCGGGTCGAATTCCCGGATGATGCGCCGCACCTTGCGCATGGAGCCGGACATATGCAGCAGCGTCGTCACGTTGTGCCAGACTGCCGCCGGGGTCAGCTTTCGCTGATAATTGGAGATCTTCAGCGTTTCAAGCCGGAAGTTTTCCAGCGGGACGAGCTTGTTTTCCATGCCGTCCTCCGCGCCGATGAAGAGAATCTCGCAGTCTGGCTTTCTCTGCCGCAGCATGTTCGCCACGGCAATGGCGGGATAGATATGGCCCCCTG
The DNA here is from genome assembly GCA_000436735.1 of Firmicutes bacterium CAG:170. GTDB lineage: Bacteria > Bacillota > Clostridia > Oscillospirales > Oscillospiraceae > CAG-170. The sequence continues at coordinate 12,508 of FR887196.1, forward strand.
TACCGCCGCAGGTAAATATGACCTTCATCCGGCCGCCTCCCAATTACGAAACAGATTTTTGATACAGGAAATTGTTGTCGTTCTGGCGTGAAACGCTCAGGATAAGTCCGACCTCAAACAGCTGCATCAGCAGCGCCGTTCCGCCGTAGGAGAAGAACGGCAGCGAAATGCCCGTCGCGGGCAGGAAGTTCGTCACAACGGCGATGTTCAGGAAGGTCTGGAGCGCAAGATGCGTCGTGATGCCAGCAGCCAGAAGTGCGCCGAAGCGGTCGCGCGCGTGCATGGCGATCCAGTAGCCGCGGATGATGAGCATGGCAAACAGGATCAGCACGGCCATCGCGCCGATATAGCCCAGCTCTTCGCAGACGATCGGGAAAATATAGTCGTTGTGCTCAAACGGAAGATACAGATATTTTTGACGGCTGCGGCCAAAGCCGAGGCCCATCAGTCCGCCGGAGCCGATGGCATAGAGCGACTGAAGGATCTGATAGCCGTCGCCGGTCGGATCGGAAGCCGGGTCACGCCACGCCGTAACGCGCGCACTGGCATAGCCCATCGTCGCAAGGTAGATCGCCGCAAACGCACCGACCAGTGCGCCGCCGATGAGGAACCACTTCATCTCCACACCGCCGAGGAACATCATTGTCGCACCGAGCGCAAGAATAATCAGGACGCCGGAGAAATGGCGTTCCAGCGCGGTCAGTCCGCAGATGACCACCAGAATCGCCGCATAAGGCAAAATGCCGTACCGGACGGTTTGCATTTTATCCCGGTAGACCGACATCATGGACGCAAAGGCCATAATGATTGCCAGCTTTGCGACCTCCGAGGGCTGGAAGCTGAAAATACCGATCTGGATCCAGCGCTTCGCGCCGTATCCGTCTGTGCCGAACAGCGCAACAAGAATCAGCAGGAACACGGAGCCTGCCAGATTAATATTGGTCACGCGGCGCAAGCCTGCCAGAATAATCATGGAAACGCCGCGCCAGATCTGATAATTGATGCGGCTGACAAAGAGCATGATACCGATGCCGACCAGCGCAAACACAGCCTGACGGGCAAAATAGTAGGTGGAATTGTGCTTATCGGCGTAAGCGCGCGCATAGCTCGCCGAGAACATCATAATGACACCGATCGTGACCAGCAGGACTGTCAAAACCAGAAAAGGCACGTCGAGAAGTCCGCGCTCGTCCGGGATCAGCTTGGTTTTTTGCTCCTGCTGCCGGGGAAGATGTCCCTCCCGGTCCAGCGCAGGCATAGAGGCGGAATTCTGCATAGGCCGCTCCTTTCAGGGAAACTCAGGGTCGGTTCATGACGCCGATCCCGGCGAGAATGCACATGACGCAGGTCACGGAAACAAAAACAGTCCAGATCTTGACCTCGCTCCAGCCGGACATTTCAAAATGGTGGTGGATCGGCGTCATTTTGAAGAAGCGCTTGCCGTGGGTGAGCTTGAAATAGGTCACCTGGATCATGACGGAGAGCGTTTCCAGAATGTAGACAAGGCCGACAAGGATCAGCACCAGCGGCATATCCAGCGCGAACGCCATGCCGCACACGGCGGCTCCGAGGAACAGGGAGCCGGTATCGCCCATAAAGACCTTTGCCGGATGGAAGTTGTAGCACAGGAATCCCGCAAGTCCGCCCGCGATGGTGGCCGGAAGCAGCGCCAGCGCCGAGGAGCCGGAATTGGTGCCCCACATATACGCAAACACGGCGAAGAACACCATGACCGGGAGCGTTACGCCGGAGGCGAGGCCGTCGATGCCGTCCGTCAGATTGACTGCGTTCACGCAGCCGACGATGACCAGCACGGCAAAAATCAGATAAACGACCCAGTTGATCTGGAACGTGACGTTCCAGAACGGGATATACAGGTCGCAGGTCAGGTTGCCGTTATGCCGCAGGAGCAGCAGATACGCGACCGCCGCCGCCAGCTGGAGCAGGAATTTCTGCGCCGCCGTCAGGCCGAGGTTTCTTTTCAGCTTGACCTTGATGAAGTCGTCCGCAAAGCCGATCAGTCCGTAGACCAGCGCGAAAGCAAACACCAGCAGATGGGTGTACTCCCCTTCCAGCATGTCCTTCCAGCCGAACGCGACCGTGCAGATCAGCGAGGCCAGAATGAACATAATACCGCCCATCGTCGGCGTACCGGCCTTGCTGTTGTGCCACTTCGGGCCGATCTCCCGGATGGACTGCCCGGCCTTGAGGGCGCGGAGCATCGGAATGGCGATCCTTCCAAAAAGCACGGTCAGGACAAACGCGCAGACCGCTGCGAGCAAAATAAGCATGAGGCTTCTCCTCCGTATTCCATAGCGCCGCAAAGGCGGCGTTTATTTCTCTTCGTCCAAAAACAGATGCAGCGCCTGCTCCATCTTCATGCCGCGGCTTCCCTTGAACAGCAGCACGTCGCCCTCTGCCGCGCGGGTGCGCAGAACGTGGGCCAGATCCTCGTGCGTGTCGAAATGCTCCGCGTTTTTCGGAGCCATGCCGCCGGTGATCGCACCGGTCACGGTGCGCAGGGAATGATGACCGTAGGTAAAGAGCATATCCGCCTTCGTCGCGGCGATGCGTCCGATGCGGTAGTGCTCCGCGCTGCTGCGGTTTCCAAGCTCCAGCATATCGCCGAGGACGGCGATGCGTCTGCCGGTCGTGTGGTAATTGCCCAGCACCTCCAGCGCGGCCTGTGTCGATTCCGGGCCGGCGTTGTAGCAGTCCTCAATGATCGTCATGCCGTTCTGCGTGTAGATTCTCTGCCGCATTCCGGTATTCCGGAAGCCCTCCAGCTGCGTCTGGATCTTCTCCGGCGGCATACCGAGCAGAAGCGCGACCGTGACTGCCGCAAGGGCGTTATACACCGAGTGCCGCCCTGCGGAAGGCACAAACAGCTCGAAGTGGTGCCCGAGGCCGGAGACCATGAAGCGCATTCCGTCCTCCAGCTCCTGAATGTCGGTCGCGACTACGTCGCAGGCCGCATTCTCAATGCCGAAATAGCGCTTTTTGTGTCCGCCGTCGTTTCTAATGTTCCACAACAGCGGCTCGTCTCCGTTGAAAACGCCGAGGCCGCTTTCCGGCACGCCGCGCAGGATCTCCAGCTTCGCCTGCAAAATTCCCTCGCGGCTGCCGAGATGCTCAATGTGCATCGTGCCGATGTTGGTGATGACCGCAAGGTCCGGTCTTGCGATATTCGTCAGGTATTCCATCTCTCCGAAATGGTTCATGCCCATTTCGAGCACCGCGACCTCCGTCCCCTCCGGGATGTGGAGAATGCTCATTGGAAGTCCGAGGTTGTTGTTATGGTTTCCGTCGGTGCGCGCCGTGCGGAACTGCCCCTGCAGGACGCAGGCCGTCATTTCCTTCGTCGTCGTCTTGCCGACGCTTCCGGTAATGCCGATCACCTTCAGTCCAAGGAGCTGGCGATAGCCCGCTGCGATCTTTCCATAGGCCAGCAGCGCGTCCGGCACGACAAGGCACGGAAGTCCCGTCTCGACCGGATGCTCGACCAGCGCGGCAGCCGCGCCGTTTTTCGCCGCAGCTCCCAGAAAATCGTGGCCGTCCACACGCTCGCCCTTCAGCGCAATGAACAGATTTCCCGGCGCGATGGCGCGGGAATCCGACTCTACGCCCGTGATGCGCGTCTCGCCGCAGCCCTCCGGAACGTCCGCGCCGCACCATGCGGCGATCTGGCTCAAAGTCAGTTCTTTCATTTTTCTCTCTCCAAATGCTCCGCTACGATCTCACGTTCATCCATATGTCTCTTTTCGTGGCCGACCTCCTGATAGGTCTCATGTCCCTTGCCGCAGAGCAGAATGATATCATTCTCCCTGGCATGGTCGAGCGCCCAGCCGATGGCCTCCACGCGGTTTTCGATCACGACCGGCTTGTTTTTTGCGTCCTTCATGCCCTCTGCGATCTGCGCAATGATGGCATTGGGGTCCTCCGTGCGCGGATTGTCCGAGGTCACAACGCACAGGTCGGCCAGTCTCCCGCCGATCTCGCCCATGACCGGACGCTTGAAGGGGTCGCGGTCGCCGCCGCAGCCGAATACGGCGATCACCCGGCCCCTGCAGAAGCCGCGCGCCGTTTTCAGCGCGTTTTCCAGGCTGTCGGGCGTATGGGAATAGTCGATCAGGACGGTATAATTCTTTCCGGGTGTCGGAACGACCTCCATCCGGCCCTTGACGCCATGCGCCTGCCGGAGCGCCGCCGTGACCTCGCTCAGGGAAAGCCCCAGCGCAAGCCCCGTACCGATCACGGCCAGCGCGTTATACACGCTGAACGCGCCCGGAATGCGCAGCTCCGCGCGGCTGATCTCGTTTCCGGTCACAACGTCCGTCTCCACGCGGTCAGACTTGAGACGGATGTTTTTCGCCACAAGATCGGCGGCGTTGTCCTTCGTGGAATAGGTCAGGATGCGGCAGGACGCCTGCCGGCGGATACGGTCGCAGTAGAGGTCATCCAGATTCATCACGCCCACGTCGCAGCGCTGGAAGAGCTTCGCCTTCGCGTCGCAGTAATCGAGCATCGTCTTGTGGAAGTCCAGATGATCTTCCGTCAGATTTGTAAACACGCCCACGCGGAAATGCACGCCGTCCACACGGCTGAGCGCCAGCGCATGGGAGGACACCTCCATCACGACGTGCGTGCAGCCCGCGTCGCGCATCTCGGCAAAGAGCTTTTGCAGCTCGATGCTCTCCGGCGTCGTGCGCTCGGTATCAAGAACCTTATCTCCGATCATGTTCTGGATCGTGCCGATCAGGCCGACCTTCGCGCCGAGCGTTTTTTCCAGCACCGTTTTCAGCAGATACGTCACCGTCGTCTTGCCGTTGGTGCCGGTCACGCCGATCATGGTCATGGAATCCGCCGGATGGCCGTACCAGTTGGCTGCGGCCATCGCCAGCGCGTGGCGCGCATTGCCGGTCAGAACATATGGCACATCTATCTGCGGCTTTTTCTCACAGATCACTGCCGCCGCGCAGTTTTTGACGGCAGCGGGAATGAATTTATGGCCGTCGGCCGCAAAGCCGGGAACGGCGACAAAGAGTCCGCCGGGCTGGACCTGGCGCGAGTCGGCGCTCACGCCACTGATCTCCAGCTCCGGAGAAGCCGTGCATTCGATTACCTCGATTCCTTTCAAAAGTTCCTGAAGCTTCATTCGTATCTTCCTTTCTCAGTCCTCAAGAGAGCTGTGGTCGGTAAATTCTACTGTTATTGTAGTACCTCTGTCAACCATGGTCCCCGGCTCGACAGACTGGTACGTCACGGTCGCATAGCTCGTGGAGTCCGTGCCCTTTGCCTGCACATAGACGCCCGCGTAATTCGCCAGCCAGTTGACGTCCGCGACCGAGTGGCCAATAAAGTCCGGGACCTCCACCTGCTCGGTGGATTTCTCGTAGTCAAAGTACAAAATGACCTCGGAATTGCCGGGAAGCTCCGCACCTGCCGCCGGGATCTGATCGGTGACGATCGCGCCGTTTCCAAGCGTCCGGCACGTCAGGCTTCTTTCCTTGAGCGCCGCCTGCGCTTCCTCGAGCGTCATGCCCGTCAGCTCCGGCATCTTCACGTTGATACCGCGGATATCGCCGGAGGAATAATCCGGCTCCACGCCAAGATATGGCAGGATGTCGAGGAAAATATCACGCACCGTCGGCGCGGCCATCAGGCCGCCGGAAATGTAGTAGCCGCTGGGCGTGTATTTGGTGTTGTCCTCCTGGTATTTCGGCGTATCGAGCGCCACAAGAACGAGGTACTGCGGATCGTCGATGGGCGCGACGCCCACGAACGAGACGATCTTGTCCTCGACCTGATTGCCGTTTTCATCATAGGTATCGATCTTTTCGGAGGTACCGGTCTTGCCGCCGACGCGGTAGCCGGGCGTCTTGGCGCCCTTTGCGGTGCCCTCGGTGACGACCTTTTCCATCAGGTCGCGCATCGTGATCGAGGTGCTCTCGCTGATGGCCTGCCGCAGGACCGTCCGTCCGTTTTCCAGCACGACGTTTCCGTCGGCGTCAAGAACCTGACTGACGATATACGGCTCGAGCACATAGCCGCCGTTCACGACCGCCGCGATGGCTCTCGCCTGCTGGATCGGCGTGACGCGGAAGGTCTGGCCGAACGCGCCGGAAATGACCGACGCATAGCCCTGACTCAGCACGTCCAGACCGAAGAAGTAGCCCTTCGATTCGCCCGGAAGATCGACGCCCGTGCGCTCCATGACGCCGAAGTCCTTGGCGTACTCATAAAAGCGCGTGCCGCCGAGCTGAACGCCGATGTGGCCGAAGGCGATGTTGCAGGAATTGCCCAGCGCCTGCGCGGTCGTCTGCGCGCCGTGACCGGCTGCCTTCCAGCAATGGACGATCTGCTGGCGGTCGGCGATCTTCTCCGCGCCGCCGCAGTAGTAGGTGTCGTTCAGCGTCGCCGCGCCGCAGTCGAGCGCCTCGGCCAGCGAGACGACCTTGAAGGTCGAGCCAGGCTCATAGCCGTCGGAGACGCAGCGGTTTCTCCACTGCTTCAGGCGCGCCGCAGCCACAGCCTCATTGTATTCCGTTTTTGCCTTTTCAAACTCCTCCGTCCCCTTTTGCAGGCGGAGAAGCTGCTGATACTGCTGCTCCAGACGTTCGTTCAGAACGTCGTCATAGATTTGCAGATGGTCGTTCGGGTCGTAGCCTCCCAGCGTCGCCATTGCGACGATCGCGCCGGTGTTCACGTCCATGACGATGCCGAATGCGCCGTTCTGGATCTCGTAGCGGTCGATGGCCGCCTGAAGATTCTTTTCCAGATACGCCTGCACCGTCGTATCCATCGTCAGCACAAGGCTGTCGCCGTCGCTGGCGTCGTAGTATTTCTCATAGGTAAAGGGCATTTCCGAGCCGTAGTTTCCCTTGGTCGTCACGACCTTGCCCGCCGTACCCTCCAGATAGGAGTTGTAGTAGGCCTCGAGTCCCTCCGTACCGACGTTGTCGTCGCTGACGAAGCCCAGCAGCTGCGCACCCAGCGAGGAATAGGGGTAATAGCGCTTGGAGTCCGTTTCCAGATAGACGCCCTTGATGTTGCCGTCGTTGATGAACGCGCGCACCTCGTCCGCAAGCTCTTCGGAGATCTTCTTCTGAATGATCTTGTAGCGGTAGGCCTTATCCGCCGCCTGCTGACGGACGAAATCCTCCGTCACGTCCAGAATGCCGCTCAGGCCCACTGCGATCCGGTCGAGCAGGTCGCTGTTCTCCGGCGTTTTCATCTCCTCCGCGATCTCGTTGGGGTCGATGAACACTGTCTCCACCGTCGTGGAGCCGGCAAGAATGTTCATGTTCCGGTCGTAGATCTCACCGCGGGAGGCCGTCAGCTTCGTATACCGGGTCTGGTTGTTGATCGCAAGCTCCTCATAATAATCGTGATCCACAATCATGAGCTTATACAGCCGTCCGGCCAGCGTCAGAAACAGCGCAACGCCGAAGAAGCCCAGCAGGATCCAGATCCGCGTCAGGATCGTGCGGCTTGCCCTGCCTTCCTTCTTGTCCTGCGCGGGCGTCTGCCTCCTTTTTCGATTGTGACCGTCCTTCGGACGAAGTACTTTGAGTGCCATTTACATTGCCTTTCCCGCTGCTGTGTAAAACAAGGGCGGTTATCCTCATCCAACCGCCCTTGCCAAAACCTATTATCACGGCTGCACCGGCTCACGATGAAGAAGCATGTCTGCGGCAGCCGTGTTTCACACCGTCTGCTTCATTCTATGCCGCCGAGGGCCGCAGATATGCGATCAGATCTGAGATGCTTTCTTCCACCGCGCCGATGATCTCTCCGAGAATGTTTGTCTTTTCCTCCTCGTAGATCTCCGCTCTGTCCGACCCGGACAGGCTGACGTAGATCACCTGATCGTCTCTTGGCGCAGACATGCCGAGCTCCTCCGCCCGCTGCTGCACGACCTTGAGATCGATCTTGCTTTCATATTTGCTTTCCAGCAGCGTCTGCTGCGCGGTCAGCTCGTTGAGCTGGCTTTGCAGCTCGCCGACTCTCGTCGTGGCCTCAAACAGCTGCACATAGCCGAAAATGACGAGCACCAGCATCAGGGCCGCCGCCGCCATGCCGAACAGCGTAAACGGCGCGACCGCCGTCTTGACCTTGACGCGCTGACGGCGCTCCGGGAGCGTGCGCTCCTCCGGGAGGCCCTGCCGCTGCGGCTGCCGGACGGCGCTGCCGTCATAGTAATTTTCCGTTCCGTTCGGATAGCGATAGACGTTGGAGTAGACGTCGTATGCTGCGGCTCCGTTCGTGCCATAGCGTCTGTTTTCTGCCATGCTATCGTTTACTCCCTTCTATCGCCTGCCGCGTCTGCGGCGGCTGTTCAGATTTTTTCCGCCACGCGGAGCTTCGCGCTGCGTGCGCGGGGGTTTTCGGCAAGCTCTTCCTCACCGGCCGTGACAGGCTTTCGCGTCACGATCTCAATACGCGGCTTTCTGCCGCAGACACATACCGGAAAGCTCGGCGGGCAGATACAGCCCTTCGCGGCCTCCGCCATGGAATTCTTCACAATGCGGTCCTCTAACGAATGGAACGTGATGACCGCAAGCCTTCCGCCCGGATTCAGGCGGTCGACCGCCGTTTTCATCATGCGGCTGACGCAGTTCAGCTCGTCGTTGACTGCGATGCGGATGGCCTGAAAGCTCCGCTTGGCCGGGTGCTGCTTTTCGCGCAGCGCCTGTGGCGGCATTGCGCCGCGGATGACGGATGCAAGCTCCAGCGTCGTTTTGATCGGATGCTCGCTGCGTGTGCGTTCGATGGCTGCGGCAATGAGCGGTGCGTAGCGTTCCTCACCGTACTCGAAAAGGATGCGGCGCAGCTCCTCGCGGGGCCATGTGTTGACGATCTCATAGGCCGTCAGCGCGTCGTCCCGGTTCATCCGCATGTCGAGCGGCGCGTCGGTCATATAGGAGAAGCCGCGTTCGCCGTCGTCCAGCTGCGGCGAGGAAACGCCGAGATCGAACAGCATTCCGTCCACCTTGGGGATGTCCAGGGAATCCAGTATTTCGCCAAGGTCGGAGAAGTTGCCGTGTACCAGCGTGACCTTGTCCATATGCTCCTTCAGCCGCTCCCGCGCCGCGTTCAGCGCGATCGTGTCGCGGTCGATGCCGATGAGGCGTCCGCCGGTCAGCCGCCGGCAGATCTCGAGCGAGTGGCCCGCACCGCCGAGCGTACCGTCCAGATAAATGCCGTCCGGGCGGATATTCAGAAGCTCGATGGTCTCGTTCAGGAGAACGGATTTATGTGAAAATTCCATCAGAATCCAAGCTCCTCCATGACCGCCGCCAGATTCTCCGGCGTGAGCGTCTCGCTCTCCAGCTTCTCATACGCCTCGCTGTCCCAGATCTCCGCATGGCCGCCCTGGCCGATGAACGTGACCTCCTGCTGGAGGCCCGCGTACTGCCGCAGCTCCGCCGGGATCAGGAAGCGTCCCTGCTTGTCCGGCTCGCACTTCGCGGCATTGGCGAAGAGGAAGCGCATCTTCCGTGCCTGCGAGATGGGCAGTGCGTTGTATTTATCCAGGATGCCCTGCCAGCCCGCCTCGGTATAGACGGAAAGGCAGTGATCCAGTCCGAGCGTGACATAGAAGGCGTCGCCAAGCTCCTCGCGCAGCTTCGAGGGAACGAACAAGCGACCCTTGGGATCGACCGTATGCTTGTATTTTCCGTACATTCCCTCTCACCTCGCTCCATTTTAATCTATTTTACTCCACTTAGCTCCACTTCACTTATATAATAAGGGCCGCGCCCTTAAAATGCAAGTCCTTTCTTGAAAATTTCTGCGCAAAATTAACCCGATTTTTTAGGCAGTTTTTCGCCGTTTTTCGTATTTTAGAACGTTTATTTAAGAATGACAAAATGTAACGGAAGGGCAGGCGCTTTCAGCCGCCTGCCCCCATAGTCTCCAGCACCGAGATCCCGTTTTCGTCCGCCGCGACCGTCAGCCTGTGCGGCGCATCCTTTTGAAGCAGGCGCTCGGAAAGCGCCGTTTCGACCATGTCCTGAATGCGGTGGCGGACACTCCGCGCACCGCTGTCGTCCCGGCTGCACAGCGCGGCAAGATACGGACAGACCTCCTCGCTGATCTCCAGCTCCAGGCCGCGCAGCGCGGCCCTCTGCACCATCTGCCGCAGCTGCCGCCGTGCGATCTCGGCAAGGTCGTCCTGCGAGAGTGGGCGGAAGGTCGTGATGCAGTCGATACGCCCCAGAAGCTCCGCCGGGAACGCCTGCCGAAGAATTCGTTTTGTCCGGTCCTGCGCGCTGCCGGGCGTGAAGCCGACACCGTTTTTCACCGATTCTCCGCTTCCCAGATTGGAGGTCATGACGACCATGGTGTTCTTGAAGTCCACCGTCCGGCCGAGAGAATCCGTCAGAATGCCGTCCTCTAGAATTTGCAGCAGCAGTCCCGTCACATCCCGGTGCGCCTTCTCCAGCTCGTCGAGCAGCACCACACTGTACGGCCTGCGGCGCACCTTCTCCGTCAGCGTTCCGCCCTCCTCATAGCCGATGTAGCCCGGCGGCGCGCCGATCAGACGCGTCACGGAGTTCGGCTCCATATATTCCGTCATGTCGATGCGTACCAGCGCGTCGCGGCTTCCGTAGACACAGTCTGCCAGCGCCTTGCACAGCTCCGTTTTTCCGACGCCCGTCGGCCCCATGAACAGCAGCGACGCCGCCGGGCGTGTGCGCTCTCCGAGGCC
>FR887197.1:0-7400 GCA_000436735.1 Firmicutes bacterium CAG:170
GAGGCCGTCGCCCGTGAGACCGGCGCGCAGGCCATCTGCTGCGACGTGTCGGACGAGGAGGCCGTGCAGGCTGCGTTCCGGCGCATTCCCGGCGTGGATATTCTGGTCTGCAACGCCGGGATCTGTCACTATGGGCTGATCTCGCAGATCACGCCTGCCGAATGGCGGCGGCTGTTCGCCGTCAACGTGGACGGCGTGTATCACTGTGTCCGGGCGGCGCTGCCGTCGATGCTGCAAAAGCAGTCCGGCAGCATCGTGACCGTCTCGTCCATGTGGGGACAGGTCGGCGCGTCGTGCGAGGCGGGCTATTCCGCGACCAAGGGCGCAGTCCTCGCGCTGACCAAGGCGCTGGCACAGGAGCTTGGCCCGAGCGGCATCCGCGTCAATGCCGTCGCGCCGGGCGTCATTCAGACCGATATGTGCGCCTCCGTCGCGCCGGAGGTGCTGGAGCAGCTCCGGCAGGAGACGCCCATCGAGCGGCTCGGCCGTCCGGAGGACGTGGCGAAGGCCATCGCCGATCTGGCCGATTCCGGCTTTATCACGGGGCAGGTGCTGGGCGTCAGCGGCGGCTTCGTCATAACCTGACCGCCGCGCGGCGTCATTTGAGAATTTTTCCGATCACGTTTTCCTTCTTCATAAAGAGATAGAGCGGCACGCCGAGGACATACAGCACGGTGATCTCGCCCGCGGCGACCTGCGCGCCCTTGAGCGCGAAGCCCAGCCAGAAGGTTTCCGGCGTCAGGACGAAGGCCAGCATGGCCCCGACCAGAACGGCGTTTGCGAGGATCGTCGGCAGCGGCAGCAGCCACGTTTTCTTCATCCGGGCCGTCAGCAGGCAGCCGATCAGCGTCGCCGCCGAGCCGACCACGATGTCCAGCACCGAAACGGTGGAGAAAATGTTGGCGATGACGCAGCCGAGCGTCAGTCCGACGGTCAGACTCGGCTCGAGGACGACGAGCAGGCACATCGCGTCGGCGATGCGGAACTGAATGTCCCCGTAGGCGAAGGAGGCCGTCAGGATGGTGATGGCCGCGTAGAGTCCGGCGACCACGCCGTTGAGTGCGATTTGTCTTGTGTTGAGCTTTTTCATGATGTGTTTCCTTTCCGCGGAACAAAAAATGGGCGCAATGCGCCCATCCTGTTCCCTAGTTTTGTTTTAAGACAGGATGGTTACGAACTGTCTGCGCCGAAGCGCTATGAAAAATCGCCTGTGTATTGTACACAGGCGACTTTGAGCGTGTCAAAAGTGTTTTTGACACGCTCTCAAACGGGAAACGCTGCGCTGGTTTCCCGTTTGAAAAGGCCTGCATCCTGCTGCGCGCATAATTTGTGTGCCGCAGGCACACAAATTCCACACTTGCAGGACGTAAAGTGTTTTGTCCGACGTACACGCCGCCGGGCAAAACAAACCTACATTCCATTCCGCCGTGCGCGGCGGAACTCTACGAGGTTCTTTGGCGGAATGAAAATCGCCTGTGTATTGTACACAGGCGATTTCCTTTTGTCAATACTCAAAGCACCTTTTCGCCCGCGACATATTTTTCGCGGACGCAGCGCTCGTCGGCGAGATAGACCAGCCGCTCGAGACGCGCGCGGACGGAAAGCTCCTGCGGATGGTCGAGCGAAGAATCGTCCATCACGACGATGTCGGCCTCATAGCCGTCGCGGAACGCGCCGACCTTCCCGAAGAATTCGCCGCCGCCCATCGTCGCCAGATAGAACGCGCGGTCGAAGGACAATGCGGGCACGGACTGATCCTGAAGCCGCCAGCGGAGCTTCGAGGCCTGAATGGCGTGCATCATGGCGCGGAGGATGCTCTCATGGCTGCCGCCGGCCACGTCGGTGGCGAGGCCGACCTTCAGGCCGTTGTCCAGGAATCTGCTGACCGGCGCGACGCCGGAGGAAAGATTCATGTTCGATTCCGGCGAATGCGCGATGAACACGCCGTTCTCCTTCATCAGCTCCTGCTCCAGCTCACCGGAGTGGACGCAGTGGGCCATGATGCAGCGGTGGTCGCCGCCGAAAAGCCCGAACTGCCGGTAGGCGTCGCCATAGCACTTCGAGCGCGGGCAAAGCTCCTGCACCCACGCGATCTCGCTGAAATTCTCGGACAGGTGACTCTGCACGGGCAGGCCGTACTGCCGCCGGATCTCGCTGAGCGCGTACATCAGATCGTCGGTACACGACGGGATGAAGCGCGGCGTCAGGATGGGCTTCGTTTTTTCGAATTTCTCCGCCGCCTCGATCCACGCGACAGTATCCCGCACGGCCTGATTCTTCGAGATCTCGCGCAGATAAACCGGGCAGTTGCGGTTCATGTTGACCTTGCCGACGTAGGTGCGCAGGCCGCTTTGCTCCAGCAGCTCCATCAGGTGCAGCGTCGCCGGCACATGGATGGTGGCAAAAATACTGGCGCGGGTGGTCGTGCTGTGGACAAGGTGGCGCACAAAGCTCTCATACGCGCGGTGTGCATATTCCAGATCCCGGTATTTTGACTCCTCCGGGAAGGTATAGGTGTTGAGCCACTCCAGCAGCTCCATATCCATCCCGAGGCCCCGGAAGGCGAACTGCGGCGCGTGGACGTGCAGGTCGGTCATGCCGGGGAGGATGAGGCAGCTGCCGCGGTCATTCAGCGGCAGCGCGGCAAACTGTCCGGGCAGCTCCCGGAACACGCCGCGCACAAGACCGTCCTCCACCACAAGATAGCCATTCTCCGTAATGCCGATCTCGTCCATCGACACGCTCGTACAGATCTGGCCCTTCAACACAAAGCTCTTCACGCGCTGTTCGCTCCCTTTTTCTGAGAAAATTGACTGTTCGGCGATGGGGAATTGTTGATTTTCGCCAAGGGCAGTTTAATTATTATACCACGGTTTCGTCATTTAGCCCATGCATTTTCTTCCGTGATTCTATCCAAAATCTTCTTTCTGGTTTTATAGAAAACGTCAAGACGTGATTTTTCCTAAAAATTTTTTAGGTTCCGGGCGCACTTTTGTGTACGATTTCACCCATTTCAAGGAAACTTTTTTCAAAAAAATATTGAAACGTCCGCCGAAATGGAGTAATATATGGACAAGCGCTTCAACGCTTTCATGAAACGCTGTGAGAGACCCAAAAATTTTTTAGGAGGAACACAAAATGAAAAAGGTTCTTGCTCTGCTGCTGGCGCTCGTCATGGTGCTTGCACTGGTCGCCTGCGCTTCGAAGCCTGCGAACGACACGCCCGCCGAGACCCCGGCTGAGAACACGCCCGCCGAGACCCCGGCTGAGAACACGGAAGTTCCCGAGGGCTTCAAGGTCGGCTTCATCACTCTGCATGATGAAAACTCCACCTATGACCTGAACTTCATCAACGCCGCCAAGGAAGCCTGCGAGACGCTGGGCGTTGAGTACACGCTGATCACCAACGTTCCCGAAGGCCAGGAGTGCTACGACAAGGCCGCTGAGCTGGCTGACGCCGGCTGCAACATCATCTTTGCCGACTCCTTTGGTCACGAGGACTACATGATCCAGGCCGCCAAGGAATTCCCCAACGTGCAGTTCTGCCACTCCACCGGCACCAAGGCGCACACCGAGGGCCTTTCCAACTACCACAACGCTTTCGCCTCCATCTATGAGGGCCGTTATCTGGCTGGCGTCGCCGCCGGTATGAAGCTCAATGAGATGATCGAGAACGGTGAGTTCACCGCGGACGAGGCCAAGATGGGCTATGTCGGCGCATTCACCTACGCGGAAGTTATCTCCGGCTACACCTCCTTCTTCCTGGGCGCACGCTCCGTCTGCCCGACCGTCACGATGGAAGTCACCTTCACCGGCAGCTGGTACGACGAGACTGCTGAGAAGGAAGGCGCTCAGAAGCTGATCCAGAACGGCTGCAAGCTCATCAGTCAGCACGCCGACTCCTTCGGTGCTCCGACCGCCTGCGAGACCGCCGGTGTCCCCAACGTCTCCTACAACGGCTCCACTGCTTCCGTCGGCCCCAACACCTACATCATTTCCTCCCGTATTGACTGGGCTCCGTACTACATCTACGCCATCAAGGCCTGCATGAACGGCGAAGCCATCGACACGGACTGGACCGGCACGCTGGCCACCGGCTCCGTCGTCCTCTCCGAGCTGAACGAGAAGGTCGCCGCTGCTGGCACGCAGGAAGCGCTTGACCAGGTCAAGGCCGAGCTGGAAGCCGGCACGCGCCACGTCTTTGACATCACCACCTTCACGGTTGACGGCAAGCAGCTCGACAGCTACATGGCGGACGTCGATACCGACCCCGACTACACGCCCGACACCGAGGCGATCAAGGACGGCTACTTCGCCGAGTCCTCCGACCGCTCCGCTCCGTACTTCAACCTCTATATCGACGGCATTACCCTGCTCGACCAGGCGTTCTAAGCCGAGACCGATCCTTATCGGGCTGCCCTCGGGCAGCCCGATTCCATTTTTCGGAGACGGGACGCAAAGCCTGCCTCCGGAGCGGCAATTTCCTTTTTACGGAATCCAATTCCGCATTGCCGAACGGTCTTGGTCATTATATGAAAAACTTTTTATCTATCTAAAAAATTTTTTGGTCATACTGATTTACAATGCCGCTGAGTTATGCTAAAATAATAAAGTAAAAACGGGAGAGGCTTCTTCCGCAAAGAAAGGGTGACCGCCTTGGGTGCTGAATGCGCAGTGAAAATGGAGAATATTACAAAGCGGTTTGGAAAGGTGACGGCGAACAACGCCATCAATCTGGAGCTGCACGAGGGCGAGATCCTGTCTTTGCTCGGCGAAAACGGCAGCGGCAAGACCACGCTCATGAATATGCTCTCCGGCATCTATTTCCCCGACGAGGGCCAGATTTATATTCACGGCAAGCCCGTGAACATTTCCTCGCCGAAGGCCGCTTTTGAATACGGCATCGGCATGATCCATCAGCATTTCAAGCTGGTCGATCTGTTTACCGCGACCGAGAACATCGTCCTCGGCCTGAACGAGCCGGGCAAGCTCGATCTTGTGGCCGCTGCAAAGAAGGTCAAGGAGATCTGCGACCGCTACGGCTTCGACATCGACCCCAACCAGAAGATCTACGACATGTCCGTTTCGCAGAAGCAGACCGTCGAGATCGTCAAGGTGCTCTATCGCGGAGCGGATATCCTCATCCTCGACGAGCCGACCGCCGTCCTCACCCCGCAGGAAACGGACAAGCTGTTCCAGATCATGCGCAACATGAAGGCCGACGGCAAGTCGCTCATCATCATCACACATAAGCTGCACGAGGTGCTTGCGGTCTCCGACCGCGTCGCTGTTCTGCGCAAGGGAGAGTACATCGGCGACGTCCTTACGAAGGACGCCGACCAGCAGTCCCTGACCGACATGATGGTCGGCCACTCGGTCACGCTGAACATCGACCGGCCCGAGCCGGTGAACGTCCACCCCCGCCTTGTCATCGACGGGCTGACCGTTTATGACGAGCTTGGCGTCAAGCGCCTGTCCGACGTTTCCTTCTCGATCAATTCCGGCGAGGTGCTCGGCATCGCGGGCGTCGCAGGCTCCGGCCAGCGCGAGCTGCTCGAGGCCATCGCGGGCCTGTATCCCGTCTCCTCCGGCTCCGTCACGTTCTATGCGCCCGACGGAAGCGCGCCGAAAAATCTCGTCGGACTCGACCCGATGGACATCCGCAAGAGCGGCATTTCGATGTCCTTCGTCCCGGAGGACCGGCTCGGCATGGGCCTTGTCGGCTCGATGGGCATGACAGGCAACATGATGCTCCGTTCATGGCGGAAGGGTCACGGTATCTTCCTCAACCGCAAGGATCCCGAGGCACTGGCAAACCGTATCTGGGAGGAGCTTGGCGTCGTCACGCCCAGCACCAGCTTCCCCGTCCGCCGCATGTCCGGCGGCAACGTCCAGAAGGTTCTGGTCGGGCGCGAGATCGCGCAGTCCCCGGCCGTTCTGATGACGGCCTACGCCGTGCGCGGCCTCGACATCAACACCTCGTATACCATCTACAACCTGCTGACGGAGCAGAAAATGAAGGGCGTCGCCGTCGTCTATGTCGGCGAGGATCTGGACGTTCTGCTGGAGCTGTGCGACCGCATCGTGGTCCTGTGCGGCGGCGAGGTCTCGGGCGTGGTTGACGCCCGCACCACCGACAAGCGCGAGATCGGCCGTCTGATGACCCTCGTGGGAGGAGGCAAAGCGGATGAATAAGAAATCACTTTTCCATATCACCAAGCGCGACGCCCTGCCGTGGTATCAGGCGTTTGCGATTCGCGGCGGCGCGATCGTTCTGGCGCTGATCGTGTGCGCGGTCGTGACGATGCTGCTGACGGGCGAAAATCCGCTCAGCATCTACGGCACCATCTTCCACGGCGCGTTCGGCACTGCCCGGAAATCCTGGGTCACGTTCCAGAATCTCGCCGTCCTGCTCGGCATTTCGCTGGCGGTCACACCCGCGTTCAAAATGCGTTTCTGGAACATCGGCGCGGAGGGCCAGGTCCTGATCGGCTGTCTGGCGACGGCCGCCTGCATGATCTGCCTCGGGGACAAGCTCCCGAACGCACTGCTGATCCTGGTCATGCTCGTCGCTGCCGTTGCGGCGGGTGCGATGTGGGGCTTCCTCCCGTCCTTCTTCAAGGCGAAGTGGAACACCAACGAAACGCTGTTCACCCTCATGATGAACTACATTGCGACCCAGCTTGCAGCGTTCTTCATCATCATCTGGGAGGTTCCGAAGGGCGCGGGCAAGATCGGCGTCATCAACCAGAACTCCGAGGCGGGCTGGCTGCCGGTCATCGGCGGGCAGAAATACCTGCTGGTCATTCTGGTCGTGGCCGTCATGACGCTCCTGATGTATGTCTACCTCAACTACAGCAAGCACGGCTATGAGATCGCCGTCGTCGGCGAGAGCCGCCGCACCGCGAGCTACGCCGGTATCAAGGTCGATCGCGTGATCGTCCGCACGATGGTGCTTTCCGGCGCGGTCTGCGGCCTGATGGGCCTGATGCTCACCGCCGGCACCGATCATACGCTGACGACCACCATCGTCGGCGGACGCGGCTTCACCGCCGTCATGGTTTCCTGGCTTGCAAAGTTCAACCCGATCGCCATGGTCTTTACGAGCCTGCTGCTGGTCGTGCTGAGCCGCGGCGCCAGCGAGATCTCCAGCACCTTCGCCCTGAACCATTCGTTCTCGGATATCCTGACCGGCATCATCCTGTTCTTCATCATCGGCAGTGAGTTCTTCCTCACCTATAAGATCAGCCTGCGCAAGGGCGAAAAGGAGGCGTAAGGAATGTCTTTTGATTTTGCATCTTTTATTCCCCGTGCCGTCATGCAGGGCATCCCGCTGCTCTACGGCAGCACCGGTGAGATCCTGACGGAGAAATCCGGCAACCTGAACCTCGGCATTCCCG
>FR887197.1:7471-9858 GCA_000436735.1 Firmicutes bacterium CAG:170
TTCTATGAGCAGGCCGTCCCGGCGGCGGAAATGAGCGCGTGGCTCGCCATCGGCATCCCGATGCTGTGCTCGCTGGCGGGGTCGCTGCTGATGGGCCTTCTGTACTGCCTGCTGACCGTCACGCTCCGTGCCAATCAGAACGTCACCGGCCTTGCCATGACGACCTTCGGCGTCGGCATCGGCAACTTCTTCGGCGGCTCCCTTATCAAGCTGGCCGGAAGCGAGGTCCCGTCCATCGCGCTTTCCGCAACGAGCGGCTATTTCAGCAAATCGCTTCCGTTCGCGTCGAAGCTCGGCTGGTTTGGTCAGGTGTTCCTGTCCTACGGCTTCCTCGCCTATCTTGCGATCCTCATCGCGCTGCTGGCGTCCTACTTCCTGAAGCACACCCGTCCGGGCCTGTATCTGCGCGCCGTCGGCGAGAGCGCCGCGACCGCAGACGCCGCCGGTATCAACGTCACGAAGTACAAGTACCTTGCGACCTGCATCGGCAGCATGATCGCCGGACTCGGCGGATTGTATTACGTCATGGACTACGCCTGCGGCGTCTGGTCGAACAACGCCTTCGGCGACCGCGGCTGGCTTGCCATCGCGCTGGTCATCTTCACGATCTGGCGTCCGAACGTGAGCGTTCTGGCCTCCATTCTCTTCGGCGGCTGCTACATTCTGTACATCTTCATTCCCAGCGGCACCAACCTCGCCATCAAGGAGCTTTACAAGATGCTGCCTTATGTCGTCACGCTGGTCGTGCTGATCGTCGTCTCCCTGCGCAAAAAGCGCGAGGATCAGCCGCCCCAGTCGCTTGGTCTGGCCTACTTCCGTGAGGAACGATAGAGCAAAGCGCATAAGCAAAGGCCCCTGCCGGATGGCAGGGGCCTTTTGTGCGTATTGGATGCTGTGCGTGCCTGCATGGACGGCCTGCCTGACAGGGGCTTCCATGCGAATTGCTGCCGCTCAAACGGAGAAGAGCAGGTCGGTGTAATTCGGGAACGGCCAGTAGGACTTATCCACCAGCTGCTCGAGCTGATCGACGATGTCCCGCACGCGGCTCATTGCGTTGAAGACCACGTCGTGATAATAGCGCACCAGCTCCTCCTGCGGAGCGTTCGGCTCGCTCTGAAGCGCGGTTTTCAGCGCCAGCGTCCGATCCATCAGCTCGTCGCAGAGCGTGCTGACCGTCCCGGCCAGCGCCGTTTCCGTGCGGCAGGCGACGCCTGCGGCCTTCTTATGCGCGAGGCACTGGCAGAGCTTGTCGGCATAGGCGGACGCCGCGCCGAGAATGCTGTGCTGCACCATGTCTACCAGCGTTCCGGCCTCGATGCCGATGACCTTGCAATATTTCTCCATGTGGATCTCATGCCGCGCCATCATTTCCGACTTGGAATAGACGCCGTGGCTGGTCATGAGCTGAATGTTCTTCGGAAGAATGTAGGCCGGGAGGGCCTCGGCGGTGTTGTGCAGGTTGGCAAGGCCGCGCCGCTCCGCCTCCGCGATCCAGCTCTCGTCGTAGCCGTTGCCGCTGAACAAAATGCGCTGATGCTCGGTAAAGACGCGCTTGATCAGCTCGTGGAGCGCGGAAGAGAAGTCCTTTACGCCCTCCAGCTCCTCCGCGAACTGCTCAAGCTCTTCGGCCATGATCGTGTTGAGGATGGTGTTCGGGCCGGCGATGGACTGGCTGGAGCCGAGGCTTCGGAATTCGAACTTGTTGCCGGTGAAGGCGACAGGGGAGGTGCGGTTGCGGTCGGTCGTGTCCTTGGGGATGGCGGGCAGGACGTCCACGCCGATGCGCAGGCTCTTGCGCTTGCGGTCGGTGTAGTCGTGATCGTTTACGATGCTGTCCACGATCGCCTCCAGCTCCTCGCCGAGGAATACCGAAATGATCGCGGGAGGCGCCTCCTGTGCGCCGAGACGATGGTCATTTCCGGCAAATGCGACCGAGCAGCGCAGCAGCTCCTGATACTCGTCCACGCCCTTGATGAAGGCCGCGAGGAAGAGCAGGAAGCGCGCGTTCTGGCTGGGCGTGCTGCCCGGAGAGAAGAGGTTGTCTCCGGCGTCGGTGGCAAGCGACCAGTTGTTGTGCTTGCCGCTGCCGTTGACGCCCGCGAAGGGCTTTTCATGGAGCAGGCAGATCAGGCCGTGCTTTTCCGCGACCTTCTTCATGATCTCCATGGTAAGCTGATTCTGGTCGTTGGCGGCGTTTGCGTCGGTGTAGATGGGGGCCATCTCATGCTGTGAGGGCGCGACCTCGTTGTGCTTCGTCTTGGACAGGACGCCGAGCTTCCACAGCTCCTCGTCCAGATCCTGCATATACGCCGCGACACGCGGACGGATGGAGCCGAAATAATGGTCGTCCAGCTCCTGACCCTTGGGCGGCTTCGCACCGAAGAGCG
>FR887197.1:9875-13872 GCA_000436735.1 Firmicutes bacterium CAG:170
CGAAGAGCGTCCGGCCGCACAGGCGCAGATCCTCGCGCTGCAGATAGAGCTGCTTGTCGATCAGGAAATATTCCTGCTCCGGGCCGACCTGCGCGTAGACCTTCTGGGTCTTATCGTCACCGAACAGACGCAGGATGCGCACGGCCTGACGGCTGACCGCGTCGATGGAGCGCAGCAGCGGCGTCTTTTTATCCAGCGCCTCGCCGGAGTAGGAACAGAAAACGGTCGGGATGCAGAGGCTGCCGTCCTTGATGAAGGCGAACGCCGTCGGATCCCAGCCGGAATAGCCTCTGGCCTCGAACGTGGCGCGCAGGCCGCCCGACGGGAACGAGGAAGCGTCCGGCTCACCGCGGACCAGCTCCTTGCCGGAGAAGTCCATGATGATCTTGCCGCCGCCGACCGGATGGATGAAGCTGTCGTGCTTCTCGGCGGTCACGCCGGTGAGCGGCTGGAACCAGTGGGTGAAGTGCGTCGCGCCGTGCTCCAGGGCCCAGACCTTCATGCCGTCGGCGATGTCGTTTGCGACGTCGAGCGGGAGCGGCGTGCCCGTGCTCAGGCAGCTCTTCCATGCCTGGAACGCGGAGCCGGATACATACTGCTGCATAGCGGCCTCATTAAATACGTTGCTGCCAAACAATTCAGGGATCTTTTCTTTCGACTGCATGAATGCTTCCTCCTTGCAAATTCGTTCCTGAGCGGCAGAGGCCTGCCTCTATCAGGAAAATAAATATGCACCGATTTTACCGGAAAAGTATTTCTGCGTCAATACCGCAAATTCGCCGAATCCTTTTTTCGGTAAAATGCCGATCAGCTCATATCTCACAAAATTTTTCAGGCTGCGAACTTTTCCCTTGCAATTCGCCGCCGTATCGCGTATAGTGAACGTGTCCCACCCCCCTGCGGAGCTGCCACCGGCGCTTCGCGGGGATTCTTTTTTACCGCCGGGCCGGGAAAAACACGTTTTGACCCGGCATTCCGACGATGCGTATTTTTATTCACGGATCTGGGAAAAAATCGGCGGGACGCATTGTTTCCGGCGGGCGGCTGTGCTACAATAAACACAATTTTCAGAAACGAGGCATTCCTTATGCGAATTGTTGTCAAGGTCGGCACCTCCACGCTTGCCCATCCCACCGGACGGCTGAACATCCAGCGGATGGAGGAGCTGTGCAAGGTGCTCAGCGACCTGAAAAACGCGGGCCACGAGATCATTCTGGTCTCATCCGGCGCCATTGCCATGGGCTTCGGTAAGCTGAATCTGCGCCAGCGGCCGAAGGACACCCCGACCAAGCAGGCCTCCGCCGCCGTCGGGCAGTGCGAGCTGATGTACATGTACGACAAGCTCTTCACCGAATACAGCCACACCGTCGCGCAGCTGCTCATCACCGCGCCGGACATCGCCGACGGCGGCAACCGCAAGCAGAACTTCCACAATACGATCGAGCGTCTGTTGGAGCTGGGCGCGCTGCCGGTCATCAACGAGAACGACACGATTTCCACCGAGGAATTCGGCATCGGCGATAATGATACGCTTTCCGCCGTCGTTGCGGCGACGGTTCACGCGGATCTTCTGGTGCTGCTGTCGGACATCGACGGGCTTTACGACGGCGACCCGCACAAGAACCCGGACGCGAAGCTGATCCACACCGTCAAGCGCATCGACGAGCACATTCTCGCCCTCGGCGGCGGCAGCGGCTCGGAGCTTGGCACCGGCGGCATGGCGACCAAGCTGACCGCAGCCGTGACCGCGACGGAGGCAGGCTGCGAAATGGTGATCGCCAACGGCGCGAAGCTGAAGCAGCTGTATGACATCGTGGACGGCGGGCATGTCGGCACAAGATTTTTAAGAAAGCAGGCGGAAGCATGACCACACTGGAAATTCTGAAAACGACCCGGGCCGCATGGCCCTCCGTCCGGGATATCCCGGAGGAAAGCCGCAACCGGCTGCTGATGGCAATGGCCGACAGGCTCCTTTCCGAGTCAGAGGCCATTTTGGCGGCGAACCGCCTCGATCTGGAGGCTGCACGCGGCTCCATCTCGGAGGTCATGCTCGACCGGCTGCGTCTGGACGAAAAGCGGCTCGAGGGGATGGCCGACGGCGTGCGCGCCATCGCCGCGCTGCCCGGACATACGGGCCGCGTGCTGGAGGACTTCACGCGCCCGAACGGGATGCGCATTCAGAAGGTACAGGTGCCGCTTGGGCTGGTCGCCATCATCTATGAGAGCCGCCCGAACGTCACCTCGGATGCGGCGGCGCTCTGCCTCAAGAGCGGGAACGTCTGCGTCCTGCGCAGCGGCAAGGAGGCGCACCGCTCCTCCGTGGCCATCGTGCAGGCGCTCCAGCACGGCATTTCCGACGCCGGAGGCGATCCGGCGATCCTCGGGATTCTGGAGGATACCAGCCGCCAGAGCGCGAACGAGCTGATGACGGCGGCGGGACTGGTCGATCTGCTGATCCCGCGCGGCGGCGCGGGCCTGATCCGCGCCTGCGTGGAGAATGCGACCGTGCCCTGCATCGAGACCGGCACCGGCATCTGCCACGTCTATGTGGACAGCGCCGCCGATCTGGAAAAGGCCGTGAAGATCATTGTCAACGCCAAGACGAGCCGCCCCTCGGTCTGCAACGCCGAGGAGGTGTGCCTTGTGCATCGGGATGTGGCCGCCGAGTTCCTGCCGATGCTCCGCAAGGCGCTGGTGGACGACCGCACCGCGCAGGGGCTTGTCCCGGTGGAGCTGCGGCTCGACCCGGCTGCGGCGGCGATCATTCCCGGCGTTCCCGCCGGAGAAAAGGACTTCGACACGGAGTTTCTGGACTATATCCTTGCCGTCCGCGTCGTGGACAGTCTGGACGAGGCCATCCGCCATATCCAGCGGCATTCGACCGGACACAGCGACGCCATCGTGACGGAGGACGCGGCCCACGCGCAGCGCTTCACCCGCGAGATCGACAGCGCGGCGATCTATGTCAACGTCTCGACGCGCTTTACCGACGGCGGTGAGTTCGGCCTCGGCTGCGAAATGGGCATCTCGACGCAGAAGCTCCACGCGCGCGGCCCGATGGGCCTCGACGCGCTGAGCACATGGAAATACATCATCACCGGCGACGGACAGATCCGGTAAGGAGGAGCGGCTATGAAGCAGTATACGGCGGGATTTCTCGGAGCGGGAAATATGGGCGGCGCGCTGGCGCAGGCGGCCATTCGGACAGTCGGCGCGGAAAACGTCATTCTGACCTGTAAAACGGAGGCACACACGCGCGCAGCGGCGGAACGTCTCGGCTGCGCGAGCGGCCCGGCGGCGGAGATCGTCCGCAGCAGCCGCTTTGTATTCCTCGGCGTCAAGCCGCAGATGCTCTCCGCGCTGGCGGAGGAGCTGGGCGGCGTGATCGAGGAATCGGAATGCGTGCTGGTCTCGATGCTGGCAGGCGTCACGCTGGAACGGCTCGAAGCGCTGTTCCCGGGCAAACGCATCCTGCGCATCATGCCGAACACCCCCTGCGCCGTCGGGAGCGGCATGCTCTTCCTCTGCCGCGGAAGCCTCGCCGCAGAGCAGGACGCGGAGGCGTTCCGGCAGCTGATGGCCTGCGCCGGACGCATCGACGAGATCCCGGAAAAGTGGATGGACGCGGCCAGCGCGGTGGCGGGCTGCGGCCCGGCGTTTGCGTATATGTTCGTGCAGGCGCTGGCGGACGGCGGCGTGGAGTGCGGCCTTCCGCGCGCAAAGGCCACGGAATACGCGGCGCAGATGCTTCTTGGCAGCGCGCAGATGGTCTTGCAGACCGGCGCGCATCCCGAAAAGCTGAAGGATGACGTTTGCAGCCCCGGCGGGAGCACCATCGCGGGTGTCCACGCGCTGGAAAATGCGGCGTTCCGCGCCGCGTGCATGGACGCGGTCACGGCGGCCTATGAGAGGACCAAAGGGCTGGGATGAAGCAGCCAACGGCTGTAAAATTTTGCGCCGGAGGCGCGGCATTCAGCCCCCTTTTCCTTTGATGACA
>FR887198.1:0-661 GCA_000436735.1 Firmicutes bacterium CAG:170
GTCAAAGGAGTGATGAACTTGGCGGAACCGCAATATGTCATTGAGATGCTGAACATTACCAAGGAATTCCCAGGCATCCGGGCCAATGACAATATTACTCTGCAGCTCCGGCGCGGCGAGATCCATGCGCTGCTGGGCGAGAACGGTGCGGGCAAATCGACGCTGATGAGCGTTCTGTTCGGTTTGTATCAGCCGGAGTCCGGCGTAATCAAGAAAAATGGGGAGGTCGTAAAGATCGACAACCCCAACGATGCCAACGACCTGAACATCGGTATGGTGCACCAGCACTTCAAGCTGGTCGAGTGCTTCACCGTTCTGGACAATATCATTCTCGGCGTTGAGCCGAACAAGATGGGCTTCCTCCAGAAGAAGCAGGCGCGGGAAAAGGTCATTGCGCTGAGCGAAAAGTACGGTCTGCACGTCGATCCCGACGCGCTGATCGAGGATATTTCCGTCGGTATGCAGCAGAGAACGGAGATCCTCAAGATGCTCTACCGCGACAATGAGATCCTGATCTTCGACGAGCCGACGGCCGTTCTGACGCCGCAGGAGATCGACGAGCTGATGCAGATCATGCGCAATCTGGCGGCGGAGGGCAAATCGATCCTGTTTATCTCCCACAAGCTGGCGGAGATCATGGCGGTCGCCGACCGCTGCACCG
>FR887198.1:743-4014 GCA_000436735.1 Firmicutes bacterium CAG:170
GAAGAGCTTTCTGCCATGATGGTTGGCCGCGAGGTCAACTTCAAGGTCGAGAAAAAGGACATGAAGCCGGGCGAGACCGTGCTTGAGGTCGAGGACATGGTCGTCGCCTCCAAGATCCACAAGAATAACGCCGTGCGCGGCGTTTCGTTCAACGTCCGGCGCGGCGAGATCGTCTGTATCGCCGGCATCGACGGCAACGGCCAGACGGAGCTGGTCTACGGCCTGACCGGTCTGGAGCCGATGGTGAGCGGAAAGATCCGCCTGTGCGGCAAGGATATTTCCAACGCCTCCATCCGGGAGCGCAGCGTGATGGGCATGAGCCACATCCCCGAGGACCGGCACAAGCACGGTCTGGTGCTCGATTATTCGCTCGAGGACAATCTGGTGCTCCAGCGCTATTTTGAGCCGGAATTCACGGACAAGGCCGGATTCCTGCGCCGCGCCAATATCCACGCTTACGCCGAGCGCCTGATCGACGAATACGACATCCGCTCCGGTCAGGGCGCGGCTACCATCACGCGCAGCATGTCCGGCGGCAACCAGCAGAAGGCCATCATCGCCCGCGAGGTCGATAAGGATCCGGAGCTTCTGGTCGCCGTTCAGCCGACGCGCGGCCTTGATGTCGGCGCGATCGAAAACGTCCACCGGCAGCTCGTCGCCCAGCGTGACGCGGGCAAGGCGGTCCTGCTGATCTCTCTGGAGCTGGATGAGGTCATGGACGTGCCCGACCGCATCCTCGTCATGTACGAGGGTGAGATCGTCGGTGAGCTGGATCCCAAGTCCACTTCGCAGGAGGAGCTTGGCCTCTACATGGCAGGCGCCAAGAGAGATGGGGTGAAAAGATGAAAAAAAGAAAAAGCTTCTTTGAGTCCAGCGCCGTGCAGTCACTCATCGCTTCGCTGATCTGCATTCTGCTGGGCCTCCTGATCGGCTACATCGTTCTGCTGTTCATCAATCCCGAGGGCGCGGGCAAGGCCATTGTGGACGTCATGAAGAACTTCCTGACCTACAACAAGGCATCCTCCCGCATCAAGTATTTCGGCAATACGCTCGTCAAGACGGCTCCGCTGCTGATGTGCGCGCTGAGCATCCTCTTCGCGTACAAGGTCGGCCTGTTCAACATCGGCGCGGCCGGTCAGTATGTTGCGGGCACCTGCGCCTGCATCTATGCCGCGCTGGCGTGGCATTGGAGTTGGCTGCCGTGTATGCTGCTTGCAATCGCGGCCGGCAGCGTGTTCGGCGCGATCGTGGGCCTGCTCAAGGCCTATTGCAACGTCAACGAGGTCATCTCCGGCATCATGCTCAACTGGATCGGCCTGTATGCGACCAACATGCTCCTGACGAACGTGAAGGAGGAGACAAGCCCGTATACGCTCCAGATGAAGGATTTCGGCGAACAGGCGCTCCTGCCGTCCGCGGGCCTCGATAAGCTCCTCGGCGGCAACAAGTACATCACCATTGCGATCCCGATGGCGATCCTGATCGCCGTCCTGATCTGGGTCGTGCTCGAAAAGACGCGCTTCGGCTATGAGCTGAAGGCAACGGGCTACAACAAGAACGCCGCGAAATACTGCGGCATGGCCGAAAAGTCCAACATCATCCTGACGCTGGTCATCGCAGGCGCGCTGGCCGGTCTCGGCGGATCGCTGCTGTACCAGACAGGCTATGAGCAGTGGCAGTGTACGCATACCTCCGTCCCGGCGATGGGCTTCAACGGCATTGCGGCGACCTTCCTCGGCGGCTTGAATCCGTTCGGAACGATCCTCGCTTCGTTCTTCATCCAGCACATCACGGCGGGCGGTGCTTACGTCGATAAGTCGATGTATTGCTCGCAGATCTCCGACCTGATCTCCTCGCTCATCATTTATCTCTGCGCGTTCGTCCTGTTCCTGAAGAACGTCATGAACGCCATGGCCGCAAGGCACAGAGAAAAGAAAATCATGGCTTCCGACGCAGCGGAGAAAGGAGGGAAAGCGTAATGCTTCTTCTGGTTCAATATACGCTTATCTTTGCCTCCGTTCTGATCCTTGTCGCGCTGGGCGGCTGCTTCTCGGAGCATTCCGGCGTCATCAACCTCGGCCTTGAGGGCATCATGGTCATCGGCGCGCTCGGCGGCGCGCTGGCGATGCGGATGCTGACCGGCGCTGTCTCCGGAGCAGCGATGGTGCTGCTGGTGCTGCTTGCGGCCATCGTGTTCGGCGTCGCCTATTCGGCGCTGCTCGGTGTGGCGAGCATCAACTTCAAGGCGGACCAGACGCTGGTCGGCACGGCGCTGAACCTTCTCGGTACGGCGGGCGCGACCGTCATCGTCAAGGCGATCAACACGGCGGCCAATCCCGACGACGTTTCCTCCACCGTCCAGTATGTGGAGGCCAAGAAGGCATTCCTCCTGAACATCAACGGCTTTGAGTTCAACTGGTTTATGCTGATCGCCGTTCTGGCGGTCGTCGCGGCCTACGTCACGCTCTATAAGACGCGCTTCGGCCTGCGCCTGATGGCGTGCGGTGAGCATCCGCAGGCGGCGGCCTCCGTCGGTATCAGCGTGTACAAGATGCGCTGGGCGGGCGTCCTCATTTCCGGTATGCTCGGCGGCCTCGGCGGCATCTGCTACATTCTGGCGGGCGTCTCCGAATGGAAATTTGAAAACGGCGTCGCGGGCTTCGGCTTCCTGGCGCTGGCGGTCATGATCTTCGGCCAGTGGAAGCCGACCCGGATCGCGCTGGCCGCGCTGTTGTTCGGTCTGTTCCGCGCGCTGTCGAACGTCTACGCGGGCTTCCCGTTCCTTGCGCAGATGAACATCCCCGGCTCGGTGTACAACATGATGCCGTACATCATCTCTCTGGTCGTTCTGGCCTTTACGTCCAAGAATTCCAGAGCGCCGAAGGCGGAGGGCATTCCCTACGACAAGGGACAGCGCTGATTATTTGGCATTTTCACAGCAGGCGAACCGAATCCGGTTCGCCTGCGCGGGTTTTACAATGATTTTAGAACAGAGGTACTTCCTATGAGAATGGTAGATTTGATCGAAAAGAAGCGGGACGGCGGCGTTCTGACCGACGAGGAGATCCGCTTCATCATTAAGGGCTTTACGGCTGGCTCTATCCCGGATTATCAGATGTCGGCGTTTGCCATGACGGTTTTTTACCGCGGTATGGACGCCCATGAAACGGCAGTCCTGACCGACGCCATGATGCACTCCGGCGACACCATCGACCTCAGCCGCTTCGGCGACAAGTCCGTGGACAAGCATTCCACCGGCGGCGGCGGGGAC
>FR887198.1:4067-10435 GCA_000436735.1 Firmicutes bacterium CAG:170
TGGGGGCGACGCTCGGCGGCAAGATGGCGAAAATGTCCGGGCGCGGCCTCGGCCATACGGGCGGCACGGTGGACAAGCTCGAATCCATCCCCGGCTTCCGCACGACGCTGTCGGCGGAGGAATTCATGCAGCAGGTCGAGAATGTCGGCGTGGCCGTCATCGGCCAGAGCGGCAACCTGACCCCGGCGGATAAGAAGCTCTACGCGCTGCGCGACGTGACGGCGACCATCGATTCGCTGCCGCTCATCACCTCGTCGATCATGTCCAAGAAGCTGGCGGCAGGCTCCCGTTCCATCGTGCTCGACGTGAAGGTCGGCTCCGGTGCGTTCATGAAAACGGCGGAGGATGGACGGAAGCTCGCCGAGAGCATGGTCACGATCGGCAAGGCCTGCGGCCGCCGGGTCACGGCAGTTATGACGAACATGGACATCCCGCTTGGCTACCGCATCGGCAACGCGCTGGAGGTCATGGAGGCGGTCGATGTGCTGCGCGGCCACGGCAGCGACGATCTGCGCGAGGTCTGCACGGCGCTGGCGGAAAACATGCTGATGCTCTGCAACGGCTGGGACGAGGAAAGAGCCAGAGCGGAGGTCGCGGAGGCGGTCGCCTCCGGGAAGGCGTTTGAAACAATGAAGAAATGGATCGCGGCGCAGGGCGGAAACGCCGCCGCGCTCGAGGACTTTTCGCTCCTGCCGCAGGCGTCGGTGCATTACGAGTTGAAGGCGCCGCGCAGCGGCTATCTGGCGCACATGGACGCGCAGAAGATCGGCGAGGCCTCCGCGATCCTTGGCGCCGGACGCCAGAAGAAGGAGGACAGCATCGACTATGCGGCGGGCATCGTCCTGCGGAAAAAGACGGGCGACCGCGTGGAGGCTGGCGAGACGCTGGCAGAGCTTTGGACGAATCAGGAGAAGAGCGTCGCGGACAGCGAAGCGGAATTCCTGAGCGCGCTTGTCTGGGGTGAGGAAGCGCCGCAGCATCAGCCGCTGGTACTTGGCGTGATTCGGTAAAGGAGAGAGAAATGGGAAACACGGACATTATCGTCATTGGCGTTGCGGGCGGCACCGGCAGCGGCAAAACGACACTCGTAAAGGCGCTGCAAAACCGATTCGGCGAGAATATCACCGTTCTGAGCCACGATAATTACTACAAGCGGCACGACGAGCTGAGCTATGAGGAGCGAAGCCACCTCAACTATGACCACCCCGACGCATTCGATACGGATATGATGATCGAGCATCTGCGCCTGCTCAAGCAGGGCGTCGCCATCGAGTGCCCGACTTATGATTATACGGTGCACAACCGCGCCGAAGAGGTTCTGCGCATCGAACCGAAAAAGGTCATTGTTGTGGAAGGAATCCTGATCTTCCAGAGCAAGCGCCTCTGCGAGGAAATGGACATCAAGATCTTCGTGGACGCGGACGCCGATGTGCGGCTCTGCCGCAGGATCCGGCGCGACGTCAAAAAGCGTGGCCGCACCATTGATTCCGTAATTGAACAGTATCTGACGACCGTCAAGCCGATGCATGAGCAGTTCGTGGAGCCCAGCAAGAAAAACGCAAATCTGATCGTTCCGGAGGGCGGAAAGAACCTGATCGCTCTGGAAATGATCATCAACCGCATCCAGCGGCATATCGATGGATAACGGCGAAACAGAGATACAAAGCCCGGTGCTTTCGAGAAGAAAGCACCGGTTTTTGTTGATTTCACATGAAAACCATGTTGACATTTTGGGCAAAGCTTCTATAATGGTAGTCGCTGAATGGAGTATCAAAAAAAGTTGGGAGAAAGAAAAAATGAACATTCTTTTGTCACTTTCCGTTGCAATTCTCGCGGGACTTCTCATGACCCGTGTGTTCAAGCCGCTGCGGCTTCCGTCCGTGACGGCGTATCTGGTGGCCGGCATTCTGGTCGGCCCGTACTGCCTCGGCAGACTCGGACTGGACGGCCTCGGCTTTGTGACGATGGACGCGGTCAGTAAGCTCTCCATCATCTCGGACGTTGCGCTGGGCTTTATCGCGTTTTCCATCGGTAACGAGTTCCGGCTGAGTTCGCTGCGCAAGACCGGCCGTCAGGCGACGATAATCGGCATTGTGCAGGCGGTGGCTGCAACGCTGCTGGTCGATATCGTACTGATCGTTTTCAGCATCCTCTTCCCGGGCCTTATCAGCATCGATCAGGCCATCGTCCTCGGCGCCATCGCTGCGGCGACCGCTCCGGCGGCGACGCTGATGGTCGTGCGGCAGTATAAGGCGAAGGGCGAGCTGGTCGATCTTCTGCTGCCGATCGTTGCGCTCGACGATGCGGTTGGTCTGGTCGTGTTCTCCATTTCCTTCGGTATCGCGGACGCCATGCACTCCGGCGCGGTGGATATGATCTCGATTCTGGTCAATCCGCTGCTGGAGATCGTGCTTTCGCTGGGCCTCGGCGCGCTGATGGGCGTGGTGCTGACATGGCTCGAAAAGCTCTTCAACTCCAACACCAACCGCCTGAACATGAGCATTGCCGTCGTGTTCCTGACCTGCTCTCTGGCGGGACTGAGCTTCCAGATCGGGCCGGTCACAATCAGCTTTTCTTCGCTGCTGACCTGCATGATGCTCGGGACGGTGTTCTGCAACATCTGCCCGCTGTCGGAGGATCTGATGGAAAAGACCGACCGGTGGACCTCCCCGCTGTTCGCGCTCTTCTTCGTAATCAGCGGCGCACAGCTGGAGCTGGGCTTCTTCCGCGATGGAATGGTCGTGCTGCTGGGTGTGGTCTACATTGTGTTCCGGAGCCTCGGCAAATACCTCGGCGCATTCTTCAGCGCCAAGGCGACCGGCTGCCCGAAGAAGGTCTATGAGCACCTCGGCTCCGCGCTCCTGCCGCAGGCGGGCGTGGCGCTCGGCATGTGCGTGACCGCGCGTAAGCTCGGCGAGAGCAGCAACCTGATCTGCAACATCACGCTGTTTGCGATCCTGATCTACGAGCTGTTCGGCCCGGTCATCACCAAGCAGGCCCTCATTCACTCCGGTGATATCCAGCCGATGAGCGAGGAGGTCAGGAACCGCCGTCAGATCAAGCTGGAAAACGCACAGAAAAAGTAATTTTGTACGAAAAAACGAATATCCGGCGCCCGGAGCTTTGCTCCGGGCGCTTTTCCGCGCAGAAAAGCGCCTCCGTATATGTGATACGGAGGCGCTGTGATATTTTGATGGAAAATTACGCTTTCGGCTCCGGGGCGTCCGGGTCCGGGAAGTAGGTAAGCATACGGGGATTGTTCTCGACGGAGTCGGGATCGATGCCCTTGGCGCTGCACCAGCGGAAAAAGGCCTTGTTGAGGAAGGCGTCGAGGCCCTGCATGGCGCTGTAGAGCTGTAGGCTTTCGCCGCCGACAAAAAGCTCCGTGTTGACGCCGCTGCGCGTCAGAAGTGAACGCTGGCCGCGGATCTGGGAATAATGATAGAGCGTTTTTTTGTGGCGGAGATCCCGGTAGAGAAAGGTCTCGTCGTCGTAGTAGATGGAAAACGAGCAGTAGTTGATGAGCAGGCCCGCGCCGATCAGCAGGGCTGCAATGCCGCCGAGCAGCAGCGGCACGTCCATCTTCTGCGGCAGGAAGCGGACGAACACGACGATCGCCGCAAAGGTCAGTATGATGCCGAAAATGGCCTGACGGCGCGGAAGATGGACGACCTGCTTGCTTTTTTCAATTTTTTCCTTCGGGAAAAGCTTCCGCAGAAGGAGATCGACCAGAAAGCAGACCAGAAAGACAAACGCGCAGAGGATCGCAATGGCCCAGAGCTTCATTTCGCCACCTCCCCGACCGGCGCGGACAGAACATACTGCACCGGAACGTCGTAGCTGTCGGTCTCCAGATGCGCAAACATCTGGAAATCGTAGCAGAGCGCAAGGGTCGCATGGTGCGGATGCTCTGCGAGATAGCGGTCGTAGAAGCCGCCTCCGTAGCCGCAGCGGCGGCCCTCCGGGTCGAACGCGAGGCCGGGCATCAGGATAAGCGCTGTTTCATCGTCGGCCTCCGGGCCGTCTGCGACCGGCTCCGGCACGCCGTAATAGCCGGGGGCGACGGCGTCCAGATCGTCCAGCCAGAGAAAACGCATCGTGTCCCCAAATACCTTCGGCACGGCGACGCGCTTGCCGTCGAGCTGGGCCTGACGGAGGATGGGAACGGTGCGGACCTCTTCATTAAAGGAAAGATAACCGTAGATCGACTTTGCCGCCTGATAGGCCGGGTGCCGGAACAGCTGCTGCGCAAGACGGCTGCTGCAATCGACGATCTGCTGTTCGGTCAGCGCGCTTTTCTTCGCCTTGATCTTCGCGCGAAGCTCTTTTTTATTCATAAAATGGCCTCCAAATCCTGTAGAAGCTTTTGCGTGGGCTGTGCGGGCCGGTGTAAGGGAATCGGCCCCGACTGGCATTTATTCTACAGGATTTTGAAGGCTCCGTCAATCCTTTGCCTTGGGCGGAAACGAGCTGTAGACGGCGCCCGGCGTCAGCTCCGCGCCTGCGCTCTTGGCAAGCTCGGAGACGGTGCAGAACTGCCAGNNGACGGTGCAGAACTGCCAGCCCTCTGCCTGAAGCGTATCGACGGCCCGAAGGGCCGCGTTCACGGAGTTATCCGAAAGGTCGTGCATCAGAATGATCGCGCCGGGAGCCGCCCCGCGCAGGATGCGCGGAAGAACGGTGTCACGCTTATGCACGTCCCAGTCCTCCGGATCGACCGACCAGAGAATCACGGAGACGCCCGCATCCTGTGCGGCGGCGGTCAGCGCCGGAGAATACAGTCCGCCTGGCGGGCGGAAAAGCCTCGGCGCGACGCCGCAGCATTCCGTCACGGCCTCCATACAGGAGACCAGATCGTCGTATACGGCTTCGCGGGACATTTTGTGCATATAATCATGGCAGCAGCTGTGCAGCCCGATTTCGTGGCCCTCCTGCGCGATGCGGCAGAGTGTCTGCGGATACTGCGCGACCCGGTAGCCGCAGACGAAAAACGTCGCGTGGATGCCGCGTGCACGCAGACCGTCGAGCAGGCGCTCGGTCAGCTCGCCGGAGGGGCCGTCGTCAAAGGTCAGCGCGATGCAGCCCCTGGACTGCCCGCCGGCGCGGGTCTGCGGCGTGCAGAAAACGAGCAGCAGCGCCAGCGTCAGCACTGCGGATAACAGACGCTTCATGCAAATTCTCCTTTTGTGCGCTCTTTTCAAAATAGTATGCGCGAAATTGCGGGAAACACTCTGGCAGGATTTGACGCGGCGGAAAAAATGCGGTATGATATTGCTGATTCAAAATGTGGAGAAAAAACGATGCTGGATAAATTAAAGCTGGTGGAAGAACGGTATATGGAGGCCTCCGAGCGCATGGCACAGCCGGAATTTTTTTCCGACCCGAAGGCGGCGGCCAGACTCCTCAAGGAGCAGCGGCAGCTTGAGCCGATCGTCACGGCCTATCGCGCGCTTTGCCGCGCGAAGCAGGAGCAGCTTGAGCTGCGGGAGATGATGACGGGCGAGCTGGACGCGGAGATGAAGGCTCTGTGTCAGGAGGAATTCGCGGCGGCGAAGAAGCAGCAGGAGACGCTGGAGCAGGAGCTGAAGATCCTCCTTCTGCCGAAGGACCCGAATGACGAAAAGGGCGTGATCGTGGAGATCCGCGGCGGTGTCGGCGGCGAGGAGAGCGCCCTTTTTGCGCACAGCCTGTTCCGGATGTACTCGATGTATGCTGACCGCCGCCGCTGGACGGTCGAGCTGCTCAACTATAACGAGACGGAGCTTGGCGGCGTCAAGGAAGCGGATTTCATGATCCACGGCGACGGAGCCTACTCCCGGCTCAAGTTTGAATCCGGCGTCCACCGGGTGCAGCGCGTGCCGGAGACAGAATCCGGCGGACGGGTGCATACCTCGACGGCGACGGTCGCGGTGCTCCCGGAAATGGAGGAGGCGGAGGTCGAGATCCGGCCCGAGGACATCGAAATGCAGGTGTTCCGCTCGTCCGGAGCGGGTGGCCAGCATATCAACAAGACCTCGTCCGCCGTCCGGCTTATCCACAAGCCGTCCGGCATCGTCGTGTCGTGTCAGGAGGAACGCTCGCAGGTGCAGAACCGCGCGCGGTGTATGCAGATGCTGGCGTCCAAGCTCTATGAGATCGAGCAGGGCCGCATCGAAAACGAGGTCTCCTCGGAGCGCCGCAGTCAGGTCGGCACCGGAATGCGCAACGAACGCATCCGCACCTACAATTTCCCGCAGGGCCGTGTGACGGATCACCGCATCGGCCTGACGCTCTATAAGATCGACGCCATCATGGACGGCGACCTCGACGAGCTGATCGACGCGCTGGTCACGGCGGATCAGGCAAAGAAGCTGCAAACGCAGCAGGAA
>FR887198.1:10569-12429 GCA_000436735.1 Firmicutes bacterium CAG:170
GCATTCCGACCGAGACGGTCTACGGTCTCGGCGCGAATGCGCTGAATGCCGACGCCTGCCGCAGGATCTACGAGGCAAAGGGCCGCCCGCAGGACAATCCGCTCATTATCCATGTGCCGGACGCCTCGTGGCTTTCGCGCTACTGTGAGAAGGTGCCTGAGAGCGCCTACCGCCTCGCAGAGGCGTTCTGGCCGGGGCCGCTGACCATGATCCTGCCGAAGAGGGAGATCGTGCCCTACCGCACGACGGGCGGGCTGGAGACGGTCGGCGTCCGCTGCCCGAACCATCCGGTGACGCTGGCCGTGATCGCGGCGGCGGACGTGCCCATCGCCGCGCCGTCCGGCAATACCTCCGGCAGACCAAGCCCTACCTCGGCGGCGGATATGCTGGAGGATATGGACGGAAAGATCGACGGCATTTTTGACGGCGGGCCGTGCGGTGTCGGTGTGGAGTCTACGATCATTGACCTGACCTGCCAGCCGCCGCGCCTTCTGCGCGCCGGAGGGCTGCCGCTCGAGGAGCTGGAGCGCGTGCTTGGCACCGTCCTTGTGGACAAATGCATCACGCAGCTGATGACCGACGGCGAGCGTCCGCGCGCACCAGGCATGAAATACCGCCACTACGCGCCGAAGGCACCCGTCACCGTCGTGACCGGCGACGGCAAAAAAAGCGCGGCCTACATCGCGGCCCATGCGCCGGAGGGCGCGGGTGTGATCTGCTTCTCAGAATTCCGCGCGCAGTTTCCCGGCTGTGTCGTCCACGAGCTTGGCCCGGAGGGCGACAAATCCGAGCAGGCGCGGCGCGTATTTGACGCGCTGCGCGAGTTTGACGCGACAGACGTGACCGAGATCTTTGCGCAGTGTCCGGACGACGCGGGCCTCGGCCTTGCGATCGGAAACCGGCTGAAAAAGGCGGCGGGCTTCCATGTGGTGGAGGTGTAGCGCGTGCTGACCATCGGCATTACCGGCGGCACCGGCTGCGGCAAGACGGCGTTTCTGCGCTGCATCGAGGCGCGCGGCGGCGTCGGGATCGACTGCGACGCGCTGTATTATGACCTTCTGCGCACGGACGGAGCGCTCCGCGCAGCGCTGACGGAGAGCTTCGGCGCGGTCTTTCGCCCGGACGGGAGCCTCGACCGGAAGCGCCTCGGCACGGCGGTCTTTTCCGACCCCGCGCAGATGGAGACGCTCAACCGGATCGTGTTTACACACGTCCGCCGCGCGGTCGAGACGATCCGCGCGCGTGAGAAAAGCGCCGGGACGGCGCTTCTGGCGATCGACGCGATCAACCTGTTCCAGAGCGGGCTGGCGGAGCTTTGCGGCACGACGGTCGGCGTACTGGCCCCGGAGGAGGTGCGCCTTCGGCGCATCATGCGGCGCGACGGCATCGAGCGGCAGTATGCGCTGCTGCGCATCCGCGCGCAGGAGCCGGACGGCTTTTATACGGCGCGCTGCGCGCACATACTTCAAAACGGTGAAATTTCCCCGGAGGAATTTCAGATACAGGCAAATGCACTATTGGAAAATTTGATAAAGGAGAACGCAACATGACAAAAGAAGAAAAAGCAAAGCTGTTCTACAAGCCCATCAACGGCCATGACGAGCTGAGCGCCGCCGAAGAGGCGGAAATGAACGCCTACTGCGAGGACTATAAGAAGTTCCTCGACGCCTCCAAGACGGAGCGTGAGTGCGTTTTCAGCGCCATTCGCCTGGCGGAGAAGCGCGGCTTTGTGGAATACCGCCCCGGCATGGCGATCCAGCCCGGCGATAAGGTCTATTACAATAATCGCGGCAAGGCCATCATGCTGGCCGTGATCGGCTCCGAGCCGCTCTCCCAGGGCCCAAACATCGGCCCGCCCCC
>FR887198.1:12438-13733 GCA_000436735.1 Firmicutes bacterium CAG:170
GGCCCCAAACAACGACCCCGCCCATCCCCACGCGCCGCGTCTCGACCTCAAGCCGCGTCCCCTGTATCAGGCCTCCGGCGTGGAGATGGCCTACCTCAAGACGCACCATTACGGCGGCATCCGCAAGTATCAGTGGGTGACAGTCCCTCTGGAGCTGCACGGCAAGGTCGTCCGCCGCGACGGCAGCGAGGTCTTTGTGACCATCGGCAGCGACCCCGGCGACCCGCAGCTCGTCATCAACGATCTGCTTCCGCACCTTGGCCGAGAGCAGGGCAAAAAGCCCCTCAACGAGGCCATCCCGTCCGAAAGCCTCAACATTCTGGTCGGCAGCTGGCCGGAGCGCGATGACGACGGCTCCGACCGCGTCAGCCTCGCCATTTTGAAGCTGCTGCACGAGAAGTACGGCATCGTCGAGGAGGACTTCATCTCCGCCGAGCTGGAGGCCGTCCCTGCCATGAACGCCCGCGACCTCGGCCTTGACCGCAGCCTCATCGGCGCTTACGGCCACGACGACCGCGTCTGCGCCTATGCCGAGCTTGCCGCCATCTTCGACATGCAGCATCCCGCCAAGACGGCTGTCTGCATCTTCGCCGATAAGGAAGAGATCGGCTCCGAGGGCGTGTCCGGTATGCAGTCTGAGGCGTTCGATACCTTTATGGCCGGCCTGTGTGCCGCGCAGGGCGTCGATCTCCGCGAGTGCCTTGCCAATTCCTTCTGCCTTTCCGCCGACGTGACCGCGGCCTATGATCCCAACTTTGCCGACGTTTACGAGGCGAACAACAGCGCCTACATCAACTATGGCGTCGGCCTCTGCAAGTACACCGGCAGCGGCGGCAAGGGCGGTGCGTCCGATGCCTCCGCCGAGGTCGTCGGCAAGGTCCGCAAGATTCTCAATGACAACGGCGTCAAGTGGCAGATGGCCGAGCTTGGCCGCACCGACGCGGGCGGCGGCGGCACGGTCGCCAAGTTCATGGCCAAGCGCAACATCGATACCCTCGATGCGGGCGTTCCCGTCCTCTCCATGCATGCGCCCTATGAGACGGTCGCAAAGCTGGACTGCTATATGACATATCGGTGTGTGAAGGCGATCTTTGCCTTCATGTGATCCCACGACGGATCTTTTCTGCCAGAAGTTTTTTGCTCGGCTTCGACGTACACGCGGTTCGCCTTCAGCCTCGCGCCTGCTTCTGACAGAAAATCTCTCGCCGGGCCAGAGACGTTCAGCCCCTTTTTCTTTGCGCAGCAAAGAGCATGACTCCGCACGGTTTCAACGGCGCTTTCTTTCTCGTATGAGA
>FR887199.1 GCA_000436735.1 Firmicutes bacterium CAG:170
CTTGCGCTTTTCTTGCGCAGCAAGAAAAGCCTGAAACGCAGCCTGCGTCTCCTGCCGCCGTTTCGTACACCGCATAAAATCTAGGTTTTCTGCACTTTGGATTCTGTAGTCGCTACAATAGTCGCTATGCAAGTTTAAAATTCGGATTTTTGCCTTTTGTAGTCGCTAGTATAGTCGCTATGGTTTTCTTTTCCGCCGTATTTGCAGCTCGCGACCCGGCGATGGGGAACAGCGCGGACAGAGCTTGGCAGCTCTCACAGCTCATGGAAGGGGGCTTGACTGCTTGCAACCCCAGCCACGGCAGCCTGTCTTGCGTCGAAACAAACTGCGTATCTTTCGCTTCCACGCAAGCGTGAAAGCTCAACCACTTCGTTTGTTTCTCCTTTCCCCACAAAGTAGGCCACTTTGTGGGGCCCCCATTTATGGCCGGACATTGTGTGTCCAAGCAGATTGGGCGGCATGATGCAGCCTGCCAAGACTGCCCACAGCGCGTTTCTCGCTCGCCGGAAGATTGCTTCCGGGTCCTCGCGCGCGCCGTGCGCTTTTCCCAACCTGCGGTGTTATCCGCGTTGCTGGCTATTCAGTTGTTTGGGATTGTGATCCCACCCCCGAATTTTCCTAAAGAGCACCAAAGGGAGCGCTGCGGCCATTTTCGGTCGCAGCGCTCCTTCATTACGTTTCATGGTGCGCTTCGGAATATTCTGTTGTCGGCAGGATTTCCCGCCGCCGTTCCAGGATAACGCCGGAACAAATGTTTAATGATCTTTTGCGAAAAAGCTTCCGCTTTCCAGCGGTCGTTTCGTCGTTTCCGTATCAGCAAATTTGTATCCGCTCTCCAGAACAATCCATCCGCGCACGCCGTCCGGCACTTCAATATGCAGACAGATCTGTGCGTCTGCGCGCTCCCAGCGTACAAACACACGGCCCTGCGGCATCTGATGCCACCCCTCGGCAAACGTCATGCCATCTGGAAAGAACGGCTGGATGCGGATTTCGTTCGGGTTCTGCGTGGGAAAGCAGCGAATGCCGGCGAGTGCCTGCATAAACCAGCTGCTCACATTGCCCCAGAAATGATGGTTGAGCGAGGTCACCTCATCGCGCTCCGGCTGGAATTCCTCCCAGAGCGTCGTTGCTCCGCGCGCGATCCAGTTGCCATACGACGGAAAATCCGGTCTTGTGATCATATGCAGCGCCAGCGCGCTCTGCCCATACGCAGAAAGCACATGGAACAGCACTCTCCCGCCAAGCACGCCGACATTCATGCGTTCTCCGTCAGTCTCAATGATCTCCATCAGCCGCGCAAACGCCTGTGCGCATTCCGTTTCCTCAAACACATGGAAATAAAGCGCCATCGCCTGTGACGTCTGACAATTGCCCTTCACAAGCATCGTTTCCCAGTCGATCAGATTCGAACGGATTGACTGCCGGAATGCATCGGCAAGCTCTGCGGCAAAGGCACTTTGCTTCTGTCTGCCAATCCTGCGGAACATTTCTGCCGCTTTCCGGCAGATATCCATCGCCATAATGCTGTCGGTCAGTTCCAGCGGCGCAAGATAGTCGCCGCAGCCGCGGCCAGCCGGACACCAGTCGCCAAGCCCAAACGCCACAAGACCATCCGGGCGGATTTTTGTCGTGAGATAGTCCAGATAGCGCAGCATGGAGTGCGCGTTTTTCCGCACGGCATCCAGATCATTCCGGTATTGCATCAGCGTATACGGAAGCCAGAACAGCACGCAGTCCCACGCAGGACCGTTGCCCCACGCAAAGCCCCAGCCTGCCGTCGGCACGATGCCGGGCAGCGATCCGTCTGGTGCCTGTGAGCCTCGGATATTCCGAAGCCACTCATGATAGCAGCGCTCCGGCGCGAAATAGAGCAATGTGTGCTCTGCGGACAGCGCAGCGTCTGCCGTCCAGCCGTTTTTCTCGCGCTGCGGGCAGTCTGTCGGGAAGTGGACGAAATTGGACAGCGTTGAGCGCATGGACGCTTCATGAATCCGGTTGACCGTTTCATCCGAGCAGCGGAAGCCGCCGCGAACCGGCAGCTGCGTGTGCATCACAAGATACGTCAGCGCATCCTCTGTTGCCTGCTCCGGGCGCAGGCCGCGAATCCACACATACTGAAATCCATGATAGGTAAACGTCGGCGTGTAGACATTCTCGCCGTCCTTGCAGATATAAACATCCTTCTGGCTGCCGGTCGTCCGGTCGCAGGTCAGGTTTGTCAGATCAAGCTTTCCGTCGATCAGATGCTCGCCGTGGTGCATCGTAATTGTCTGTCCTGCCTCGGCCGTCACATGCAGGCGGCACACGCCCGCGTTGTTCTCGCCAAAATCGTACAGATATCCATCGTCCACCTTTCGGATGGAAACAGGCCGCAGCTCCTTTTCGATCGTAACAGGTTCGATCGTGCGAAGAACGCGTTCCCCGCGCGGACGCTCGGCGCAGAGCGCAGGCTTCCATTCGCCGGACGGCGTACCCGGCAGCAGCCAGTCCGGTCTTTCTTTCCGTGCGTCATAAGTCTCGCCCACACGGTAGTCATCGGACAAAAGCGGCGACGGAGCGGTCAGGAACGCCTTATCCGATTCCAAAATGGCCTGCCGTTTCTCTCCGCTGCATTCGTCCAGACGCAGCGCAAAACGCGGCGCACCGCGAAAGCGCGCCTTGTCAAAATCCCAGACATAGCCGCCCGGATTGTTCTGAAAGCCGTTTCCAAGCCAAACTCCAATTACGTTTTCTCCGCTTCTGAGGAGCGGCGCAACATCGTATGCGTCATAATAAACTGCAACATCGGGTGAAGAAATGTACGGTGCCAGACGGCCGCGGGTGATACGCTGCCCATTCACATACAGCTCATAAAAGCCGATGCCGCAGATCAAAAGTTCCGCCTGCTCCGGCACACGTTCAAGTCGGAACTGTCTGCGGAAATACGGTGCGGGGACGGGCTGCTCCGGTGCAGAAAACGCCGGGCCTGCGTAAATAAACGATTCGGGAAACTCCATATTCTTTCTCCTTATCAGAATCCGGCAGACAATTTGCACGTCTGCCGGATTCCGTTTATCCAAATGGTTTTACTTTTTCAAATAGCGGTGCAGCATTGCCGCCGTCTCCGCGCGGGTTGCAAAGCCGGTCGGATTGACCCGATTGCCGCTTGTGCCGCGCACGATTCCCTGTTCGTATGCCCATGCCAGCGCCTCGCGTGCATAGCCGCTCACGCTGGCCGCGTCAGAGAAGCTGTCCAGTGATGCAGTCACAGCAGTACTCTGGCCGCAATAGCGGCTGTAGCGGTACAGAATTGCTGCGAGCTGCTCTCTTGTGATCGCGTCATCCGGCGCAAACCGTCCGCCGCCGCAGCCATTGACGATGTCATTTTCCGCTGCCCACGCTACAGCATCTGCATAGTATATGCTTGCTGGGACATCATGGAATCCGGA